>DATFDO010000290.1:0-4821 GCA_035252045.1 Pseudonocardiaceae bacterium
AGATGGTGACCTGCTGGAACGCGTACGCCGAACCGACCAGCCCGGTCAGCGCCGCAGATATGGCCAGCGCCGTGACCTTGGCGCGGGTGGTGTTCACACCGGCCGCCGCCGCGGCGTCCTCGTCCTGGTTGATCGCGCGCAGCCCGTAGCCGAACCGGCTGTGCGCGGTCAGCGCTGCCACCGCCACGGCCAGCCCGGCCAGCGTCAAAAACAGCAGGTAGAAGCGGTCGTTGCCGAGCCACGCGGTGCCCCGCGCACCCACCGTCGGCACGGTGATCCCGGCTCCCCCGCCGGTGAGCCACCCCAGATTGGTGACCACCTCCCGCATCCCCTCGGCTACTCCGAGCGTGGCGATTGCGAAATAGTGCCCGCGCAACCGCAGCAGCGGCAGCCCGATCAACGCGGCGAACACCGCGCACCCCAACGCGGCGACCGGCAGCGCCGTCCAGAACGACCAGTTCGCGTGCTCCATCAGCACCGCGGTGGCGTAACCGCCGATCCCGAAGAACGCGACCTGACCGAAGCAGGCGTAGCCGGTCAAGCCGCCGATGATGTTCCACGCCTGGGCCAGCGCGACGAACATCAGCACGGCGGTCACCACCCGCACCTGCCCGGTGTAGAGCTGGCTGGGAAGCAGGACCATCCCGGCCATCACCACCGCGGCGGCCAGCGCCCACGCCACCACCGGGCGGCTCACGTCACCTCCACCCGCGCCTCGTAGAACGCCCGACCGGCCAGCCCGGCCGGGCGCACGATCAGCACCCCGACCAGCACGGCGAAAGCCACCGCGTTCACCCACGTCCCCGGCAGGTACTGGCCGGCCCAGGCCTGCACCACGCCCAGCACCAGCCCGCCCAGCAGCGCGCCATACATATTGCCCAATCCGCCGAGCACTGAGATCACGAAGCTCAGCAGGGTGAACCTGGCCGCATCCGGCGGGCTGAACGTGCCGACCAGACCCACCAAGGCGCCGGCCGCGCCCCCCAGTGCCGCGGCGATGCCCGCGGTCAACGCGTACACGTGGCGGGCGTTGATGCCCATCAGCCGGGCCGCGGTGCGGTCCATCCCGGTGGCCAGGATGGCCAAACCGGTGCGGCTGCGCCGGCCAAACACCACCAAAGCCGTGGTGGCCAGCACGGCGACCCCGAAGGCGAGCAACCGCCCGTAAGGCACCCGGACATCATTGATGGCGAACGACTCCGATGCGTATGCCGTCGCGATCGAGCGGTAGTCGGCGCTGAACACCACCGCCATGCCCTGCACCAGCACCAACTGCAACCCGAACGTCAACAGCAGGGTCAGAAAGATCGGCGCGTTGACGATCTGGTTGACCAGCATCCGCTGCACCGCGTACCCGACGCCGAACATCAACAGGCCGCCGGCCACCGCGCCGAGTAGCGGGTCCAGGCCCCACGCGGCGTGCAACTCCCACGCGATGTAGGCGCCGAGCAGCACGTAGGCGCCATGCGCCAGGTTGATGACGTTCATCACGCCCCACCCCAGGGAGAACCCGACCGCGATCATCGCGAGGAGGCCGCCCTGCAGCAGCCCGTAGACGGTGGCCTGCGCCAGCGCGCTCACCCGGTGGCGCCTGGCCAGATCAGCCGGCCGGCGGCCTGGTCGGGTGGCCAGACGGTGACCAGCTTGCCGTTCTGGATCTGGACCACCGACATCGGTTTGGCGACGTTCTCGCCACGGTCGTTGAATTTCAGCGGGCCGAAAAACGACTGCTCGTCCAGCCGCGCCAAGGCGTCACGCACCGTGCCGGGGTCGGTGGAACCGGCGTTGCGCACCGCGAGCACCATGGCCAGGCAGGCAGCGGTGGCCTCGGCATTGTGGTACTCCGGATCATGGCCGAACGCCGCTTTGAAACCGTTGCGGTAGTCGGTGGCGGTACCGAAAAACGCATCGGAGCCCTTGACCTCGGGTACCCACTGGCTCGAACTGAGCACGCCGTTGGCTTTGGCGCCCAGTGTCGTGACGAAGTCCGGGGTCGGCGGTGCGACGGTCTCGGCGAAGCCCCCGGCCGGCTGCACGCCCAGCTCAGCGGCCTGCTTGATGATCGCGATGCCTTCCGCCAGATGCACTGAGCCGACGATCACGTCCGGCTTACCCGGCTTGATCTTGGTCAGCGCGCTGGACACGTCGGTGGTGCCGGCGGGGAACTGCTGAGTGGGCGACACGGTGAAGCCCAGCTTGCGAGCTTGTGCCTCGCCGGCCGCGGCGACCGTCTTGGAGAACCCGTCGTCAGCGGAGAGGAACACCATACTGCGCGGCTTGGGCGCGGCCAGCTCGTTGATCGCGTTGACAATGGACGTCGCGTACACCGACGCCGGGGACAGCACCGCGAAGGTGCGCCGGTAACCGCGGTCGAACAGCTTGTCGTCGGCACCGGAGCTGTCCACCATCACCTGGCCGTTGCGCTCGACGACCGCCATGGCCGCCCCCGTGGTGGCCGAGCCGTACGGACCCAGGATCAGGTGGTAGCCCTTGTCGTTGAACTGGTCCACCAGCTGACCAGCGGTATCGGGCTGGGACTGATCGTCGGAGTAGTCGATGTGCAGCCGCAGCGTCCGGCCGCCGACCGGAACGCCACCCTTGGCGTTGACCGTGCTGGCGCAGTAGTCGTAGCCCTGCTGGGTCAGCTTGCCTTCCTTTTCCAGGGCACCGCTCAACGACATCGACGCGCCCAGGTTCACGGTGTCACCGGTCTGGCTCTGCGTGCCCTTCGAGGCACAACCGACCAACACCAGCGCGAGCGCCGCACCGACGGCCAGGACTCGAACACCTGTCACGCTGCGAGCATAGGGCTGGGCTATGACGGTGTGGGGTGGACCAAACCCGCCAAGGCACCGGTTGCCGCGGTGACCGCGGCGGGCAGCGTGGCATACGTGTTGGCCGGCGCAGCGGCCAACACGATCACGACATAGCGCCAGCCCGGTCCGACCAAGCCGGTGCTGTTCATCACTGCCGCGGAGCCGCTGGTTCCCCACCCCTGCTTGATCGCCCAGCTGGTATCGGGCATCCCGTCCGGAATCCCGAAGTACTGGTTAAAACCGTCCGCGGCGACCTTGGGGGCCTCTGACAACGCACCAAGGATTAAATCCTGGTTGTCTTTAGATAATTGATCCGTGACGTATCGGTAAACAGTCACCATATCCTGTGGTGTGATCATCGTGTCGCCCCACTCGCCGGGATCATCGGGCGGTCGGGTGCCGGAGAGCCGCAGCAGCCCGGCCATTCTGGTCACGATGGCGGGACCACCGCCGGCCGTCCACACATCGTCGGCGATCTGGTCGTCGCTGGTGGCGAGCATCTGGTGCAGCAGCTGCTGGGTACCCGGATCCGGCGCCGCCCCGTTGTCCCGAGCCAACACGTCCAGCGCGATCAGCAACTTGACCACCGACATGGACGCCACTGGTTGGTCAGCATTCTCGCTGGCCAACAGCCTGCCGGTGGTGCGGTCGAAGACCGCATAGCCGACCTGCGCACCAGGCACGACAGCCTGCGTCGCCTGGTTCACCCGCGCCGCCACGACAGCCTGGTCGACGACAGGGGCCTGCTCGTCGGCCGAGGACACCGGCTGGCTCGTCATTGGGACGGTGCGGGGGGCGCTCACCGCAGCTGGCGGAGCGGCCGGATGATGCACGGCCTTCGGTCCGACCGCCGCCGAAGCCAACCCGGCGCCGGTAATGCACAGTAGCGCCGTGGTGACGGGTACCAATAGGCGTCGCATACCCGATACGTCGCCGCCGCGTCGGCTATTCTTACGGCTTTTTACCGGCTCCCGGTAAATTCACAGGAAGATGCCAGGTGTGTTGAAGGGACGATCAGAGAGGGAAAGGCGACGGTGACGTGATACCGGCGGGCGGCCTTAGCCGGGCGACGTCCAGTGCGCAGCAGTCGGGGATTTTTCAGCCCGAACACGGCTCGCAGGCTCGCCAGCCGCAGTGGCTCCCCGTCGTGTCGATCGGCGACGTGGATGCCGATGGCGTGCAGGTCCGCGAGCATCTCGTGGGCGCGTCGGGCTTTGCCGCGCCGACGAGCACTTCGGCCACGGGCCACGGCTGGCGTCTCGGTGATCTGATGCCGTGGTCTGGTAGTCGGCATGGGCCGAATTAGCGGGTGTAACGGTGCTTGACGCCGGCTGGGAAGTACTCCGGATCACGGTTGGCGTGCAGAGTCACCTGCGGACGCTGGCGGTGCGGCGGCGTGTAGTGGGCGAACTCACTGTTGAGCCGGCGCAGCTGGGTGACGATCGACTGCGCTACCGCATCCTGGATCTGCTGGCTGCCGGCCACCCCGGCAGCCAGCTCGACGGCGATCGCCAGGTAGCGGTCACGGTCGGCATCCTCCCTGGCTTCCATGACGAACTTGCCGGTGACCCAGGCGGCGACCGCGGGCTGCTCCAGCCCGACGGTGATGTTTTCCGGGTAGATGTTCGCGCCGTAGTACGACACCACAAACTGCGAGCGCCCGAAGACGTGCACGAACGGCAGCTCGCGGACGCGTCCGCCAATCCCGGCAAGCTCAGCGGCCGGGTCAAAGCCACGGCCGGCCAGGTAAGCGATCATGTCATCGAAGGGCGTCAGGCCACCGGTGTCGGCGATGTGGTAGCGGATGAGCGGGATGCCGTTGTCGCCGGTGAACGCAAGCGTCGAGCCGTGCGTCTCGAACAGCCGGCTGCGCGGGTCGTACTGGGCCAGGGTGGGCAGCCGCGACTGGCCGAACAGCTCCCGGGCGGCGTCCGGATGCTGCGCCAGGTAGCGGTGGATGCAGACCGACAGCGGCGTCTCGGTGGCCAGCACCCCGGCGTCGGCG
>DATFDO010000291.1:0-14910 GCA_035252045.1 Pseudonocardiaceae bacterium
TGGGACGGGTCAGCACCGCGACGTCGGCGATCACGCCGAGCACCACGATCAGCACCAGTCCGGGGGTGCGGGAACGCCGGGATATCAGGCCGGCGACCACACCGACCACTGCGATCACCACGGCCATGCCCGACAGCAGCACGACCTTGTCGTAGGTGCCGAAGGTACGGACCGCAAAGTCCTTCAGCCAGGTCGGGGTGAGGTCTATCGCGGTGGCACCCACGGCAAGCAACGGCGAGGCGCTCGGCGAGATGAGCGCGCCCACCAGGTGCCCAACCGCCAACCCCGCAGCCATCGACAGCAGCCCGGCGGCAGCCGCCACGGGGGCGGCCATCGGGGCGCGTAACCGGGTTGACGTCATGACTGCCCGTTCGGATACCGACCGGCGCGAGGTTCAATCACCAGATCACACCGTGCTGGTGCTTACCCGCGCAGGGCCGCCCGTAAGCGTTGCTCCTGCACCGCCCAGAACCCGTGTTCGCGCCCGTCGATGAGGATCACCGGCACCCGGTCGCCGTACTCGGCGCGCAGTTGCGGGTCGGAGTCGACGTCCGTGGTCTGCCACGACACCTCCATCTCGGCGCAGATCCGGGAGACGTCCTCTCGGGCCGTGGCACAGGCCGGACACTGCGCCCGCACCAACAGCGTCACCTCGTGGCGCATCCAGCCAGCCTGCCACCAGGGCGTCTGCACCGCACCAGCAGGGACCGCGCGCGGCAACGCGATCGCAGCCAGTGACTTTTGGCGACCATTGACGACCCGTTACACCAGTTACCTACTGTGCGAAGCCTAGGAGGTGCACCCCGTAGCGTGTGGCCGTCGTATGCTTCCGCACGCCTCAGCCGAGGAGATGACCCGAACGGTCCGCACGAGCGATCGAGGAGTGGCTGATGCCGCAACCGAGATGGTTCTCAGAACCCCGGGGCCGACCCGCGATGGGCCGCCGTCGAACGTCCAACCTGATCGCGTGAAGTTCGCCCGCCCCAACACCCCGATCCCGGATCAGAGCGCATCGAATCCGAGCGTGACGAACCTGGACCAGGTCGTGGGGACTGCCAGCACCGCCGAGCCCCCCGCCGCAGAGGTCGACACCGCGGCGTGGGAACTCGTCGCGGCCGCCCAGCAGGGCGATCAGGCTGCCTTTGGGCAGCTCTACGACCGGTATGTCGATGTGGTCTTCCGGTTCATCCTGTTCCGGGTCGGTGATCGTCCGCTGGCTGAGGACCTCACCAGCGAGACGTTCCTGCGCGCGTTGCGGCGGATCTCCTCGGTCAGCTACCAGGGCCGCGATGTCGGGGCGTGGTTCGTCACCATCGCGCGTAACCTGGTGCTCGACCACGTCAAGTCCAGCCGCTACCGACTGGAGATGACCACTGCCGACATTCTCGACTCGAGCGCAGACGACCGCGGCCCTGAGCACGAGGTGGTGGAGGAGGCCACCGCGACCGAGCTCATGCGCTGCGTCGCGCAGCTGGGCAGGGATCAGCAGGAGTGCATCATGCTGCGCTTCATGCAGGGCCTGTCGGTCTCGGAGACCGCTGCGGTGATGGGCCGCAACGAAGGTGCGGTCAAGGCGCTGCAACATCGCGCAGTTCGCAGGCTGGCGCAGCTGTTGCCAGAGGGACTGCGATGACTATCACATTCACCCCTCCCGCGTTCCGCCCGGGCGTAACTACTGGCAAGGCCGCTCGTTGCTCCCAGGGACATGGCCCCAGGGCCCGAAGGCGGTGAGGACGACGCGCACATCCGGGGGACGACCCAGCGACGGTCAAGAGTACGAGGCTTTCGCCCGCGCTGTGGATAATGGCATGCGCGATGTTTCCGATCTGGCCTTGCAACGCGAGCTCGCCATCGCTGCAACCCTACGTCAAGTAGGTGGCTCAGCCGGTCCGACATCGATGGAACGGGACCGGATGCGCCGGCGGGTGATGGCGGAGTTCCACTCCGTAGTCCACGAAGGCAACAGCCCGGTGTTGCCGATGCGAGTCTCCGATCGGCGACGGTGGATTCCCGATCAGACCCGGGGACGGCTGGTGGTGGCCGCAGCGGCGGCATTGTGCCTGCTGATGTCGCTGTCGGGGATGAGCCTGCTGCTGGCCCGGGATGCGGTGCCCGGAGACGCGCTGTACAGCGTCAAGCGCACCGCCGAGTCCGCCGAACTCGGATTGACTTTCGGTGACCAGCCCAAGGCGCTCAAGCACCTGGAATTCGCCAGCGCACGGGTCAACGAGATCGAAATCATGGCGGATCAAGCCAGCGCCGCCGGTAACGGGTCGGCAGGGCAGCTCAAATTCTTCCACGCGCTCGATGATTTCGACTCGGACGCCACTGCGGGCGCACGGCTGCTCACCGGTCTCGCACTCAGCGGTCAGCCCAGCAGCCTGTCCGACTTGCGTAGCTGGGCCGAACAGCAGAGGACCCGGCTAAGCACCGTTCGGGCCGCATTGGCGCTGCCGACCAGCTCCCGGATGGACAGTTCGCTGGCCCTGCTGGATCGCATCATCACCCGCACTGCCGCCCTGAGCCACCGGTCCAACTGCGTCACCATCACCACCGGTACCCGCGACGACTTGGGGCTGCTCCCCGCTCGCGACGCGTGCAAGCCGGTTCCGGTCGATGGAACATCCTCGGCGGCCCCGCTGCCGGATGTCCCTGTTGCGCCGCCACCGGTGAGCCAGCCCACCGTGGTCACACCGCCGAATCTGGTGCTGCGCCCGCCGGCCGCCAACGCGGTTCCGGTGCCCACTCAACCGGGCACAACCGGCGGTCCCAAGCTGCCTTCCACCCGGAATCCAGGCAGCGTGCTCTCGACCCCGAACCAGCCAGGATCGGAACCATTGCAATCTCAGCCGTGGCAACCCTTGCCCGGTCACGATTCACCGAAGCCGGCTGCGCCACTACCACCATGGATTTTGCAGCCACGCTTGCTGCCTCCTGGATAGGCTGTCAGCGCGCGTCCACCTCGCGGATATTAATTAGATCCTTATTGTTTGGTTGCTCAGCAGAAGACGTCAGGCCAGTCTAGTGATGAGAGCAGTCTAGTGATCGCATTCTGCTCGCCTTGAGCAGAACTGATGACGAAGGGACCGGCAACTCCGAAATCAGGGTGGGATCGGCATGTCACGACAGTTCCATCAGGGCACGTGCCATCAGGACATCCGCCATCAGGATATCCACAATGAAAAGATCGCCCTGGACATCCTTGCCGGGGAAGCCCCTGCTGAGAACGACACTGTTGGGAATGGCGCTGCACAATCAGATCTCGCTGGCGTCACCCCGACTGGCGTCGAGGCGGATTTCACTGCGGCCGCATTCTTCGACGTTGACAACACCATGGTGCAGGGCGCGTCGATCTTCTACTTCGCACAGGGTTTGGCGGCGCGGAAGGTTTTCCCCGCCGGGCCGCTCACCTCGTTCGCCTGGCAGCAGTTGAAGTTCAGAGTGGTCGGCAAGGAACTCAGCGCTGCCCAGATCCGCACCAGCCGCGAGCAGGCCTTGTCGTTCGTGGCTGGTCGGTCTACCCGCCAGTTCGTCGACGTCGGCGAGGACATCTACGACGAATTGATGGCTCATCGCATCTGGTCTGGGACGCTGGCGTTGGCCCACCAGCACCTCGCGGCCGGCCAGCGGGTATGGCTGGTTACCGCGACCCCGGTGGAACTGGCCACGATTATCGCTCGCCGGCTCGGGCTCACCGGTGCTCTGGGCACGGTGGCGGAGACCGTGGACGGGGTGTACACCGGCCGGCTGGTGGGCGACATCCTGCACGGAGCCGCCAAGGCGCAGGCGGTGCGAGCGCTGGCCACCAAGGAGGGACTCGACCTGCGTCGCTGCACCGCCTACTCCGACTCCGCCAACGACATTCCGATGCTGTCGATGGTCGGTACTGCCGTCGCCGTGAACCCCGATCCCGATCTTCGTGAGGTCGCTCGTGCCCGCGGTTGGGAGATCCGGGACTTCCGGGCCAGCCGCCGAGCCGCGATGCTCGGGGTACCCTCGGCACTCGGCCTCGGAGTGGCGGCTGGCGCGGTCGCCGCGGGCCTCGCCTACCACCGCCGCCCCCGCCTCTGACCCCCTCCCCCGGCTCCCCGGTGTGTCGCGTCTTCGTGCCCGGTGTGTCGCGTCAGCTCGGACGGTCGCTGGCCGGTCTGCGCTGACGGGCCAGCTGGTATCGAGCCGCACTCATACGGCCCCTTACCCGAACCATCGCTACGGGTACGGCAGGCAGCGTATCCTCTGGCGGCTACACCGACTGGCGGATCAGATCGGTCGCGTATTCCCGAGCTCGCTTGGCCAGCGGCCGGCGACTCCAGCTCTGGATGTCCAACTCCCGCGACACCGCCAGATCGTCGTAGAACTGCCGCTCCAGCTCGGCCGCCACGCTGGCGTCCTGAATGGACATGTTGATCTCATCGTTGAGCGACAGTGAGCGGTTCTCGAAATTGCTGGAGCCGACGTTCGCCCAGACGCCATCGATCGTGATCACTTTGGCGTGCAGTTTGGCCTGCTGGTACTCGAAGATCCGCACCCCGGATTCGAGCATCCGCTGATACGAGCGGTGGCCCGCCTCACGCGCGATCTGCTGGTCTTGGTGGGGACCACCGGTGAGGATGCGGACGTCCACTCCCCGGCACGCGGCGTCACAGAGCGCGTCGACAAAAGCGGGTCGCGGGGCGAAGAATGCCGTCGTTACCCAGAAGCGCTCCTTGGATCCGGCCACCGCTGCCCACAGCATTTCCGGTAGCCCCCGGGTGCCAGCGGTGGACACGGTACGGGATACCTGAACCGGTACCCCGTCTTCGAAGGCGCCGAGGTCCGGAAAATGCGAGGCGGACAGCAATGCAGACGTGCCCTCCGTCCAATTCTCTAGGAAACCGCCCACCAGGTCGCGGACAGCCGGTCCCGCGACCCGAAGGTGGGTTTCCCGCTCATGCTCGGGGTCCTCGGCGTTTCCGGTCCACTGCTCGGCGATCCCCACTCCACCCATGAAGCCCACCTTGCCGTCGATGATGAGCAGCCGCCGGTGCATGCGCTTATTGAGCTTCTGCACGTTGTACCAGTGGGGCGGGCGAAACCAGATCACCGTCGCACCAGCCGTGCGCATGCGCTCGATGAGCCCGCGGTCCATCTTGGCGCTGCCCTGCGCGTCGAGCAGCACGTTCACCTCGACACCTTCGGATGCCTTGTCCGCCAGCGCGCCGGCGAACTGCGGGGCGATATCGCCCGCCCAGTAGATGTAGGTGGAAAAGTCGATGCACTCCCTGGCCGCGCTGATGGCCTCCAACATGGCGGGGAAGATCTCACACCCGTTGCGCAAAATCGTCAGCCGATTGCCTTCCCGGCGGGGCGCCTGAACCAGAGCCTCGACAAAGGCCACGAACTCGTTGCTGCCCACGGCGGGCGGATCGGACAAATCGAAACCCTTACCTGCGGCGCGCCGGTATCGGGCCACGTTGTACGCGTAAATGCCAGCCAGACCCAGACTGGCGCCCGCAGCAGTCCGTCGGATCACAGACGCCTTGTTCACATCTGGTATCTCCATTTCACAACCAGCGATGGAGCGCAGCGATCGCGCATCGGCAAATCTATGCGCACATCCGCCGCTAATGGTACGAGCAGACGCGACACGGTGTGCACCGGATCGCGGCACGCGGGACGTGGGGGCGCGACACGCCGGGGCGGGGAGTTAGCCGAAAAAGGGGTTCGGGCGCTGGGCGACCAGACGGTACAGGGCTTGCTGGATGGTCTCGCGGATCTGGTCGGTGAGATTGACGACCAGCATCGGATCCTCCGCGCAACCGGGCTCGTAAGTGTCAGTCCGCACCGGCTCACCGAACTCGATGTACCACTTGGACGGCAACGGCACCATCCCCAGCGGTCCCAGCAGCGGGAACAGGGGCGTCACCGGGAAGTACGGGGTGCCGAGCAACCGAGCCAGCGGCTTGACATCAGCGATCATCGGGTAGATCTCTTCCGCGCCGACGACGGCACACGGGATGATCATCGCTCTACTGCGCAACGCTGCGGCGACGAACCCGTCCCGGCCGAACCGTTGCAGCTTGTACCGGTCGCGGTAACGCTTGCCGAGGCCCTGGAATCCCTCTGGCCATGCCCCCACCAGCTCACCGGCGGCCAGCAACCGCTCGGCGTCGGGGACGCAGGCCAGGGTCTGGCCGGACTTACGCGCCAGCGAGCCGAGGACCGGCATCCGGAACAGCAGCTCGGCACCGAGCATCCGCAGATGCCGCCTGGCCGGGTGCTCCTCGTGTACCGCCATGGCGGTCATCAGGGCATCCATCGGCAACGTCCCGGAATGGTTGGCGACCACCAGCGCACGGCCGGTGGTGGGTAGGTGATCGATACCGGTCGTCTCGACGCGAAACCACGTCCGGTACAACGGTCGCAACAGCGGCAACAAGACGTGATCGGCGAGATCCGGGTCGAAGCCGAAGTCGTCGACGGTATAGTCGCCGGTCAGCCGCCTGCGTGCGAATGCCAGCAGGCTGAACAGATCCCCGTACCACTGCGGCTCGCGCGAGTCCTGCGCCTGCGCCGCGCGGTGCAATGGGATCACTCGGGCCTCCGGCATCCTGCCACCGCCGGCTAGCGCAGCCGAGCCGCGAGCCTGAGCAGGCAATGGCGCAACCTTCGGCCGTGCACATAGTCGTCGAAAGCCTGGGCAGTCGTCCATCGCGGGATGAAGCCGAATTCCGTGCGCAACCGGGTGGTGTCGACAACTCGACCGAAGCTGAGCAACTTGATCTGTTCGGGTGAATAGCCGACGAGTTGGGCACCTCGCAGCAGCCGCGCGGCGGCGCCCACCGCAGGCCCTGGTACCGGCACAGCGATCGCGCCGACCCGGCGGATCGCTTGCGAGACCAGCAGCACTCCCTCACCACCGACATTGACCACACCCGGCAGCCGCGCACGGGTCGCGCGCTCGAGCACCGCCAGCGCGTCCTGTTCGTGCAACAGCTGCAACCGGCCGTCGTAGCCCAAGACGGTAGGCACCATCGGCAGACTGAAGTACCGGCTCAGCGCGGAATCGATGCGCGGACCGATGACGTTGGTGAAGCGCAGGACCGTGACGTCCACATCCGCGCGCCGCCGGGCGAAACCCCGAATGTAGCCCTCCACCTCCACGGCGTCTTTGGCATAGCCGGACGGCGGGATGCCATTCGGTTCGTCGCGCTCGCTGAAGACAGCCTGATCGTGCGAGCTCAGCCCGTACACCGCGGCGGTGGACTTCACGACCAGCCGGGCCACTGTCGTCGAGCGTTGGCAGGCCGCGAGCAGCTGCATCGTGCCGATGACATTCAGCTCTTGCATCGCCCCGCGTCCACCGACGCTGCGCGGATGGGCACTGAGCGAGGCGTGCACCACGGTGTCGACCTTCGCGTCGGAGATCACCTTGGCGATCAGTGGACTGCGCAGGTCGACAGGGACGAACTCGGCGCGCCCCAGCCGGCGAGACAGCTCCGGTCCTGGCGGAACCGAGTCGATGGCGACAACACGATCGATGCTGGAGTCGGCGGCGAGCCGGGCCGCCAGCCGGCCACCGACGAAGCGGCCCGCCCCGGTCACCAGAACCGTGGACGACATGCTGCCTCCTGCGCCCGCCGGCGCGCTGAGACTACTTCTTCAGCTTGCGGCGCTGCACCCGAGTCTTTCTCAGCAACTTGCGATGCTTCTTCTTGGACATGCGCTTGCGGCGCTTTTTGATCACCGAGCCCATGCTCGGCCTCCTCGCTGGTCGTCGCTGGTCGTCGTCACTAGATGCGCGTCTATAGCGCCCGGGCAGTGGGCGCTAGGTGGCCGCCCAGGTTACCGCTGATCGGAATTGCGACCAGCACCCGACCCGATCATCTCATCCCGCATCGAAGTAGGCGTTCTCCAGGTAACCATGCACGGCCACTTCCGGCACCCGGAAGGATCGACCGACGCGCACGGCAGGCAGTTCACCTGCATGCACCAGCCGGTAGACCGTCATCTTGGATACCCGCATCATCGCGGCTACCTCGGCGACCGTGAGGAACTGCACCTTGGCCGGCCCGGCTTGGTCGTTCATCAGCATGGGTCATCGCGTCCTCACCACGTCGCGCGCCGCTGGGCTTCCCCTCCCGCGGTCCGTGACGCATTTGTTCTGATGAGAGTAGCGGGACTGGTGGTGGCCATGCGACTCCGATCAGTTGAAGTTGATTAGTCACGGTGAGCTGCGCCGAGTTCGACCGATCGATCCCGGGCCGCTTCGATGGCGGCCAGCAACGCCGCCCGCACGCGGTGGCGCTCCAGCTCGCGGATCGCCATGATCGTCGTGCCACCGGGGGACGTCACCGCCTCGCGGAGCAGCACCGGATGATCACCGGTCTCGCGCAGCATCCGGGCCGCACCGACCGCGGATTGGGTGATCAGCTCGGTGACCAGCGGACGGGGCAACCCGAGCAGGATCCCGGCATCGATCATCGCCTCGACCAGGAAGAAAAAGTATGCCGGCCCGGACCCGGACAGCGCCGTGACCGCATCCTGCTGGCTTTCCGGAACCCGGACCACCTTGCCCACGCAGCCCAGCAGCTCCTCGGCGAGCTCCAGATGCTCGTCGGTGGCGAAGCGGCCGGCGGAGATCACGCTCATCGCCTCGCCGACCAGCATCGGGGTGTTGGGCATCACCCGCACCACCGGCACGCCGTCCGGCAGCCGGCGCTCGTAGAGCGCGGTGGGCAACCCGGCGCACAGGCTCACCACCAGGGTTGCAGAGCTGACCGGCTCGGCGAGCTCGGCCAGCAGCGGGTCGATGTCCTGTGGCTTCACCGCGACGACGAGCACATCAGCCTTGCGGGCGGCAGTGGCGGTATCGACTGCACGGACCCCGTAGGTCTGCTCGAGCTGCGCGGCCCGATCCGGGTAACGCTCAGTGAATATCAGATCGTCCGGACTGCGACCCGCCTGAAGCAAGCCCGACAGCAAGGCCTCGCCGATCTTGCCTGCGCCCAGCACCGCAATCGTGGTCATGGCCGCAGGGTGCCAGACCCCGTCCGGCCGTGCACCAAAGCCCGAAGAAAGAAGGCGACGTTGCTGGGTCGCTCGGCGAGGCGCCGGGTGAGGTAGGCATACCAGTCCGAGCCGTAGGGCAGGTACACCCGGACGGTGGCGCCGGCTGCAGCCAGCCGCCGCTGCTCGGCCGGGCGCACGCCGTAGAGCATCTGGTATTCGTAACTGCCCGGTGGGCGCCGGTACCAGCGGGCCCGCTGCCCCACGATGTCGATCAGCCGCGGATCGTGGGTAGCGAACATCGGGTAGCCAGGCGAAGCGAGCAGCAGGTCGGCGCACCGCACGAAGCTGCGCGCGACCTCGTGCGAGGTACGGAAAGCCAGCTGGGGTGGTTCGGCATAGGCGCCCTTGCACAGCCGCACCCGGGCGCCCTGGGCGGCCAACGACCGGCAGTCGTCCAGTGTGCGGTGCAGCTGGGCCTGCACGACTGCACCGGTCAGTGGCCAATTGTGGCGCAGCTCGGCATGCACCCGCAGGGTGGAGTCGGTGAGCGTATGGTCTTCGGCGTCCAGGGTGACGGTCGTACCGGCCTGGTGTGCGGCGGCGCAGATGCGCGATGCGTGCGCCAGCGCCATTTTCTCGTCAAGCTGCTGGCCCACCGCGGACAGCTTTACGCTCACCTCTGCCCTGCCGGCCAGCCCCTGTTCGGTCAAGCAGGCCAGCAGCTCCAGGTAGGCGCGCACGGTGGTCTCGGCGCCCGCCTCGTCCACGACGCTTTCGCCCAAGTAGTCCAAGGTCACCGACAGGTTGTCGGCCACCAACGCGGTGGCGGCGGCCACCGCGTGTTCGGTACTGACCCCCGCCACGAAGCGATCGACCACATACCGGCTGACCGGTGCGGTGGCGACCAGCCGGCGTACCGCTGGATGACCGGCGGCAGCCAGGATCAGCGAACGCAGCACAACACGCACGCTAGAGGCTTCCCGGCATAGTGTCATGATCGCCAAACTGAGCAGCGACCGCGCAGGATCGCACGGTCACTGCTCAGATACAGCGATCACCATCGCGTCACTTAGTCTCGGCGGCGCTTACCTCGCTGGGTTGTTCCGCCTCCTGCTTCTCGGGCTCCGCCACCTCGTGGTGTTCCGGCGCAGGCTGCGCCTGGGACTCACTGCTGGGCTCGGACACCGGCGCAGTCTCCACGGGTTCGCCCTCGGCCTCCATAGCGGCTTTGAGCCGTGGAGTTTCCCGAACAGCGAACCAGATAGCCGCGGCGAGTATGACGATGCCGACAACGATTTCGAGCATCATGACAGCGCTCATGACCAGCGTTCACTCCTTTGATCGGTAACTGATGGTCCCCCACTGCACTTGCGCTCTCCGTTGGGGGCGCTCACAAATGCAGGCGCGCGAAGAGTAGCGCCTCAAGCAAAAGGGCGTGCCGCTCCGGGCGGGTTCGCGCCCGGCGAGTGCTCACCTCGAGCACGACAGCACCGGTGAAACCACCGTCCGCCAGCGCCAGGCACACTTCTGCGCAGGGCTGACTACCCCGGCCGGGAACCAGGTGCTCATCCCGGGCCGCGCCGGTGCCATCGGCCAGGTGCACGTGCACCAGCTGCGATCCCATCCGGTCCGCCATCGCCAGCGCGTCGACTCGGGCCGTCGCGGTATGCGACAGGTCCAGCGTGTAATGCGCATACCCGCCATCGGTGGGATCCGGTGACGGTAGGTAGCTGGACATCTCCAGACCGCCTCGCCGCACCGGGAACATGTTCTCCACCGCGATCATGATCCCGGAGGACGCTTCGAGCGTGGCGACCTGCTCCGCGAAGCCCACCGCGTAGTCCCGCTGCCAGTGAAACGGCGGGTGTACCACCACGATGCCCGCGCCCAGTTCGGCCGCCGCCAGTACGGCGCGATCCAATCGAACCGCCGGATCTGCCGCCCATACCCGCTGGGTGATCAGCAGGCAGGGCGCATGCACCGCAAACACCGGCATCTGGTACCGGAGCGCCAAGGCCGCGACAGCAGGGATGTCCTGGCTGACCGGGTCGCCCCAGACCATGACCTCAACGCCGTCATAGCCGAGCTCGGCGGCCAACTCGAAGGCCACCGAGATGGATTCAGGCCACACCGAGGCCGTGGACAGCGCCACCTGGATCGAATCGGCCCCAGCCACCGGCTACCGGCCAGCGGCTATCGGCTGACGAGCAACAACGCTGCCGGCGATACCGTGACGAAAAGCCCGACCAGCACTGCGATCACCGTCGTCTGCAGGTCCTCGGCACGCCGGACCCGGCGCACGATCCAGACCATTGCCGTGATCAAACCGAGTGCCACCACCAGTGCGACCACCGGGATCCGCTGCCACAGCCACTCGCAGATCAGCCACAGCGTGGCACCGCCGACGACACCGAGCCCCACCTGGCTGACCATCGCGGCCCACTCCCACAAGGGGGAGACGGACTCCGCATCCTCGGTGGCCACCTCGGTGCCGGCCGTCCCGTCCTGGTCAGGGCTGGCCTGCACAGCGGTAGTCAGGCCGGCCGGTACCTGCGCACTGAGCGGCCGGGCCTGGGCTGGTGCCGCTGGTACGGCTGCGGTGACCGTGGCCGGCGGGGTGACCGTGGCCGGTGCGGTGACCTTGACCGGTTGGGTACTGATCGACGGGGCGTTGACCGGCTGCGCGGTGGTTGGACGGCGGCTCGACGAGATCCCGGGCTGGGTTGATGCCGGGTTGTAGCGGGGTAGCTGCTCGGTGATCGGTCCGTCGGTAACCGCGGTGCCGGTGAGCGGCGCCCGTCGTGCGACGACCGGCGGGGTCACCGGCGGGGTGACTGGTGGGCGTGGCCCCGCTCCCGGCGGGGTACTCACCGCCGGGGCCCAACTGCGGGCAGTTCGACCGTTGCCGCTCGGCTTGCTCGACGGCCCATCCGGTGTCAGCAGGGCTGACGGTGGAGTCGTCGACTCCCGACGGGGGCCTCTGTTGGGATGCGTGATCGGCGGAGCGACGGTTTGGGTGGGGGTGCCGGGCTCATCCGCGGCTCGGCGACGCCGTCGCCCGGTGTTGGTCGGAGCCGGCTCCCCATAACGGGCCAGCAGCTCCGCCACGGTGAACTGGGCCCGCTCCTCCGGCTCGCTACTGCGCCTCATCGTTGCCTACCGTGCACCTCGGGCCACCGTGCGTCCAGTCCGCCGAGGTGGACGGCGGGTCAGCTGCGCTGTCCGGTCGATTCCGTCCAGCCAATCCAGCCAGTCCAACTTGCGCAAGATGACCCCTTCCCGCAGCGCCCATGGGCAGAGATCGAGCTCCTCGACGTCCAGCGCGTGCATCGTCGCCTGGATCACTAGCGCTCCGGCAACGAGCTGATGGGATCGGCTGGCGCTGACCCCTTCCAATTCGGCTAGGTCATCGGCGCTCATCCGGGAGATGAAAGCGATCACCTGGCGCAGCCCGGCGGCAGTCAGCGTACGGCGCACCCGCGGACCCGCTGACGACGGGGCGGCGCCACTGAGCCGGGCCAGTGACCGGATCGTCTTGGAGGTACCTATTACCCGGTCCGGGACGCCGGCCTCGCGCAGCTTACGGGTCGGTTCTACCAGCTGCTCAGCGATATGGTCGCGCAACGACTCCAGCTCACGGCGGCGCGGGGGATCGTTGGTCAGCCACGTTCGGGTGAGCCGGCCGGCGCCCAGCGGCAGAGAGACCGCCACGTCGGGCTCTTCGTCGAGGCCCACCGCGATCTCCAGGGATCCCCCGCCGACGTCCACCATGAGCAACCGGCCGGCCGACCAGCCGCACCATCGGCGAACGGCCAGGAAGGTGAGGATGGCCTCCTCCTCGCCGGAGAGAACCTCGAGTGTCACCCCGGTCTCGTCCTGCACCCGGTTGAGTACCGCACCGGCGTTGGACGCATCTCGCACCGCCGACGTCGCGAAGGCCATCACGTCCTCGCAACCCATCGCCGTCGCCGACGCCACCGCCTCGCGCACGGTACGGACGAGGTGGTCGGCCCCCTCCCGCGTGATCTTCCCGCGGGTGTCCATCTGCTCGGCCAGCCTCAGCACCGACTTCTCCGACGTCTGAGGCAACGGGTGAGCGCCGTGGTGGGCGTCCACCACCAGCAGATGGACGGTGTTGGAACCCACGTCGAGCACGCCGAGCCGCATGAGAGGCCAGGCTACGGCACCGATGTCAGGTGTCGTACTTGTAGCCAAGGCCGCGGACGGTGAGCAGGTGCCTGGGTGCGGAGGGATCCTGCTCGATCTTGGAGCGTAACCGCTTGACGTGGACGTCAAGCGGCTTGGTATCCCCGACGTAGTCCGCTCCCCACACCCGATCGATGAGCTGGCCCCGGGTGAGTACCCGGCCCACGTTGCGCAGCAAGTACTCCAGCAGGTCGAATTCCTTGAGCGGCAGCCCTACCTCCTGGCCGGCCACCGTGACGATGTGCCGCTCGACGTCCATCCGTACCGGTCCGGCCTCCAACACCACCGGCCCGATGGTCGCGGCGCTGGACACCGGGCCATCGGGGACATCGGCGCCGCGGCGCAGCACGGCGCGGATCCGCGCGATGAGCTCGCGCGCCGAGTAGGGCTTGGTGACGTAGTCGTCGGCGCCCAGCTCCAGCCCCACCACCTTGTCGATCTCACTATCCCGGGCCGTCACCATGATCACCGGTACGGCGGACCGGGAGCGTAGCTGCTTGCACACGTCGGTGCCGCTCATCCCGGGCAGCATCAGATCGAGCAGCACGATGTCGGCGCCGTTGCGGTCGAATTCCTCCAGCGCTTCGGAACCGGTCGCCGCGACGGCAGGTGAGAAGCCCTCCTTGCGCAGCAGGAAGGCCAACGGGTCGGCGAAGTCTTCCTCATCTTCCACGATGAGCACTCTGATCATGGCGACCCTCCCACGTACTCGGGTGTCGGTAGCGTGCGTGCCAGATGTTGCGGGTTGTCGGGATGGGCGGGGATGCGCAGGGTGAAGGTGGAGCCGGTGCCGGGTTTGCTCCACAGGTGGACTTCGCCGCCGTGGTTGGCGGCGACGTGTTTGACGATGGCCAGACCCAGGCCGGTGCCGCCGGTGGACCGCGAGCGGGCCTGATCGATGCGAAAGAAGCGTTCGAACACGCGTTGCTGGTGTTCTTCTTCGATACCCAGACCGCGGTCGGTGACCGCGATTTCCACATAGCTGCCCTGCGGACCGGCATCCAACCGGCGGCTGATGGACACCGGCGAGCCCGGGGACGAATAGGACACCGCATTGTCCAACAGATTGGACAGCGCGGTGACCAACAGCGTGGCATCCCCATGCAACACCAGCCCAGACGGAGGATCAGCGGTGATGCGGATGTTGGCCGACTCGGCGGCCAACCGGCACCGCTCCAACGCCTCGGTGATCACCGTATCCACCGCCACGGTGCCCAACTCGGGCAACCGCTCAGCACCTTGCAGCCGCGACAGCGCAATCAGCTCAGTGACCAACGTACCCAACCGGTTGGCCTCATTAAGGATTTTGGTACCAAACCGGCGCACCTCGTGCGGATCATCCGCGGCATCCAACACCGCCTCAGCCAGCAGCGCCATCGCCCCCACCGGAGTCTTGAGCTCATGACTGACATTAGCCACAAAATCCCGCCGAGTGGCCTCCAAACGCACCGCATCCGACTCATCCGAGGCATCGATGACGGTGAACTCATCCCCCAACGGGCGCACCTCACCCAACACCGCCGTCGGCCCCCGCCCCGACCGCACCCGGTCCAGCGGCGACAAATCCACCAACACCACCTCACCCGAGGCGCGCACCTGCTCAGCAGCCTTGCGCGCCCGCTCATCCGGACGCGACCCCTGCACCAACCCCAACTCCACCGCCGGCGGGTTAGCCAACACCACATCACCCGACCGATCGAGCAACACCACGCC
>DATFDO010000292.1:0-3067 GCA_035252045.1 Pseudonocardiaceae bacterium
GTGCCGTAGTGCAGCTCGGGGGCATCGACCCCGTCGAAACGAAGCTGCACACTGCGGTCGCGTGGCGAGGGTCGGAGCCGGTCGGCCCGCTTGAGCGCCGCGTAGTGCGCACTGTCGTCGGCGATGAAACGTACCGAGTCCCCGTCCGGCTCGTAACCGGCGATGACCAACTCACCCTGGATGCACAAGAAATAAGGCGCTGCCATCACCGTCCCCCTTCACTCATGCGGGCCGTACGGTCACCGGCACCTGGCGCGCCGCGAAGATACCCCGGCTGTAGAACTCCAACGGCGTCTGGCCGGCCAAGCGGATCTCGGCGTAACGGTCCAGCAGCACGCCCACTGCGACCCTGGCTTCCAGCCGCGCCAGCAGCTGGCCGATACAGAAATGAATGCCGTGCCCCAAGGCCAGGTGGTGGTTGCCGGCGCGGAAAATATCGAACCGGTCCGGATCGGCGAATTCGCGCTCGTCCCGATTGGCGGATAGCAGCCACGGCGTGACGATCACATCGGCCGGGAGTATCTGCCCACTTAATTCGGTCTCCATCGACGTGACGCGACCGACCTGGGTGAAGGAGGAACGGTACCGCAATACTTCCTCGATAGCGGGTTCCACGAGGGCGCGGTTCACGCGTAGCTGCGCCCACACCTCCGGGTGCTCATCAACGCACAGCACCATATTGCCCAGCAGCGCGGTGGTGCTGATGTGCCCGGCCATCAGCAGCACGATGGAGAAGTTCACCACCTCCTGGTCGGAGAGGTGCTCACCGCCGGCCTCCACGCTGGCCAGCCTGCTGATCAGGTCCTGGCGGGGATTCGCCCGCCGATCAGCGCAGTGCTCGCTGAGGTAGGCGAGCATGTCCGCGGTGGCGTCGTCGATCTTGCGAGCCAGCTCTGGGTCGTTCGGGTCGGCCACGTCCCGGTCGAACAGCCGGTCGGCCCAGGTCCGGAACAGCTCGCGGTCGGCAATCGGCAGCCCGAGCAGCTCGGCGATCACGATTACCGGCAGCGGGTAGGCCAGCGCAGAGACGAGATCGAACCGTTCCGAGCCGCCGGTAGCGTCGAGCAGCTCGCGGGTGACCTCGGCGATGCGTGGGGTGAGCCCGGTGACGACATTCGGGCTGAACGCCGCACCGACCAGCCGGCGCAGCGCCTGATGGCGGGGCGGATCAGTCCGGGTCAGGTTTCCCTGGGACAACTTCTCGGCGATCGGAGCCACCCGGCCCACCTCGGAGGAGAAAACCTGCGAGTCGGAGATCGCGCGGGCCACGTCGGCGTAGCGGAACACGTGCCAGACGCCGTAACCATCGCGCCACACCGGCTGCTCATCGCGCATCTCGCGCAGCCAGCACAGCAGCGTGCGCCCCCCGTCAGCCAAACTCGGCGCAACGTTCATGAGCACTCCAGGTGGCTAGACCCCAGTCTCGATGCAGACTGCGGTTTACGGGCCGTTTCCTACCGCGTTCTGCGTCCGGACTGCGGTGGGTGCCGGATCAAGATCGATCAGTACAGGCGGGTGGCGTAGCTGGGGCCGTAGTAGTGCTGGAGGTCTTCGAGGCTTTCGTTGGGGCGTTCCAGGCGTTGGGCGATTGCCGCCTTGGACGGAACTGCTGCGGGATCCCAGGTATCCGGCTGCCAGAGCTTCGAGCGCAGGAACGCCTTCGGGCAGTGGTAGAAGATCTGCTCGATCGCCACGATCAGCGCTAGCAGCGGCCGGTGTCCCTTGACCCTCATCCGATCGAAGAACGGTGCTTCCCGCACCAGTCGTGCGCGGCCGTTGATCCGCAATGTGTCGCCGCGCCCGGGAATGAGGTAGACCAGGCCGACATGCGGGTTGGTCAGGATGTTGCGGAAGCCGTCGGCGCGGCGGTTACCGCGCCGCTCCGGGATGGCGATGGTGGTGTCGTCGAGTACGAGGGTGAAGCCCGGCGGGTCACCCTTCGGGGAGACGTCGCAGCTGCCGTCCGCGGCAGACGTCGCGACCAGGCACAGCGGCGAGCTGGCCAGCCACTGCTTGTCGTAGTCGTGCAGGGACCGTCGGTCCTTGTTGGCGACGTAGGCAGCGGGTTCACCAAGAATCTCCCGCAACTGTGTCTCTGAAGTGATCTCCGCCAGGCACCCGCTGTCCATGACACCAACCGTACGCAGGACCGCTCCGCGCGCGCTGGCTGGTCGTTTTCTCACGCCAGCTGCCGGAGATGCCATCTGACCGGCTCGCCTACCCAGGGTGCGCGCAGGCCGTCCAGGTGGTCAGCCAGGCGATCAGGTTCTTTTCGGTGGCTCATCCGATCTCGCTGTCCCCGCAGGCGTAGTCCAGCACTTCGAAGCTCGGCTCTACGGTGATCTCGCAGGTGAGGCTGTTGGCGATGTAGCACTCCCGATGTGCGAGCTGGACCAGGTGAGCGAGGCGCTCGCGGCTGTGCCCTGGCCCTACGGTGATCGTGGGGCGCAGCCGGATCGCGGTCAGCCGGATCGGCTTGATGTTCTCGGGCATGACACCTTCGGCCTCGTCGTCATAGCGGCGCACGTCGATCCGTGCGTGGGCGGCCACGGCCAAGAATGACAGCAGCTGGCACGAGGCCGCCGCCAGCACGAGCAACTGCTCCGGGTTGCAGCGCTGCGGGTCGCCCCGAAAGCCAGGATCGGCGCTGAGGTCGATCGGGCTCAGCGCGGGCGGAACGGCGCCCCGGTGAGCTCTGTCGTAAGACTCATAACCCTGCGCAGTCGAGCCCTGCCAATGGCAGCGGGCCTGGTAGCAGTGGGTTCGAGGGTCGGACACCCTGATCTCCTTCCGACGGTGTTTGACACCAACACAACCGGCTCGCCAGGCACATTCTCGACTTATCTGGGCCCGTCCATCGACAAACCGCTGTTGTCCGGCCTGCCTGGGGGTCAAGGTAGGGCCATGGTTCTGCGTGAGAAAACGTCGCGGGCCGCGCTGGAGCGATTCCTGGCCAGTGATCTGGACGTTGTCCTCGCTCGCCCAGCGGACGGGGAGACGCAGCAGCGCGCGCTGGCGTTGTTCGCTTCGGTGGCCGCGACGGTGCCCGCTTATAAGGCGTTTCTTG
>DATFDO010000293.1:0-3439 GCA_035252045.1 Pseudonocardiaceae bacterium
AGGTAGATCCGGACGATCTCGGCTTTCTTGTTCATCATGTGGTCGATGAAGCCCGGGTCCTGGTGGGAGAATCCGTTGTGGTCCTGGCGCCAGACGTGGCTGGTGAGCAGGTAGTTCAGCGAGGCGATCGGCCGACGCCAGGGGATCTGCCGGCTCACCTTGATCCACTTGGCGTGCTGGTTGACCATCGAGTCGACAATGTGGATGAACGCCTCGTAACAAGTGAACAGCCCGTGCCGACCGGTGAGCAGGTAACCCTCCAGCCAGCCCTGACAGAGGTGCTCGGACAGGATCTCCAGCACCCGCCCGCGGTGGTTTTGATGCTCGTCGGTGGGCAGCAGCAGGCCCTCGAACTGGCGATCGGTCACGTCGAACACGGCCTGCAACCGGTTGGAGGCCACCTCGTCCGGGCCGACGAGGCGGAAGCTGCTCGGGTTGGCGCGCACCACCTCCCGCAGCCACGCACCGAGTACGAAGGTGGCCTCCGCGGTGACTGCGCCAGGCTTGGGTACGGCTACCGCCTGCTCGCGGAACTCCGGCAGCCGCAGGGGCCGCAGCAGCTGCCCACCGTTGGCGTGCGGGCTCGTGCTCATCCGCCGCGAGGGCGGTGGCAACGCAGCGTCCACGACCGGCCGCGGCCGTCCGTCGGCGTCGAACAGCTCCTCGGGCCGGTAGGACCGCAGCCACCGCGCCAGCATGGCCAGGTGCGCCGGCTCCTCGCGGACCCGGGCCAGCGGCACCTGATGCGCCCGCCAGGTGCCCTCCACTGGCACCCCGTCGACCTCGGCGGGGCCGGTCCAGCCCTTCGGGCTGCGCAGCACCAGCACCGGCCAGCGCGGCCGTTCAGTCGACTCGCCGCGAGTGGCCCGGTCCCGAATCCCGGCGATGGCATCCAGGACTCGGTCCAGCGTCTCGGCCATCCGCTGGTGCGCCGTCATCGGGTCGCCAGCCGCGTCCACGTCGATGAAGAACGGCTCGTGTCCGTAGCCCGCCAGCAAGGCCCGCAGCTCGCTGTCCGGGATCCGGGCCAACACAGTGGGGTTGGCGATCTTGTAGCCGTTGAGGTGCAGGATCGGCAGTACGGTGCCGTCGGTGACCGGGTCGAGGAACTTGTTGGCGTGCCAGGACGCCGCCAGCGCGCCGGTCTCCGCCTCGCCGTCCCCGATCACGCATGCGACCAGTAGCCCCGGGTTGTCCAGCGCGGCGCCGTAGGCGTGCGCCAGCGAGTACCCCAGCTCACCGCCCTCGTGGATCGAGCCCGGGGTCTCCGGCGCGGCGTGGCTGGGAATCCCCCCAGGAAAGGAGAACTGCCGGAACAATCGGCGCATCCCGGCGGCATCCCGGGATACGTCCGGGAACAGCTCGGAATAGGTGCCCTCCAGCCACGCGGTGGCCACCACCGCCGGGCCACCATGCCCGGGACCGGTCACGAACAGCACATCCAAATTCCGGGCAACGATCACCCGGTTCAGATGCGCCCACAAGAACGTCAACCCTGGCGTGGTGCCCCAGTGGCCGAGCAGCCGTGGCTTGATGTGCTCCGGGCCTAGCTGCTCGGCCAGCAGCGGGTTATCCAGCAGGTAGATCTGCCCCACCGCCAGGTAGTTCGCCGCCCGCCAGAACGCGTCCAGCCCCTCCACGTCCAGACCGGTCGACCGATCCGCGGCCGGGGACAGACTGCCGCCTGCGGTCACCGTCATGCCAAAGCTCCTGTCCGTAACGACGACAGCGTCACCAACTCCGCCCCCGCGCATGACCAGGACACCACCTGGGCGGGGCCTCGCAGCGAGGTAGGAGGTGTGAGATCTCTCATGCTCTCAGGCAAGCAGCGCGGATTCGGCTCAGGGAGGGCCGCAGTCCCACCCGTCCCGGACCAAACACTTTCTTAGGCGCAGGAGCGCGCGACACACCGAACACGAAGGCACGAGGCACGACATTGATTGATCAAGCCACTTCGTGATTCTGGGGTCGCCATGCGGTGGCCATGCAGACGTTAGACATCTTTCGCTTGAAACCGGCGTCGCTAGGCGCGATGTTGTAGTCGATCCCGTCAGCCGTGATGTCGATGTGTGCGTAGTGGAATGGACCCTCGGGTAGCTGCCAGACAGCATTACCCCCGGTGGGCAGTGGGCGCCCATCACATACCTGCCAGCCGGTTACTGGTGTCATCCACCGGGCGCGGACCAGGCCTCCCGGAAGCGCTGCCCAGCGGTCGGTGGTGCTGAAGCTGCGCGGCCGTCCGTCGGTGTCGAGCACGACGCGCGCCTGGACTCGGTGACCGGCGTCGGTGACGGCGACGTCGAATGTGTTGTCGGTGCTGGCCGCGGTCCATGTCGTGGCCGAGTTAAGGAGCATCGATGGTGCGAACAGAACTGCGTCATTGAGCCAGGTGACCAGGTCGCTGACGTCGAATTCCGGGCCGGTGCCGCTGACCACGGGCACCAGGCCCAGGAGTTTGCCGCGCATCTGGCCGCGACCATTTAGGTAGGTGTCCCAGCCGGTCATCGGTAGCACACCGGCCAGGCGCAGTCGCATCCGCACCAGCCGGGCCGGCGGCAGCGCACTGTTGTACTGCCAGGCCCGCATCGGCATCCACCGCCCGCCGAGCCGCAACCGGAACCGACCGGTGTAGCGCGCCCGAAAAGACCAGACGCGCGGTCGACCGATCACACCCATGGCACGCAGGTAGCGCTGTGCCGCAGTGGGCAGCCCCACCAGATCCGCCTCGGTAACCGGCGTGGCGAAGTTCAAGGCCGGACCCGGGGCCTCGATACGCCCCGAAGCGTATCGAGGCGCTGGCGGTATTCCTGCTCGTCGATTTCGCCACGGGCAAACCGCTCAGCGAGCACTTGCTCGGGAGTGGACCGAGATATTGTTGGTCGATCACCGCGGCTCAGGTAGCGAAATAGTGCGATTACCCCCACAATGATCAGAACCCAGAACAGCACCGTAGTAATGGTCATGAAAACGGCGCCCCAACCGACCATCGGGCTGCCATACCACCACATCATGTCGATTCCCTCCCTGGCCCCACGAGACGTATCAACGGCGTTTGCCGTCGAGTTGTGAGTCGCCACTGCTGACTGACTGTGTTCATCCTGGCTAGATACCGGTCGCCAGAAAGGAGCCCAACGGCCCGATCCGGGTGGTCTTTTGACACTGACGCGCGGGTTAGCGCACACGATCCCTCTGAAGCCATGGTGACTGTGCCAAGTGCCGAGACGAACGACCAGCAGGGCAATCCAGCTGACCCCGTCGTCAGCACGTTGAGGACTAACCGGATAGTCGCCGTCTTACCAAGCACGACGCTCATCGAAGCGTTGCGAGTAATGGACGCGCCGGGGTGCGTCACCTACCGGTTGTTGAAGACACCCGCTGTGGCTTGCTCACCGAAACCGACATGCTGCGCCAGCTAGTCGCGCACGGTCTGCCGCAGCCA
>DATFDO010000294.1:0-16777 GCA_035252045.1 Pseudonocardiaceae bacterium
AGCGCCGGCTCGGCCCGCAGCACTCGCAGCGCAGCCAGCGCGGCCCCGGCTGCCGGCGGCGCCAGGCCGGTGTCGAAAATGAAGCTGCGCGCAGTGTTGACGAGATGGTCCACCACGGTCCTCGAACCCAGCACAGCACCGCCCTGGCTACCGAGCGACTTCGACAGCGACATGGTGACCACCACGTCGGGCTCGCCGATCAGGCCGAGCCCGGCCAGCACCCCACGCCCGCCGGGGCCGCAGACCCCCAATCCGTGGGCCTCGTCGGCCAGCAGCAGCGCCTCGTGCCGCCGGCACACCGCATGCAGTTGCGACAGCGGCGCAAGATCACCGTTTACGCTGACCACCGAGTCGGTCACGACCAACGCGCGCTGCTCGGAACGGGCAGCAAGCGCGGTCGCCACCGCCGAAACGTCGCCGTGCGGGGTCACCACGATCCGGGCGCGGGACAGCCGGCACGCGTCCACCAGCGAGGCGTGGCTGGCCGCGTCCGACACCACCAGCGCACCGGGGCCGGACAACGCGGTCAACGCGCCCAGGTTGGCGGTGTAGCCCGAGGAGAACACCAACGCCGCCGCCGTGGCGCAGAATGCGGCGAGCTCGTCTTCCAGCTGGGCGTGCAGCTCAGTGGAACCTGTGACAAGGCGCGAACCCGTCGATCCGGCACCCCAGATGCGGGTGGCTCGTATCGCGCCCTCCACCACCCGGGGATCTCTTGACAGGCCGAGATAGTCGTTGGACGCCAAATCGATCACCGATTCGAGCGCCGGCCGCGGTCGCATCACTCGCCGTAACCCCGCGGCACGGCGATCGGCAGCCGCGTCATCCAGCCACGCCAGCGCCCCAGGCGGAGCGGGAAGCATCGTCACGACCTGCGAGCCTACGACCCGCCCAGCCCGCGCGATCCGCACCGCACGTCTTCGAGCTGCGCGGCGCGGTTGGGGGCTGGCTGCGGCATGGGTGGGGCGGCCCGCCAACGCGAACGCGGCAACGGCTCATCCTGCACGGTGACAGCTCAAGCTAGCTCGGTGATCGGGGCAGGGCAGGTGCCGTGGGCACGGTATCCGCCCAGCTCGATAATTTAGTGGCGAGCTCGCCCTCGTGCACCGGGACGAAACGACCACCCTGCCGATCGAGTCGCAGCAGGTCCGCACTGGAATCGACGAACAGGCCGGTCACGTGCACCCGGCCGGCCAGGACCGCATCGCGGATCGCCGAGTGCCGGCCGATCACCTCAACCTGGCGCGCCACGTTGACCATCGCCAGCTGGTCGACCTCCGTGTGCCCGTCCGCACTCGCGGCTACCCCCACCGGGTGGCCCGCGCGCCACGAATCCAGGCTGGGCATACCCCAGCGCAGCCAGCTGCCCAGTGATCCGTCGGCAGGTGCGCCGCCGAGCAAGCCATACATCGCGGTGCATCCCGAATGACCGCACACCACGATCGACGGCACCGCCAGGTGGTTGACCGCATACTCCAGCGATGCGGCCACCGACGATCCGCAGTCCAGCTCCGACGGCGGCACCAGGTGGCCGATGTTGCGCACCGTAAACACATCACGAGCGGCAAGACCAGTGATCAGCTGCGGCGATACCCGTGAGTCGGCACAGCTGAATAGCAAGATCCGCGGCCGATCGGATCCGATCTCATCGACCACGACGGTGCCACCCGACGCCTCGTGCTGCTGCTGCCATCCGGTGAGGTGGTCACGAGCGGCGTGATCGAGGAATTCGGCCACCATTTCCACCACCACATGGCTGCCGCGCGGCACCTGCGCCAGCATCCGGGACAGTCCGGGGATGGACAGGAAACTCACGGTGCCCGCGACCACCACTCGCCAGGATCCCGACGCAGCCCGTTGCACCTGCACTCCCGACCGAACGGCGCGGCGGAGCACCGCGAGCAGCGACAAACCCAGCCCGATGAGCACGCCGACCAGGAGATTCAGGCCCACCACGCCCATCAGGGTGAGTAGGTAAATCGCCAGTTCACCGTTCTTGTGGGCGCAGCGCAGATCGGCGAGCTTGACCAGCCGCATGCCGATCACCACCAACAGGCCGGCGAGCACCGCCAGCGGAATCAGCTCGATCAGTTCCACGAACAGCACCGCAAAAGCCAGCACCCAGACCCCGTGCACGACGGCCGACGCCCGGGTCTGCGCGCCTGCGGCGACGTTGGCGGAACTCCGGACGATCACACCGGTCACCGGCAGGCCACCGAGCATCCCGGACAGCGTGTTCGCAGCGCCTTGGCCGACCAGCTCACGGTCGAAGTTGGTGGCGGCACCGCCGCCGCTGAGTTTGTCCACCGCCACCGCCGACAGCAAGCTCTCCACGCTGGCGATCACCGCCACGGTGAGCACGCCGATGAGGACACCGCCCCAGCTGCTGCCGGGTAGCTCCGGCAGGCTCACTGCGTCGAGCACCGAACCAGGCAATACGACCCGCTCCAGGTCCACCGCGAGCGCTGTGGCCAACGCCGTCGCGCCGACCACGGCGGCCAGCGGGGCGGGGATATGCAGCAAGGGTCGGGGTAGCCGCGGCCAGATCAGCACGACCGCGATCACAAGGAGTCCCAGCACCGCGGCCGGGTAATGCATGCCCGCGATCTGGCCGGGCAACTCGGCGATGTTCCTGATCGCGTTCTCGCCGGGCGTACCACCGAGCAGGACGTGCAGCTGACCTAGGGTGATGGTGATCCCGATCCCGGCGAGCATGGCGTGCACCACCGACGGGGAGATCGCCAAAGCAGCTCGGGCCACCCGGCTGATGCCGAACAGCATCTGGAGCAGCCCGGCGGCCGCGGTGATGGCACACATGACACCCCACCCGTACTTCGCGACGAGATCCGCCACGATCACGGTGAGCCCGGCGGCTGGACCGCTGACCTGCAACCGGCACCCACCGAGTAGGCCGGCCACGATCCCACCGATGGCGGCGGCGATGAGCCCGGCCATGACCGGCGCGCCGGACGCCACGGCAATGCCCAGCGACAGCGGGATGGCGATCAGCACCAGCACCGCAGAAGCGGGCAAATCGTGACGGAACACCGTGCGCGCGAGAGAGTGCTCAGCAGCAAACGGCACAGCAGCAGCGGGGGAACGCATGCAACAGCCTCCGGCCTACGGTCTACGAGCGTTGGACCCGCCAGCTGCGCCGGAACATCGCCACTGCAGCGATCGCGGACTCCTCGAGGAGTCCGGTCGTCATTGACCGTGATAGCCCGGTTGCTCCCCGTCACCGCGCATCCTCGCGGGTCCAGCCTGAAATCCTGGTAAGGCAAGGCTCACTACCTCACCCAGCGGCCGCTGCGGCGAGCACACCCGACGTGATCTGCGCCAGATCGTCGTCGTCGGTCACGTAAGGCGGCATGGTGTAGACCAGATCGCGGAAGGGCCGCAACCACACGCCCCGGTTCACCGCGGCGGCGGTGGCCGCGCCGATATCGACATCATGGTCCAGCTGGACGACCCCGATACCGCCCAATACCCGGACATCGGTGACCCCAGCGAGCCCGGCAGCCGGTGCCAGCCCGGCCCGCAGACCGGACTCCAGCCGCCGCACTTGCGCGCCCCAGTCCTGACCGAGCAGCAGATCGATGGATGCCGACGCCACCGCCGCCGCCAGCGGGTTGGCCATGAACGTCGGCCCGTGGGCCAGTACCGGTACCTCGCCACCGCTGATGCCCTCGGCGACCCGCGCGGTGCACAGCGCGGCAGCCATCGTGAGGTATCCCCCGGTCAGCGCCTTGCCGACACACATCACGTCGGGGCTGATCCCGGCGTGATCAGCGGCGAACAACGCTCCGGTGCGGCCGAACCCGGTGGCGATCTCATCGAAGATCAGCAGCACGTCGTGGGCCAGCGTGACCTCCCGTAGCACATGCAGGTAACGCGGGTCGTGGAAACGCATTCCGCCGGCCCCCTGCACGACCGGCTCGACGATCACCGCGGCCAGCTCGTCCGCGTGGCAAGCCACCGCGTCGGCCAGCAGCTGCACATAATCGGGGTCCAGCGCGACCGGCGGGGGCGGTACGAATACTTGCTGTGCCAGCACCCCTGACCACAGCGAATGCATGCCGCCGTCGGGATCGCAGACGCTCATCGCGCCGAAGGTGTCGCCGTGATAACCGCCCCGCCAGGTGAGCAGCCGGTGCTTGCCGGGGCGACCCAGCGAGCGCCAGTACTGCAGGCACATCTTGATCGCGACCTCCACCGACACCGAGCCCGAGTCGGCGAAGAACACGTGCTGCAACGGCTCCGGAGTGATGTCGACGAGGCGGCGGGCCAGCCGGACTGCGGGCTCGTGCGTCAGACCGCCGAACATCACGTGACTCATCCGGCTGAGCTGGGCACACACTGCGGCGTCGAGAACCGGGTGGGAGTAGCCGTGGATGGCCGCCCACCACGACGACATGCCGTCGAGCAACTGCACCCCATCGGCCAACTGCAGCCGGACGCCTGCCGCGGACTGCACCAGGAGCGGATCGGCGCGTCCCGGCATCGTACTGTAGGGATGCCAGACGTGTGCACGGTCGGCAGCGAGCAGGTCCTGCACGGGGTCCACGACTGGCGAGCCTACGATCGTCTGCCCATCAGCGCGGTGAACGTATACTCAGAGTGACGATGATAACGCTATGTACACGGTGTAACACGATGTGCCGCACGGGCGATGACAAGCTGTACAGGGATCCCTCCGGGGATGCCGCGGCGTGGTTCTTTCCTGTTTCCGGGGGAATCGGCCGCAAGGGGGCAATGGGGCGCGCTTGATCGCCGGGAACGAATGACGGAGGCACATTCTTTCCCGGCACCTGGGGAGGGGACAGCCCAATGGCGACATGTTGGCGACCATGTACGTTCCGCGACCGAGTCGATCTCGTTCGCATCTCATGATTCCACAACGGATAGCGCGAGATTTCGCGGCGCACACCGTTGCCGCGGCTGACGAATACACCGACATCTCCCGACCTCTCAGCGATCAGTCCACCGCGGTGGTCCGCTCTTCAGGTCACAATCCGAGTCCAGCTTCCGACCCCATCCGGGTGCTGCTGGTCATCGAGATGAACCTGCTTCGCGGAGCCCTCGCAACGGTGCTGTCCAGCGAGGAGGACATCGAAGTGGTCGGCGGAATCGCCGGGGGCGAGCGCCTGGTCCCCGCCGCGATCCGGCACCGACCTGACGTCGCCGTTCTGGACGTCGACCAGGGCGGGTCGGAGGCGCTGACCGCGGCCCAGACGCTGCACGAACGGTTGCCCGGATGCCGGGTCGTGGTGCTCGCTACCGCGCAACGACCGGGGCTGGTCCGGCGGGCGTTGGATGTTCCGGTGGCCGGAGCGGTGGACAAGGATGCGCAACCCCGGCGGCTGGTGGGCACCATCCGGCAGGTCGCCAAGGGTAAGCGGATGATCGACCCTGCGCTCGCGGTTGCCGCGATCGGCGTGGCGGGTAGTCCGCTGACCCCTCGGGAGCTCACGGTCCTCGACCTCGCCTCAGGCGGGGCGTCGCCGACTGAGATCGCTCAGCGGCTGTTTTTGAGTCGTGGGACGGTGTGCAACTACCTTTCGCGCGTCATGACCAAGCTGGGCGCACGTACCCGGATCGATGCCATTCGCATCGCCGCCGAGGCCGGTTGGATCTGAGCAGGTGGGGCGGCGGGCCGGGCTGATGGCAATCAGCTCTGGCCCGCCGTCGCGCTCATCACTGCTGTGCATGTCACTGCTGGCCATGGCCGAGGACCAGATCCCGGTACAGCGGTGCTGTCGCGATCAGCTCCCGATGCGTGCCCGCCACCAGGTCGGCACCGTCCATCAACACGATTCGCTGCGCCCGCAACGCCGAACTGATCCGGTGCGCGACGACGATGAGGGTGCCCCTGCGGTCGGCCAGTACCCGCTCCACCCGCTCTTCGGCGGCCGGGTCGAGATGGCAGGTGGCCTCGTCCAAGATCAACACCGGTGCTGGAGTGAGGTGCGCTCTGGCGACCGCGATGAGTTGCCGCTCGCCGGCCGACAGCGTGCCGGGGTCGATCACGGCGTCATATCCGCCCAAGCGGCCCACCATGGCGCTCAGGTCCAGTTCCGCGACGACGGCGTCCAGCTCGGCGCGGGTGGCGCTGGGATGCAGGTACCGCAGGTTGTCACCGAGTGTGCCGGCGAAGACGTACGCCTCCTGCGGGATCAACACCCGATGGCTGGCCAGGGTCTGCGGGTCGAGGTCAGTCACCGGCGCGCCGCCCAAGCGGACCTGTCCTTGGTCGGGAACGTGCGTTGCGGCCAGTAACCCGGCCAAGGTCGACTTCCCCGCGCCGCTGGGACCGATCATGGCCAGGTGCTGACCTTCGGGTATCACCATGTCCAGCGCCTTGACCACCGGCTCGGCATGCCGGCCGTAGGAGAAGGTGACCCCGTCCACCACGAAGTCGTGCCCACAGGGAAGCTGCTGGCCTACCGGGCGGCTAGGCGTTGGCCGCTGCCCCGCCTCGACCAGCCGGTCCAGCGTGACCACCAGCCGCAGGCCTCCCGCTCCCAGGCCGTCGACCAGCGCTTTCAACGCCGGCAGCAGGCCCTGAGTCAAATAGATCAGGCCGCCGGCAATCGCTCCCAGTGTCAAGCCGGTGCGCAACAACCAGGGCGCCCCGGCAAGCAGCCCGATGGCCGGCAGCCAGCCACCCAGGGCCACCGCGAGCGTGCGGACCGCCGTCATCCGCGCCACGGTCCGTTCTGCTACCGCGTGAGCGTCGACATCCCGCTGCACCCGCGCGCAGGCTCGGTCCTCGCCACCACAAGCGACCACATCGCGCAGGCTGGTGGCGAGAGTACTGGCAGACTCGGCGACTCCTTCGTCGGTGAGCACCTGTGCGCGCTGGCGGGTCATCATGGACCGCAAGGACGCCAGGAAGACGCCCAGACCGGCGAGCAGCGGCGGCAGCACCAGCAACGCGACGACTCCGGTCAGCGCGGCTATCCCGATCACCGCGCTGATCGCGCTGATCACGAAGCTTCTGGTGAGCAAGAGCAAGCCGGCGAAGTTGTCGCGTACCACCTCGACCTGATGGGTCAGCCGCGCGACGGCGCCCGAGTCCGGCCGGCCGCCCAGCACCGTGGATCGCTGCAGCGCGCCTGCCACAACACCGTCCACCAGGTCGTCGCGGAACGGCTCGACGATCTCAGCGAGGATCCGGTAGACATGCCCGGTCGCCAATGCCCCTGCGAGCACCGCCACTGCCAGCACCGCAAGCCACGCAAACCCGGTCCCGGGCCGGCCGGCGATGAACCCGGTGTCCAGCGCCTTGGCGACGCCGTAACCGGACAACAGCAGTGGCATCACTTCCAGCACCGACCACGCGGCTAACCGCACAAGCGCCCGGGGGTGCCGGCGCAGCGCGGCAAGCAGCAACCGGGGCACGGTCTGCTCGGTGGTCACAGTGAGGGTCATACCGGCACTTCCGAGGGGTGAGCAGGGCCCGGCGCAGCAGGCTGGGGTTGCGTCAAGATCGCATCGGTACCGAACAAAGCCCGGTAGTCCGGATCGCGCCACAGCTCGCGGTGCGGGCGAAGGCTGCGCACAGCGCCCCGATCGAGCCAGGCGACCAGATCGGTCCGTGCCGCGGTGTCCGCCCGGTGCGCGATGATCAGACGTGTCTGACCGCGATTCGCGCTGGCCAGCACGGCGCCGACTTGCCGTTCGGTCACGGTGTCCAGGCTGGATGTCGCGTCATCGAGGATGAGCACCCGGTAGGGGTGGGCAAAGGCCCGGGCCAAGCCGAGCCGCTGGAGCTCACCGCCGGACAGCGGCGCCGCCGCCAGCTCGGTGGAGTAACCGTGCGGCAATCTCTCGATGAAGGTGTCGGCGCGTGCGGTGGCGGCGGCCTGGCGAATCTTCGCCTCGGTGCGGCTCTGGGACCCGAATGCGATCACTTCTGCAATCGTGTCGCCCACCAGCGCCGGCCGCTCGAAAGCAAAGCCCACCGCGCTGCGTAGCTGCTCGTGGGACAGCTCGGCGAGCGCTACGCCGTCGAGTAACACCTGGCCGCGCTCCGGATCGACCAGCCGACCGGCCACCGCAGCGAGCAATGACTTGCCCGCTCCCGACCGGCCGACGACCGCCACCGTGACGCCGGCCGGCACCACCAGATCAAGGCAGTCGATCACCGGCTCCCCTCCGGCGCAGACCCGCACCCCGCGGAATTCCAGGCGGCCACCGCCGCCCAATGTCTCGGGTAAGGTGCCCGTGCCGTACCGGAGCACCGGTTGGCTGAGCACCTCGGCCGCGCGCCGGCCACCGGCTCGGGCCCGGGCCAGCTTGTTCAGGTAACCCATCGCGGAGCCGAGGCCGGCGGCCATTGCGGCATAGCGGCTCGCGGCATACAGCTCACCGACGCTGAGCCGACCGGCGACCACGCCTAGTCCGGCGACGCCGACCACGACCAGCTGCAACAACGGCCCGATCACCGCCGACTGGCTGGCCACGCGTACCTGGTTGCGCCACATCTGCGCGCCGTATTCACGCAAGCTGGCTAACGGCTGGAGGATGCGCTGGCGCTCGCGCTCCACGCTGCCAGCCGCGGCGATGGTGCGGGCTCCGGTCAACGCATCGAGCAGCCTGGATGAGATCAAGCCTTGGCTGTGCAGGTAACCCCGGATGGTTTCGGTGTTCTGCCGGACGAACATCCGCAGCAGTGCGGCCATGGCGACCAGACCGGCCAGCGCGGTGAGCCCCACCCACGGGTCGATCAGCATCAAGGCCACGATGCCGCCGACCGGCGGAATCAGGCCGGCGCCGACCATGACGGCGGTCACCCCGACCTGGCCGACCTCGCTGGCGTTGCGAGCTACCCGGGTGACCAGGTCACCGGGCTCGAAGCGGCGAGTGGCGGCTGGTCCGATCGCGACGAGACGCTGGACCAACGTCATGCGCAGCCAAGCCGTGCACCGGGCATTGCTCGTTCCGGAAGCGATGTCACCGATCACTTTCCCGAAGACCAGGGTGGCGATCAGCGCCGCGCAGGCGAGCAGGTCCCAGCCGAGATGGTCACCACCGGGAAGTGCGTCGAGAACCCCGCCGATCGCGGTCGGCAGCAACACATCCGCGCCGGCGGCGGCGAGCGTAGCCAGCGCGAGCAACCAGATCCACCAGCCGCCCCGCCGACCCGTCGACCACAGCAAGCGGTCCGCTTGCCTGGCCATCGGATCCGGCGGTGTCGATGCCTGGGGCGTCGATGCCTGGGATGTCGATGCCTGGGCCGGGTAGCTGTTCACGCGGCCTCCGCATCGTCCATCGTCATTCCGCAAAACTCAAAGTCAGAAGAATCGCTCGCATCATTGGGTGGTCCGGGGCAACGCCGGCTGCCCCGGACCACCCGGCGATAAGCGATCAGTCGCCGCAGAGCAGCAGGCTGAGGCCACTGCCGCAGCAGCGGCTCCGGCCGCCGCGACCGAAGTCGTGGCAGTCGTCGTAACCACCGGAGGGCTCCATGCCCTGCAGGTCGAGAAGTGCCATTGTGTTTCACCTCCCTCCGAATATCGAACTGGATACCAACCCGTTCCTGCCCAACAGCACCGTCGGCACGGGGGCATCGTGCGGCGGGAGCTGGCGGGGTTCGCTGAGGAACGGGAGACCAACGGGGTGCTCGTGTACTGCCGCACCCAGCGCGAGCAGCACGCCTGCGGCGCCGCTCGCCAAGTCCATCGAGAGCCGGAGCAACTGCTCACCGGGAAAGGCGAGGTGACCCTGGTAGTCGACGCGGTGCCAGGACAGTCGCCGGATCTGTGCGGCGACCTCCTGGTTCCAGACCGCCTGCCCTGGTGCATACGCCCGGCTGAGATACAGGATCATTCCGGCCCGGCCGCTGAACAGGCCCGGTTGGATGTAGAACCGTGACTGGGCGGCGCGGCGGATAGCGGCCGCCGCATCGGCGAACTCGTCATCAGCCCGGTGCGTGAGGTACTCGTCGAGGATCATGCCGATCCCCGCGCTGCCCCGGTCCAGGTACGGCATGTCACGCCAGCCCTCGTTGACCATCATCAAGCCGTCGTCACGCAACTTGCAGCGACGCAGATCCTGGCGTAGCGCGGTGTTGGACAGCTCGAGGAATTCGCGGTCACCGGTGTGCTCGTAAAGCCGCAGGAACATCAACGCCGGCCCCGACGATCCGTACATCAATCCCGCGTAGGGATGGTCTCCGCCGCTGATCGTGCCGACTGCGTCCGGTCCACCGAGGCGGTCGGCGACGATGTCGGCGGTGCGCAGCGCGTGGTCGAACAGCGTGGGTTCACCGGCCAACCCCGCAAAGTGGGCGAGGTTGAGCGAGATGCCGGCAAGGCCACCGGACAGGTCCACGCCGAGTTGCTCGTACGGCTCGGTGAGGCAGAACTCGATCAGATCGAGTGCAGCTTGCCGGTAGCCCAGCTCCGCCAGCACGTAGGCGACGCCGTGTAGCCCGTCGTACAGCCCTAACCGCGTTCCGCGGGCGGCCGCGGCGGCGTGTTCGAGCAGCCAGTGCTCCCCCGCGGGATACCGCGCGGCTCGGGTCACCGACAGCGCGTAGAGCACCCCGGCCGCGCCATGGGCGATATTGAGACCGCCGGTGCTGAATTGCGCGATGTCCCCGGGGAACAACCGGTCGGTGCGCTTGGGCGTCGCGCTGGCCAGAATCCCAGCGACGATGGAATTCCGCGCGCCTGTCCACCCAGTCGTGCCGTCCGGCAAAGCCGGCAGAGCTTCGGCCCGTCGCCGGGGCGCAGCCTCGGTACCGCCACTGGCTCCGCTGATCGTGCGCACCGCTTCATCCAGGAAAGCAGGCGGCACCGGAAAATGCTCGGCGATGACCTGCGCGAAATCGGCCGGCTTGCCGGCATCCAGCCGGATCAGCGCAGTCAACGGCAGGAATAACGCGAGCCGCAGGCAGGCCAGCGAGTACCGGTCTATGTCGAGCCCCTTTCGATCGCGGGGGGCTGCGAATGCTGGACTACCCAGCGTGGGACGGCGTACGTCATCGACCCTCGATGCGACCTCGAAGTCGATCAGCGTGATCCGGCCGTCATCCCGGACGAGAACGTTGAACAGGTGCAGATCACCATGGATGATCCCGCGACCATGAATGGATTTGATGATGTCTTCGACCTGGCCGCAGACCTGCAACGCCCATTCGGTGTAGGCGGCGAACTCGGCCGGCCCGGCGGCGGGGTCGTTCATCGGGTACCGCTGCGCGAAAACCTTGTTCAGCGGTGCGCCTTCGATGAATTCCAAGGCGAGGAAATGGTGCTCGCCCAGGGTGAAGTGGTCATGGACGGCCGGTACTCCGGTGATGCCGGCCAGGCATTGAAGTGTTTCCCGCTCGCGCTGCAGCCGCTGGACCGCGTCGGCACCGTCGGCAGCGAGGCCGGCGTACGGCCGGGCTTCCTTGAGTACGACCCGGGTGCCGGTCCGCTGATCGGTGGCCTCGTAGAGTCCCCCGCCATTGGAGAAGTGCAGCACCTGCTCGACGCGGTACGGCAGTTCTTTGACCGTCGTGGCGTTCCGCGCGGCAAGCTGGGGAACCAGCAGCTCAGGCAGGGTCACCCAGGGTGGGGTGTAGAACACTGCATCCCTGCGGTCGGGCACCAACCCACCGCTGGGATCTTCGATGGCCGGAACCTGGTCTCCGCGTGCTGACAGACAGTGCCGTAGCGCGAAACCGCCGTACCGAACGTAGAGCGGACCCTCGTTCCAGCGCAGATCGCTGAGGATGTAGGGACCCGGCTCGCCCTCCAGCCGCTCGCCCAGGTCGTGCAGGATGGTGCCGAGCGCATCGACGTCGGTCGGGTAGATCGTGACGAACTTGCCACTGGATCCGCGCGGAGCGTACTTGGCATTGTGCATGTGGACGATATTGCGAGAAGCGAGGAATTTAAAAGTGATTCCTCGTGGGACGCAGTATGACCACACGGTTTCCAGAATTCGTTCCGCATTGTCGAGACACGCCGATGCGTGGACTTTCCAGCCTTGTGCGGGCACCGTCGCGCCCACCGGATTCATGACCACCCAATTGTCGAGGAAGCGACGTTCCCAACCCTGGGGCACCGACCGTCGAGCGGCATCGAAGAACTCAACTCGATTATGGCCGGTCATTGAGTCGTAGAACAACGGATCCGCGATGCAGTACACCTCGTAACCGTCGTCCATTGTATCCCCCTTGTTGCTGACCGTTCATCGCTATGCAGCAATAATCGTGCTTATTACGGGTTGCGGCAAGTGGCGTTCGTCAGGCCTTCGCTGTGAAGGAATCACAGGTGTCGGCGGGTGATTCACACCGTGCCAAGAGGGCACGGGTATTACGACGGAGCCGGGCCGTCATCGGGGACGGGTCCAGCAATGTCGTCCTGTTCGGGCAGCAGCGGAGCGATGGCCAGGTCCTGGATGGACGTGTCCGCCAGCGCAGCATGCACAGCCCGGGCGCTCGGGCGGGCCGCCATCGTGCGAAGCGCGTCACCGTCGCCGAATACCAGCAATGCCAGCACGCAGGCGCAACCGCGGTACAACTGCGCGGCCTCGGCAGCCTCAATAGCTGCTCGCCTGCGGTCAGACGCCGTGCGCGACGCAGCGAGGCGCTCCGCAGCCGCGGACTGCTCGGCCGCGACGAGTTCGGATACCGGCTGCTGTCCCGGTAGGTCACGGCTGATCAGCGCGGTCTGCACGCGCGGCAGCGGAACGCGGAACACGACCCGCGACAACCGCACCCCCCGCGTCAGGTCGGCCGCGCGGTCCGGCGTGAGATAGGTGTCCAGCTGTACCAGCGCCCAGCGCGGCGAAGGCCCCGCCGGCAGCGATGCGCTCGCGCGACGCAGGTACTCCGCGACCGGCTCGCCGGCCTCGGGTCCCAGCCGCTGCACGCCGGTCGGCGCCGGCTGGTCACCCTGACCGGCCACCCAGGTGGTGAGGCCGAACACCACGACCAGCACGGCCAGCAGCACCCACCAGGCTCGCCGCGGCATCAGCTACCCCTGCGCAGCCAGCACGTCCAGAGCATGGCGCAGGTCGTCGGGATCCGGGCTGGTGAATTCCACCCAGCGGTCGTCAGCAGGGTGCGGGAAGCCCAACCGCGCGGCGTGCAGCCACTGGCGCTCCAACCCGAGCCGCTGGGCCAGCGCGGGGTCGGCACCATAGCTGAGATCGCCGCAGCACGGGTGCCGCAACGCGGCGAAGTGCACCCGGATCTGGTGAGTGCGCCCGGTCTGCAGGGTTACGTCACACAGCGACGCGGCCGGGAAAGCCTCGATCACCTCGTAATGCGTCACCGACGGCTTGCCACCGGCCATGACCGCAAAGCGCCAGTCGTGCTTGGGGTGCCGGTCGATCGGGGCGTCGATGGTGCCCCGGCTGGGATCGGGATGGCCTTGCACCAGCGCCCGGTAGTGCTTGGCCACGGTGCGATCCCGGAACGCCCGCTTGAGCGCCGCGTAGCCCCGCTCCGACTTGGCGACCGCCATCAGGCCGCTGGTGCCCACGTCCAACCGGTGCACAACGCCATGGCGCTCCGCCGCGCCCGAAGTGGCCACCTGGATACCTGCGGCGGCAAGACCACCGAGCACGGTGGGCCCGCTCCAGCCGGGGCTGGGATGCGCCGCGACCCCAACCGGTTTGTCCACCACCACCACGTCTGCGTCGTCGTGCAGCACCCGCAGGGCCGGCACCGGGACAGCCGTGACAACCGGCGGGGCTGGCCGATCGGGCAGGGTTATCTCCAGCCACGCACCCGCGGCCAGCCGGTCGGACTTGCCGGCCGGCTGGCCGTCGATCAGTACCGCGCTCGCCTCGGTGAGGCCGGCCACCGCCGTGCGAGACAACCCCAGCAGGCGGGCCAGGCCGGCGTCCACCCGCATCCCGTCCAGGCCGTCGGGAACCGGCAGCGTCCGGATGTCACTCACGACCGGCACCCCGGGCGCTGCGCGTACCGTCGAAGTCCCGGCCGGTGGCGGCCAGCAAAACCAGCAGCACGCCACCGCACACGATCGCCGAGTCCGCCAGGTTGAATACCGGCCAGACGCTGCCATCCGGCGCCAGCAGTGACAGAAAATCCACCACGTGCCCGCGCAGCGGCCCAGGGGCGCGAAACAACCGGTCCACCAGATTGCCCACCGCGCCGCCCAGCACCAAACCGAGCCCCCACGCCCACCCGGCGCTGCGCAGCCGGGACGCCAGCCGGATGATCACCACCACAACACCCAACGCGATCAGGGATAGCAGCCACGTCAAGCCAGTGCCCAGCGAGAACGCCGCCCCCGAGTTGCGGAAGACCACCAGATACAGCGCGCCACCAAGCAGCTTCACCGGCGGGTGACCCTCGAGGAACGCGACCACAATGATCTTGCTGAGCACATCCAGCACGAGCGTGACGGCAGCGGCAGCGGTCAGCAAAGCTGTCCGGCGCGGGCAGGGCGCGGGGTCGGAGGTCTTCTGGTCACCCGCGGCCTCCTGCTCGGCGTGCTGGGATGAGTTCATGACACCATTGTGACCAATGATGGTTGGACCGCTCAGACGCCGGTCTCTCCATGCCACCGCGCCAGCCGGCCGGCTCGGTGCACGGCCCGGATCCGCCTTTCCGCCTGCTGGCGCTGAGCAGCGGTCGTCACGATCAGCAGCTGATCACCAGCCTGCAGCCGGGTGGCCGGCTCCGGAGTGAATCCCTGCCCATCGCGCACCACCAGGCTGACCACCGACCCGATGGGAAGCCTCAGCTCCCAGAGGTACACACCGTGCAACCGGGACAGCGGGGGCACCTTGATCTGGAGCAGTTCAGCGTCCATCTCGTCCAGCGCCGCGGAGTCGACCTCCATCTCCCTGCCCTGCTCCGGCCGGAACAGCCCCAGCCATCGCACGACCAGCGGCAACGTGACGCCCTGCACCGCGGTCAGGATGACGACCAGCACGAACACCACATCCACCAGCTGCTGCGCGCCGGGGAATCCCCGGGTCAGCGCGATCAACGCCAGCACGATGGGTACCGCCCCGCGCAGCCCGGACCAGGACAGGAAACCCTGCTCACGCCAGGACACTCGCAACGGCGTCAGAGCCAGTGCCACTGACACCGGCCGCGCCAGCACGACGAGCACCGCGCCGGCAATCAGCGCGGGTACCAGCACCCCAGGCAAGCGAGCCGGTGAGGCGTACAGACCCAGGAGCACGAATAACGCGATCTGCGCGAGCCAGCCCAGTCCCTCGGCGAAGGACAGGGTGTCGCCGCGGTGCGGCAGGCGGGCATTGCCCAGTACCAGACCAGCCAGATAGGTAGCCAGGAATCCCGAGGCATGTGCTTGCTGCCCGGCTGCGTAGGCGAGCACAAAGACCGCGATAGTCGCCAGCGGGTACAGACCTGTCGCGGGCAGCGCCGCGCGGCGCAGCGCCCAGGCTCCGGCGAATCCCAGCGCGGCTCCCACCAGCGCGCCGGCCAGTAGCTCGTAGCCCACCAGCAGGGGTGTCCACCACCGAACTGGATCACCTGTTGCGAGCAGCACCACGACGATGTACACCGGGGCGTCGTTGATGCCCGACTCCAGCTCCAGCGCACCGGCCAGGCGGGCCGGCACCCGTACGGCCCGCAACACGCTGAACACCGCAGCAGCGTCCGTAGAGGACAGCACCGCACCCCACAACAGTGCCGTGCGCCAGTCCAAGCCCAGCACCAGCTGCAGCATCCAACCGGTGATGCCGATGCTCACCGCCACCGCCACCGTGGCCAGCGCGATGCCCGGACCCAGCGCTGGGCGGATCACCGACCAGCGGGTGGTCAAGCCGCCTTCGGCCAGGATCAGGACCAGGCCGCCGATGCCCAACGCAGCGGTCAGCGGCGTATTGGAGTACTGGACACCCAGCCCGGCCTCGCCGATCACCAGGCCGATGGCCAGGTATAGCAGCAGTGACGGCAACCCGAGCCGGGTGGAAACGCGCACGGCGAGCACCGCAACCAGCAACACCGCAGCGCCCGCTCCGAGCGCGATCTCCACCCCGTTCACGCCGACTGTGCCGCGGTCCTGGAGTTCAGGTCGACCAGGAGATCGTCACCAGGTCGCGGTGCCGGGGCCCTAGCCTGGAGACCGCCTCCGCGACCTCGTCGCGGCGCTGCACCGGAAGGCACAGCCGGCGCAGCGAGAAATCGAGCTCCGCCTCGGGGTGCCGGGGCTGGGCGGGCCGGGTCCAATGCTGGACCTCCGCCGCAATCCCCACTTCAGCGACCACCGCCTGCACGTCCCGGGCAGTCGCCGGTGGCGGCCGGCGCAATCCGTGGAACTGCAACCACAGCGGGTCCAGCCAGGCGCCCGGGTGGACGGCGTGCAACTCGATGACAACCCCGCGGCGCGCGGCGCCATCCAGCGCCATCAGGAACGGCCCCAACTCGAGGGTGTTGTAACCGACGTGGTGGCTGACCACCACATCGGCCACGCCAGCCTGCGGTGCGACATCCGGCCACGGGCCGAGCACGTTGCGGTGCGGCACGCCACGCTCGGTGCAGGCCCGTTCGAACGCGCGCAGCATGTCTGCGGCGTGATCTACTCCGGTGAGATGCGTCACCTTGGGCACCAGTGCCAATCCCGCGGCACCCGCACCGCAGCCCACGTCGAGCACGGTGCCGCCCTGCGGTCCCAGCAGCTCCAGCGCGGCACGGCGAGACGGGGTGTCCTCGGGAGCCACCGGCGGCACGAAGCGGGTCGGATCGTGCCGGCTCGGATCCTGCGGGGCGGCCGCGCGGATCTCGGCAGGAATGGCGCGGGCCTGCAGCAGCTCGCGCCAGCGAGCTGCTGCAGGC
>DATFDO010000295.1:0-6981 GCA_035252045.1 Pseudonocardiaceae bacterium
GTCCACCCTGATGGCGTGGCAATCGATCCTCAAGGCGAGCTCGCCTACGTGGCCAACAGCGGCAGCAACACGGTCAGCGTGATCGACATCAAGACCCAGAAGTTGGTCCGCACCCTGCTCGTCGGTCGCGCCCCGCAGAAGGTGGCGATCGACCCGGACGGCAAGCACATCTACGTCACCAACTACGGCGACAACACCTTGAGCGTCATCAACGCGCCGACCAACCTCGACCTCGCCTACATCCAGGATTACCTGCTCAAACTCAAAAACCTCAAGGTCAACAGCGTCATCCCGGTCGGGATCAACCCACGCGGCCTGGCGGTCTCCAAGGACAGCCACCACGCATTCGTGGTCAATGTCGGCGAAGACACCATGAGCGTCATCGACACCGAGAAGTCGACGCTGATCAGCACCTCCTACGTCGGCTTCTCGCCGGATCAGGTGGCCGTCGCTCCCGACGACACCGCCTACGTCACCTCCCGGGGTGACGGCACCGTCACCGTGATCCGCCCCTCCTGAAACTTCTGATCTGCTGGCACGCCGCCGCTCCAACCGGGACAGCGGCGTGTTTGTGCTGTCCATCTCCTGACAGACCCCGTCTTGCGGCCTCCAGCTCGTCGTGGTCACGGTCGGCGCGCTCGAAATACTGCTGCGCCTTCGCCCAGTGCCCCCGCACCCGGCTCAATTCAACAAGTGCGGTGTTCGTCGCGTCGGTTGCGCACACCATGTGCGCCGGGTATCCGCCGAAGGTCGCGAGATCACGCAACAGCTGTTGGCCCCACCCGGGCGCGGCACCGATGACCTCTTCGGTGAGGTATTGATGGAATCGCTGCCCCTGGTGAGATAGCCGCGCCACGGTGTCGAGCCGCTGGTCCGTCCGGACCGCCCGCACCATCTCCACGGCGGCGTGCCCGCGGTGGCCCATCCACCCGTATGCTCCCAACATACCTGGACAAACCAGGCGGATCCCCTCCCACGGTCTGGCGCAATAATGCTTCGACATCCGCGATGTCGAAGGCGAGATCCGGCGCGTAGATATCTTTTAACCGGCCTCGCCCCGCAGCCGCTGCAGTGAAATCGGTAACTTACGCCGGGATATCAGCACTAAATGCCACTGATCCGGCACATGCCGGCACAAATTAGACAGCACTGCATAGCGCCGCTATGCGAGTACAGCCCGTGCACATCGTCGAGGACCAGCACCACATCTGTTCGCCGGCCTCGCGCAATCCAGCGGCAGACGGCCGCCGCTGCGTGCACCACATCGCCGGTCCCGGCGGTTGACGCGACGTCCCGCGCGGGCGCGACCGCGTAGTCCTGCGCACGATGACCAACCTGCCGAGCAGCAGGTCGGCGTCACCCTCATGATCCTCGCACGAGCACCCAAGCGGTGAGACGGCCGGCCGACCAGCTCGCCACCGCCGTGGTCTTACCCCACTCCGCTGCCCCGATCACCACACAGATCCGGGATTCGGGCCGCCAGGTCCAGCAGCGCGTCAACTGACGGGCGCTTCACGTGCCCAGGCGTCCATGCGGGCGGCATGGCGGGGGTACCACAAACCGAAGGTACACCGCCACAGTGATTTTCACCGATCAAACGGTTTTTTACACATATTCCTTGCGGACCGCACACCAAGGGTCGCAGATGGTGAGATGGCGTAGGCCTGATGGCTGCCTTCGGTAACAATCGGGTGGTCCGGTGCGATGTTCAAGGGTGAGTTCGGCACAGTCGTGGGCGGACCGGCGGTCGGTGGTATGAAATGATTTTCTTTACTACCTATGTCTCGATAATTCGGCGAAATCACGAGCGGGTTGAAAAGCGTCGAGGTGCCCCCGCCCGGGTGGCCGGCGGGACGGTTCGCCTGCCGATCGGGACGGACGTGCAAGCCGGCGACTACTTAGAGCATCGCCTTGCTCACGACGAGATACGACACATGGTCGTGATCGACGTCGTCCCCCCGTACCTCCCTGGTGCCGGTGAGACCGATGACTACATCGAAGTGACCTGCATACCTGTGGAGCGGGTAACGACGCCGCAAGTCGTGGCGCCGGTCTTGCATCCGGCGCTATCCGTCGCGGTCAAGCTCGTCGAAGAGGGACGGCTGTCCGAAGCGGTCAGCGAGGCATTTCGGTTGGTGGAAGCACGGGTTCAGGTACTCACCGCAAGTGAGGGCGCCGGACGGCCGCTGATGGAGTCGGTGTTCGCCGCCAGACCGCCCCAGCTGGACGTCACCACGGCGACAGGACCAGCGGTCGAGGATGAGCGCGACGGTTTCCGGCACTTGTTCATCGGCGCGATGCTCGGGTTGGGCAGACCGCGAGGTGCGGATGAGACCGCTCCTGGCGCAGTGGACGAGACCTTCGAGTACCTGGCGGTGGCGAGCATGCTGATGCGCCGCCTGGACCGGGCCGAAAGCAGGCTTGGCTAGATCAACGAGGCTGGCGGTCCGGGGCTACCCGACCTCACTAGTTGTTGGCCGCGGTCTGGGTGGTCAGGTTCCGGTAGAACGTCTCCAGTGAGGCGCTGCGCGGGGTCAGCTCCTGGATCGGTATGTGGTGTTCTGCGGCTGTGGAGGCGATCCGCCACGCGTCGATCCCGGTAACCGACAGCCCGCCGTCGTCCTCAACCCGTACCGTGGCTCCGATGTTCGTCAGCACCCGGCTCAGCCCGCTGCGGCGCGGTGATCGTACGAACACGTCGCGCTGGCAACGTTCGATCAACTCACTCGCGGACGCCTGCATAACCAACTCCCCACGTCGGATAATCAATAATTCGTCGGCGGTCAGTGCCATCTCTTTAAGATTCTGGCTTGACAGCAAGACCGTGCGGCCCTGATCGGCCAGCAACTGCACTAGATCGCGGATGCACAGCATGCCCTCCGGATCCAGACCGCGCATCGGATCGTCGAACAACAGCACGCCAGGGTCACCGAGCAGCGCGCCGGCAATCCCGAGTCGCTGCCGCGTGTCGAGTGAAAGCTCGCCGATCTGTTGCCCGGCTATGTCGGACAGCTCGACCTGGTCGAGCACTTCGGCTACCCGGCGAGGGCCCATGCCCTTGCTGCGCGCCTGACGTCGCAGATAATCGGCTGCGCTGCACTCGCCGTGAACACCTTGGCGCTCGAGCAGCGCGCCCACGGTCTGCGGCGGCTGTTTCATGGCGGCGTGCCCGTGCTCTTTCACCAGCGCTGTACCGGAGGTCGGGAGGTCCAGACCAAGGATGATGCGCATGGTGGTCGATTTTCCGGAGCCGCTCGGGCCGACGATGCCAGTCACCATGCCCGGTTGCGCGGTGAACGAGAGCTGGTTCACTGCCCGGGTGGGCCCGTAGTCTTTGATCAGCTCCCGCACCTCGATCATACGGGAAATCCTGCCTCGTCCAGATGGACCGCACATCGGAGCACGGTCCGTAGTTGCGCATCGGACCCTGCTCCGATGCATTGATCCGGGGATTGCGGCTAACGTTGCTCACGTGACCGAAGCCGCTGCGGTCGATTCCGGCGTGTTGTCGCTGTGGTTTCGACCGCGCCCTTGGCAGCGGGCCGCGATCGACGTGCTCACCGTGCTGGCGGTCACTCTACTCGCCGCTTTGTCTACCCTCTACACCGCAGCTGGGGCGTCCAGCTGGACCGTCGTCGTGGTGTGGGTCATGTCGCTGGCGTTGAGCATTCCGCTGGTGCTACGCAGGCGCAGGCCCGTCGGGGTATTCGGCGTCGTCCTGACCGCGGCGATCGTCGCGGTGTTGTTGGGCATGCCAGTGACGGTCACCATGCTGGCCACCGCAGTCGCGCTTTACCCGGTGGCGCTGGCGGCACCGCCACGGCGCTCCGTCACTGCGCTGGGCGTCGCGTTGCTGGGTCTCACGCTGGCAACCGTGATCACCGCGACTGCACTGGATCCCGGATTCCTGGTGGTCGTTCAAAATCCACAATATGCCGATCGACCGTCGTCGCTGATCTCCTCATGGATCGCCATCGCAGCCGGCTGGACGCTCGGACGCAGCGCCAGGGCGCGCCGCGAGTACACCGACCAGCTTGCCGAACACCGCGCCCGCGAGGCGGTGTCGCGGGAACGGCTGCGGATCGCCAGGGAAATGCATGACGTGGTGGCGCACAGTATGAGCGTGGTCGTGATGAAGGCGGCGGTGGCCAACCACGTCTACGACACGCGCCCGGACGAGAGCCGCGATGCACTGGGCGTCATCGAATCAGTGAGCCGCACCGCGCTCGCCGACATCCACCGGGTACTCGGCTCGTTGCGGTCGGCGGAGGAGCCCGATCTGGAGCCCAGCCCCAGCCTCGACGAGCTACCGAAACTGGTCGAGAACGCCCGGCTCGCCGACGTCGACGTCGAGCTGGACCGGGGTGCCATGCCAGCGCTGCCCGCCGCGGTTCAGCTGTCGGCGTACCGGATCGTGCAGGAGGCGCTGACCAACGTCATCAAGCACGCAGCAGCACCGGTGCGGTGCACCGTCCGGATTACCGCTGAGCCCGGCGAACTCCTCTTAGCGGTGATCGACAATGGCACGCCGCGCGGTCCGGTCGGCACACCCGGACACGGCCTGATCGGCATGCGGGAGCGAGCCGCGTTGCACCATGGGACGCTGGTGGCGGGCCGGCAACCGAATGGTGGTTTCGCGGTGCACGCTCGCCTGCCGTACGAGCCGGGGCCGGCATGACCGGTGACCAGATCCGGGTGCTGATCGCCGATGATCAAGCGCTGCTCCGCGGCAGCCTGCGGGTGCTCATCGAGACCGAGCCCGATCTGGTCGTCGTCGGCGAGGCGGGTAACGGTGCGCAAGCCGTCGAGCAGGTCCGGGTCTGCCACCCCGATGTGGTGCTGATGGATGTGCGCATGCCGGTCATGGACGGTATCGAGGCCACCCGCAGAATCACCGCCAATGAACCGGACGCGAAGGTTCTGGTGCTCACCACGTTCGATCTGGATGAGTACGTGTACTCCGCGCTGCGGGCAGGAGCCAGTGGCTTCCTGCTCAAGGACACTCCCCCGGTCCAGTTACTGGACGCCGTGCGGGTCGTTGCCTCCGGGGAAGCGCTGCTGGCACCCACCGTCACCCGACGGTTGATCGCCGAGTTCATCCGCCAGCCCACGCCGGCCCGCCGGCCGGCTCGCACGCTGGACGGCATCACCGACCGCGAGCGAGAGGTGCTCACCCTCATCGCCCGCGGCCTAGCCAACAGCGAGATCGAACATCATCTGCATCTGAGCCGGGGAACAGTCAAGACCCACATCGGCAGGCTGCTCGCCAAGCTCGAGGCCAGGGATCGGGCGCAGCTGGTGATCGTGGGTTACGAGACCGGCTTGGTGGGAGCCAGCTCGACATAAAGGTCGCGACCGGCCTACCAGACCGCAAGGTCGCCTTAACCCAACTCTAAGGCCCTCCGAAGGCGTGCACTCTAACGTGTGACCCATGGGGCAGTGGGCGGTGGAAAATCGACTTGATGTACCTCGAAAGGGCGAAAATCGCGGCGTTGCGATCGCCTTCGGCGACGAAACTATTTCAGAGAGTGATATCGTCGCCTCCACGACGCCGGTCGACCCGGACTGGTTGGCCACCACGCTCGCGGTACTGGCCGAAAGCCATCATGTTCCCGGTGCTCAGCTCGCTGTGCACCGCGGTGGGGTTACCGTCGCGGTCGAGGTTGGGCAGCTGGCGCACGGCGCGGGGGTTGGGGTTACCAGGCACAGCGCCTTTCCGGTCGGGTCGATCACCAAAGCGGCGACCGCAACACTGGCGATGATCCTGGTCGCCGACGGTGACCTTGAGCTCGACGCCCCGCTGGATGAGTACCTGCCCGATTTGGCTGACCTGGGCAGCCAGCTCACGCTGGGCCATCTGCTGAGCCACACCAGCGGCTTTGCCGCCAGTCCCGACATAGCGGCGGTGCCCACTATGTCGATGGGCCGTTATGTGCGTAACCACTGCCGCCGGAAGGATCTGATCCTGCCGCCAGGATCAGCGTTCTCCTATTCGAATCGAAACTACGTCCTCGTCGGTCACCTGATTGAAACGATCACAGGGATGAACTGGGCGGAGGCCGTGGAGTCGATCCTGTTGCGGCCGCTGGGCATCGAGCCCGCCATGGCCGGGACAGTGGGTCGAGCCCGCTGGGCACGGCCGCTGGCCACCGGCCATTCCGTCAACACAACCTCGGGCCGGACGCGGTCGGTGCAGCAGCCCGAGGTGACCGCCGAGGCGCCGGCGATGGCATTGGCGATGAGCGCTGCCGATCTGATCGCCCTGGGCCTGATGCACATCGGGTCGGGTTTCCCGGCTCTGCTGCCGGCCGTCCACGCTGAACAGATGCGCCAGGCCATTCCTGGTGTGGAGCCATTCGGGCTCGCCGATGGTTGGGGCGCCGGTCTCGCCGTGTACCGGGATGAGACCACCACCTGGGTAGGCCACGACGGCAACGCCAACGGCACAGGCTGCTACCTGCGCATCGATCCGGCGAACGAGTGCGTGGTGGCCCTGACCACCAATGCCAACACCGGATCGACGCTGTGGGAACAGCTGCGTAGCGACCTCGGTCTGCCCGGCCCGACGCCGGCCTGGCAGCACAAGTCCCGATCGCTGCCCTCGAGGCACACGCCGGCGGAATTCGTGGGTTCCTACGCGAACGGTCCTATGGAGTTCGTCATCACCGCAGGCGACGACGGCGGCCTTTGCCTTGATATCGGCGGTGAGCTCGTCGCTCGGCTGGCCTTCTACCACGACCTCGACTTCCTGCTCCAGGACCCGACCTCGGGGCAGGGACATCACGTTGGACGTTTCCTGCGCGACCCGATCACGCAGCAGGTCGAGTACCTGCAAGTCGGCGGTCGGCTGGCTCCGCGGCGACCCCCAGCCGTGCCGGAAGCCCGATCGCCAGCCGAGTCCGTCAGCCGGGTATCCGCCTGACCCGAATTGGACCTCCCAGCCGGGAATCCACTCATCGCCACACCAGATCGCGGAGGATT
>DATFDO010000296.1:0-2925 GCA_035252045.1 Pseudonocardiaceae bacterium
CGGCGGTCCAGAGCCCGAAGCCGGTCAGCCGCGCCCGGCCGGCCGAGGTGAGGATCACGTCATCTGGCGTGAGGTCCCCGTGCGCCACACCTGCCTGGTGACATGCCGCCAACGCTCGCAGCACGTCTTTGAGCACGACCAGCGCGGCCTCGGTGCCAACTGCGCCGTGAGCGCGCAACAGCGACCGCAGCGTGGCGCCGTTGAGGTGCGCACCGATGACGGCTGCGCCATCCTCGCAGTCCAGGTAGCGGTAGACGCGGGCGACTTCGGCTTGGCGCACTCGCATCAACTGCGCGCACTCGCCGGCGAACCGGGTGCGAAACTCTGCGTCAGCGAGCAATTCCGGCGAGAGATAGGTGATCGCGAGAGATTTGCGGGTGATGCGGTGACGGGCGACGACGCGCCGGCCCACGGGGTCTTCACGCACCTGCCTGAGATGCACCACGCCCGGAACGGACCACCCCGCCATACCAGATCCTCCCTGGTCACCCCGCACGGTGCCGCCCCCATGTCGTCACTCCTAGGAGCGACGTTCGGCACCTGACTACTGAGCGTTCTACTAATTGGGCGTGGAGGCAAGGACTCAGTGGGACAAGGCACCACATAGGTGATGGAGGGCGCGGAAAACCGTAGCGTCTCGCCAGGAGATCGTTACGCTCCGCAATATCCACCACGGAGCGTAGTGGCGCGGACTAGGTGCGTTAGCGGTTCGACGACCGGCCGGCCTTACCCGAGGGTCTGTTGCTCTTACTGGCAGGCTGCCCGCGCCGCCGACTATCGGGCGCGCTCTTACCACCCTTGGGGGGCGTACCCGGTGAGGTCATGGCATCCGGACCGGCCGCCTCGCCCTCGGTGCTGCCATCCCCGGACCCGGCCGGCGCAGCCTTACGGGCCAGCTTCTCCCGGCGCTGGGCGACCCGCTCGGCTTGCTGCCGGTAGGCCGGTCGGCTCATGGTGAGGTCAACCACCAGTGGGGTCGCCAGCAGGATCGACGACATGGTTCCGGCCACGATGCCGACCATCTGCACCAAAGCGAGGTCTTTAAGAGTTCCCACACCCAGCAGGCCGACGCCGATCACCAGCAGGCTGAGCACCGGCAGTACCGCGATCAAGGAGGTGTTGATCGACCGCATCAGGGTCTGATTGATCGCCAGGTTGGCAGCCTCAGCGTAGGTTCGTCGGGTCAATCCGAGCAGCCCACGAGTGTTTTCCTGGACCTTGTCGAACACGACGACGGTGTCGTAGAGCGAGAAGCCGAGAATGGTGAGCAAGCCGATGACGGATGCCGGTGTCACCTCGAAACCGATCAGCGAGTAGATCCCCGCGGTCACCAGCACGTCGTGCACCACGGCGATCAGCGCCGCCAGCGCCATCCGCGGCTCGAAATAGATCGCCAGAAAGACGCTGACCAAGGCGAGGAACACGATAAGGGCGATCAGCGCCTGCCTGCTGATCTCGCCGCCCCAGGTTGCGCTCACCGCGCTGTCGCTGATCGCCTGCTCGCTGGGACGCCCGTTTTTGCCCAGCGGTTGAAGCTGATCGAACAGCGCGCGCTTCAAGACGAACGATTCGCGGGTGCCCAGCGCAGCAGAACGGATCAAGATGCTGGTCGCGGAGCCAGTACCGACGGTTTGCACCGACTCCGGAGGGTGGCCCACAGTGTCGGTGAAAACCCGCTCAGCCTGCTGAGTGGTGATGACCCCACGTGCTCCTTGAGCCGGCAGCTGGACCCGGGTGCCGCCTTCGAAATCGATCCCGAGGTTGAACCCACGCAGCAGGATTGACGCCAGGCAGACCACCACGAGCAGCCCGGATATCGCGTACCAGATCCGCCGGCGCCCGACGACGTCGAACGCCCCGGTTCCGGTGTACAGGCGGCCCAGCGTGCTCGCCATCAGGACCCCTTCCCAGCCGTGGCCAGATCCGACCGGCTGGCGGCCCCGGCTCGCTGCGCGGCGCCGAGTCCGGACAGCGATGGCTGGGACAGCAGCGGGGACTGTGACGCCATCGCCACCAGCGGATGCGTGGCCAGGAAGACCACCACCAAGTCGAGCACTGTGGACATGCCGAGGGTGAAGGCGAAGCCCTTCACCTGCCCGACTGCCAGCACGTAGAGCACCGCGGCGGCCAGGAAGCTCACCGCGTCGGCCGTAAGGATGGTGCGCCGGGCCCGGACCCAGGCCCGAGGTACCGCCGAGCGGAACGTGCGACCCTCTCGAACCTCATCCTTGAGGCGCTCGAAGAAGATCACAAAGGAATCCGCCGTGATACCGATCGCGACGATGAACCCGGCCACACCCGCCAGATCGAGAGTGAACCCGATCCATCGGCCCAGCAGCACCAGCACCGCGTAGACGATGATTCCCGACAACGCCAACGACAAGATCGTCAACACGCCGAGCGCCCGGTAATAGAACAGGCAGTAGACGAACACCACGACCAGCCCGAGCGCCCCGGCGAGCAAGCCTGCTTGCAGTGAGGACAGGCCTAGGGTGGCCGAGACCGTCTCGGATTCCGACGATTGGAACGACAGCGGCAGCGAACCGTACTTCAGCACGTCGGCCAGGTTCTTCGCCTCGGCCTGGGTGAAGCTGCCGGTGATCCGGGTCTGTTCACCGGGAGAGATCGCCGCGGTGATCTGCGGTGCCGACACCACTTCGGTATCCAGCACGAATGCAGCCTGGTTGCCGATGTTGGCGGCGGTGTACTGGCCCCAGATATCCTCGCCCTGGGTCTTGAGGTCCAGCCGTACCTCATAGCCCGGACCATCCGACCTCGGTCCCGATGACGCGTTGGCGATCTGCTCGCCGGACAGGAACGCGGGCCCGAGCAGGTACTTGGCGGTGCTGTGCTGATCGCAGGTCACCAGCGGAAGGTTCGGGTCGTCGTTGCCGCGCAGCGGGTTGGGAGCAGCGCAGTTCAAGG
>DATFDO010000297.1:0-8267 GCA_035252045.1 Pseudonocardiaceae bacterium
CCGGCTCCGCCGCCGCGGCGGACCGCGATGACCGCGACCGGGACGGGTCCCGATGGCGCGACCAATGGCGGGCCACCGGCCAGTAGGGAGGACGGCCATGGGACTACTTGATCCGGTCAAGGGGTTCGGGGTCACCTTCTCGACGATGTTCAAGAAGGTGGTGACTGAGGAGTATCCCGAGGTCAAAAAGATTCCGGCGCCGCGGTTCCACGGCCGCCACCAGCTCAACCGGCACCCCGACGGGCTGGAGAAGTGCGTGGGCTGCGAGCTGTGCGCCTGGGCCTGCCCGGCCGACGCCATCTACGTCGAAGGTGACGACAACACCGAGCAGGCCCGGTACTCGCCCGGGGAGCGCTACGGTGCCATCTATCAGATCAACTACCTGCGCTGTATCGGCTGCGGGCTGTGCATCGAGGCGTGCCCGACCCGCGCGTTGACCATGACCAACGAGTATGAAGTCGCCGACGACAACCGCCAGGACCTCATCTACACCAAGGAGGACCTCGTCGCGCCGCTGCTGCCCGGGATGGAGCAACCTCCACACCCGATGCGGCTGGGCGAAACCGAGGCGGACTACTACGTGCAGGGCCCGACTTTGGAGCGGCGGTCCGGGACAGTAGGCGAGGAAATGCCGTGAGCCCGCTGAGCATCCTGCTGGCGCCCCAGCCGATGGTCCCAGCCGGCGCTGAGACCATCGGCTGGGGCGAAACCATCGCGTTCTGGATTCTGGGGCCGCTCGCGTTGGCCGGTGGGCTGGCGATGGTCTTCGCCCGTAACGCGGTGCACTCGGCGCTGTGGCTGGCGCAGACCATGCTGTGCCTGGGCGCGCTGTACATGGTCCAGCAAGCACCGTTTCTGGGGTTCGTGCAGATCATCGTGTACACCGGCGCGATCATGATGCTGTTCTTGTTCGTGCTGATGCTGGTCGGCAAGGAGAGCGCCGATTCGGTGGTCGAAGTGCTGCGCGGCCAGCGGGTCGCGGCAGCCCTGGGTGGCATCGGCCTGGCCGCTTTGCTGGTGGCCATGCTGGGCCGGGCCTTCATCGGAGTCACTTCGGTCGGGCTGGCCGGCCCGGACAGCACTAACGGTGGCAATGTCGCCAACCTCGGCCGGCTGCTGTTCACCGACTACCTGTTCCCGTTCGAGCTCACGTCGGCGTTGCTGATCAGCGCGGCGGTGGGTGCCATGGTGCTGGCCTACACCGAACGCACCAAGCAGGGCAGGTTGACCCAGCGTGAACAGGTGGAAGCGCGCATCCGCGGCTCGCATCCCTCGCCGCTGCCCGGTCCCGGGGTGTTCGCCACCCTCAATTCAGTCGCCACCCCAGCGCTGCTACCGGACGGTTCGCCGGCTCCGCAGTCGCGCTCCGAGCTGCTCGAATCGACCGCTTCGGACCGGCTGGCGGCCGACGTGCGCAGTGTCACCAGCGCCGGTGTCGAGCCCGATGCCCGGGCCCTGCGCGCACCGGTGACACCACCTCCAGAGGACGAGGAGGACGGTGGGTGACCCCTACCAATTACCTGCTGCTGTCGGCGCTGCTGTTCACCATCGGCGCGGTCGGTGTCCTAGTGCGCCGCAATGCCGTGGTCGTGTTCATGTGCATCGAACTGATGCTCAACGCGGTGAACCTCACCTTGATCACTTTCGCCCGGATCAACGGCACCCTGGACGGGCAGATCATGGCGTTTTTCGTGATGGTGGTGGCGGCCGCCGAGGTAGTGGTGGGGCTGGCCATCATCATGGCGATCTTCAAGACCCGCCGCTCGGCCTCGGTTGACGAGGCGAACCTGCTCAAGTACTGAGCCGGCCGAGCGGCCCGGTCCATGACCCCGACACCAGCGACATTGTGCCGATCGAAACGTCGGTACCGCCGAGTTCACGACACTGTTGGGGCGTCAGTTGCGCGATCACCGCTAACCGCAAGCCGGGCGCGGAGTTACCCCACGACCCGCCGGATGAGGTGATGCCGGGTGAACGGGGCCACCCCCCTAGACTGACGGCAAGGTGACGACGTGGTAGCGGGTGCTGCCTCGGTGTGCTGGAGTGCTTGCCAGACTGCTTGTTCATACCGACGATCGGAGTGGCCGGTATGGCCGAGGTCTTGCCTGCGGAGGGCGCTGCGCTATCCGCGTGGCTGCTCGTGGTGTTGCCTGCTGTCGGCGCGTTCATCTTGCTGGCGGGTGGCAGGCGCACCAATGCCTGGGGGCACCTGCTGGGCTGCGCGACGGTGCTCACCGCCTTCGTCTACGGGGTGGCGCTGTTCTTCCAGACGCTGGGTTACGACGCGTCGCAGCGAACTCGGGAGCTGGGCACCGGAACCTGGTTCGCGCTCAACTCCCTGCAAGTCAGCTACGGCCTGCGGCTGGACCCGCTGTCGCTGACATTCGTGCTGCTCATCACCGGGGTCGGGGGTCTGATCCACCTTTACGCGATCGGGTACATGGAGCACGATCCCGGGCGGCGCAGGTTCTTCGGTTACTTCAACCTGTTCATCACGGCGATGCTCATCCTGGTGCTCGCCAACAACTTCGTCACGCTCTATCTCGGCTGGGAAGGCGTGGGCCTGGCCTCCTACCTGCTGATCGGCTGGTACCAGGATCGTCCCAGCGCCGCCACTGCGGCGAAGAAAGCGTTCCTGATGAACCGGGTCGGCGACGTCGGCCTGGCCATCGCGATCTTTCTCATCTGGCGCTCGCTGGGCACCGTGCAGTTCTCCGAGGTGTTCGCGCGCGCCGGGCAGATAAACGGCCCAACTCTGCTGGCGATCACGCTGTTGTTGCTGCTCGGCGCCTGCGGTAAGTCCGGTCAATTCCCGCTGCAAGCCTGGTTGCCCGACGCGATGGAAGGCCCGACCCCGGTCTCGGCCCTGATCCACGCCGCGACGATGGTGACCGCTGGGGTGTACCTGGTCGCCCGGTGCAGCCCGCTGTACAACCTCAGCGCCAGCGGCCGGCTGGCCGTTGCCGCGATCGGCACGATCACCCTGCTGATCGGGTCGATCATCGGCTGCGCCTACGACGACATCAAGAAGGTGCTGGCCTACTCCACGGTCAGCCAGATCGGGTACATGATCCTCGCCGTCGGGTTGGGCCCGGCCGGCTATGCACTGGGCATCGTGCACCTGCTCACCCACGGCTTCTTCAAGGCGGTGCTGTTCCTCGGGGCCGGCTCTGTCATGCACGGCATGCACGACGAGATCGACATGCGCCGGATGGGCGGGCTGGCCAAGCACCTGCCGATCACGTTCGCCCTGTTCAGCACAGGATATCTGGCGTTGATCGGGTTCCCGTTCCTGTCCGGCTACTACTCCAAGGACGCGATCATCGAGGCGGCCTTCGGCGCGGGCGGTGCCGGCATCCTGTTCGGCGTCATCGCGCTGCTCGCCGCCGGGTTGACTGCCTTCTACATGACCCGGCTGATGCTCATGACGTTTTTCGGCGAAGAGCGCTGGCGCAACCTGCGCACCGATGACGGTCAGGAGTACCACCCGCACGAATGCCCGCCGGTGATGTGGGTGCCCATGGTGCCGCTGGCCATCGGCTCGCTGATCGCCGGGTTTTTCCTGGCCTCGGGGGAGCGGTTGGCGGGCTGGCTGGAGCCCTCGGTGGGGGCGCTGGTACCGGTGGAGTCGACCACCACGGCGGTCGCGGTGCCGCTGCTGACCGTGCTGGTGTCAGCAGTGGGGGTGGCGGTCGCCTGGCTGGTCATCGGCCGTAACCCGGTGCCGGTAGTCAAGCCTGAGCCGGTGTCGCTGCCGGTGGCCGCTGCGCGAGCCGACCTGTACGCCAACGCGATCAATGAGGCGATCATCGCGCGACCCGGTACCTGGCTGACCCGGGCGCTGGTGTTCGTGGACAACAAGGGCATTGACGGGATCGTCAACGGCACCGCGGCGCTGCTCGGCGGCACGTCCGGTCGGTTGCGCCGGTTGCAGACCGGGTTTGTGCGCAGCTATGCCTTAGGCATGCTCGGCGGGGGGATTGTGGTGATCGCTTTCCTGGTGGCGGTGAGCTACGCATGAGCGGCGGCGGAGTGCTCCTGGCCATGCTGCTGCTGCCCATGGTGGGGGCCGCGGTCGTGGCGCCGATGCGTACCGCGCCAGGGATGGCCAAGGCGACCGGGCTGGCGTTCGCGCTGGTGGAGTTGATCCTGGCTGCGGTGGCGTGGTCGGAGTACCAGCCCGGCGGTGGACGGCTGCAACTGATCCTGTCCGTCCCCTGGATCCCGGCGTTCGGCACCCGTTTCGCGCTCGGCATCGACGGCATCGCGCTGGTGATGATCGCGCTGATCGCTGTGCTGGTGCCGATCGTGATGGGCTCATCGTGGGCGGAGAAACTGCCCGAGGGCCGTACCCCGGCGAGTTTCTACGCGCTGGTGCTGGCGCTGGAGTCACTGCTCATCGGCGTGTTCGTGGCCACCGACGTGTTCCTGTTCTACCTGTTCTTCGAAGTCATGCTGGTGCCGATGTACTTCTTGATCGGGCGCTTCGGTGGTCCGAGACGGCAGTACGCCGCGGTGAAATTCTTCTTGTACTCGCTGCTGGGCGGGTTGGTCATGCTGGCCAGCGTGATCGGCCTGTTCGTGGTCAGCGGGCAGCGGCTGGGGCATGGCACCTTCGACTGGGCGGCTTTGCAGCGCATCGCCGGCACGATCCCGACCAGTACCCAGATCTGGCTGTTCATCGGGTTTTTCGTCGCCTTCGCCATCAAGGCACCGCTGGTGCCGCTGCACACCTGGCTGCCCGACGCCGGTGCCGAAGCCCCGGTCGGCGTCGGGGTGCTGCTGGTCGGCGTGATGGACAAGGTCGGTATCTACGGTTTCCTGCGCTACTGCCTGCCGCTGTTCCCCGCCGCGTCGCGCACGCTGGCGCCGTTGGTGTTGGTGCTGGCCATCGCCGGCATCATCTACGCGGCGCTGCTGGCCGTCGGCCAGTCCGACATGAAGCGATTCGTGGCCTACACGTCGGTGGCGCACTTCGGCTTCATCGCGCTGGGCGTGTTCGCCTTCTCCACTCAGGCGCAGGCCGGCGCAGTACTCTACATGGTCAATCACGGCATCTCTACCGGGATGCTGTTCATCGTGGTCGGCATGCTGATCGCGCGCGGCGGATCGAGGCTGATCAGCGACTACGGCGGGGTGTCGGTGCTGGCACCGGTGCTGGCCGGGATGATGCTGCTGGCCGGGTTGTCCGCACTGGCGCTACCCGGTACCAACTCGTTCGTCTCTGAGTTCATGGTCTTGATCGGCTCGTACCCGCGGCAGCCGGTGTACACCGTCATCGCCACCGCGGGGATCATCCTGGCCGCGCTGTATGTGCTGTGGGTCTACCAGCGGCTCATGCAGGGCCCGGTGCGCGGCTCGGCCGTGCTCGGAGCGTTGGGCGGGCCGGGTAGCGCGACGGCACCAGGGGCACACCGGCGGCGGTCCGGTTTCCCGGACTTGTCGATTCGTGAGGTTGCGGTGCTGGTACCGCTGGTGGCACTGATCCTGCTGCTCGGGTTCTTCCCGCAGCCGGTACTGAACGTGATTAAACCGTCGGTCGGGGCCACGGTCACCGAGGTCGGCCTGTCCGACCCGGTCACCGGGCAGGGAGGCAGCTGATGGTGCTCGCGTTCCAGCCGGTTTTCTCGGCGCAGGTCCAGCACCTGCCGGCGCCTGCGGTCGACTACGGGGCGATCGCCCCGATCCTGATCGTACTCGGCGCGGCCTGCGTTTCGGTGCTGATCGAAGCGTTCGTGGCTCGCCCGGCGCGGTGGTTGGCCCAAGTGGGGCTGACGTTGCTCACGCTGGGCGCGGCGGGTGCCGCACTGGGCGCGCACCTGTACTCCCGTGGCGCGACGAACGTCGTGACCTTGGCCGGAACCATTGCCGTCGACGGCCCAGCACTGTTCTTGTGGGGCACGCTGCTGGCCCTGGGGCTGGGTGCGATGCTGCTCATCGCGGATCGTACGGTCGAGCCGGGGGGAGCATTCACGCCCGACGCCGCGGTGCGCCCGGGCACCGCGGCCGACCGCGCTCAACTGGTCGGTACCCAGACCGAGACGATGATGCAGACCGAGGTTTTCCCGCTGTTCTTGTTCTCGCTGGGCGGGATGATGGTCTTCACCGCGGCCAACGACCTGCTCACCATGTTCATCGCCTTGGAGGTGCTGTCCCTGCCGCTGTACCTGATGTGCGGCATGGCCCGGCGGCGCCGGCTGCTGTCCCAGGAGGCGGCGGTCAAGTACTTCCTGCTCGGGGCGTTCTCGTCGGCTTTCTTCTTGTACGGGGTGGCGCTGCTGTACGGCTACGCGGGCTCGGTGCAGCTAGCCAGGATCGCCGAGGCGTCGGCGGGCACCGACCGGTCGGACACCCTGCTGTTCGGTGGGCTGGCTCTGCTGGTGATCGGGCTGCTGTTCAAGGGCTCGGTCGGGCCGTTCCACACCTGGACCCCGGACGTTTACCAGGGCGCGGCGACGCCGGTGACGGCGTTCATGGCGGCCTGCACCAAAGTCGCCGCGTTCGGTGCCATCCTGCGGGTGCTCACGGTGGGCTTCGAAGGCACCCGCTGGGAGTGGCGCGGGCTGCTGATCGGCGTGGCGATCGTGTCCATGGTGATCGGCGCGGTGCTGGGCCTGACCCAGACCGACATCAAACGCATGATCGCCTACTCATCGGTGGCGCACGCCGGTTTCCTGCTGGTCGGGGCGATCGCGCTGACGTCTGCGGGGCTGTCCGGCACGATGTTCTACCTGCTCGCCTACGGCTTCACCACGCTGGCCGCATTCGGGGTCGTCACCCTGGTCCGGGACGCCGACGGTGAGGCCACCCACCTGTCCCAGTGGGCCGGGCTGGCCAAGCGGTCCCCGCTGACCGCCGCGGTGTTCGCCTTCTTGCTCTTCGCGCTCGCAGGGATCCCGCTGACCAGCGGGTTCACCGGCAAGTTCGCGGTGTTCAGCGCCGCGCTGGCCGACGGCATGGCGCCGCTGGTGGTGGTGGCGCTGGTAGCCAGCGCGGTGGCCGCGTTCTTCTACCTGCGGGTGGTCGTGCTGATGTACTTCAGCGAGCCGGCCGCCGACGGTCCGACGGTGAGCGTGCCCGGGGCGTTCACCACAGCCGCGATCACGCTCGGCGTGGTGGTCACCCTGCTGCTCGGCGTGGTGCCCACCTTCGCCCTGGACTGGGCCGCGCTCGGCGCGTTCGCCTCCTGATCCGGGTATGAGCAGATCGACGTCCGAGCAACTCGCCGGGGTGGAGCTGGCCGATCCTCAACTTCGCGCTGTCCTGGAGCAGGGCTTGACCCAGGTAGAGGAACTGCTGCACAAGGAAGTGCAAAGCGAGTTCCGGTTCCTCACTGAAACGTCGCTGCATCTCGTCGACGCCGGAGGTAAACGGTTCCGGCCGCTGTTCACCCTGCTCGCCGGTCAATTCGGGCCGGACCGGGATCGAACGCATGAGGTGGTGCGGGCGGCCGCGGTCGTGGAGCTGGTACACCTGGCCACGCTCTACCACGACGACGTGATGGACGAGGCGACCATGCGCCGCGGCGCGATCAGCGCCAACGCCCGCTGGGACAACACCGTCGCGATCCTCACCGGTGACTTCCTGTTCGCGCACGCCTCCCGGCTGGTCGCCGACCTCGGGCCGGACGCGGTGCGGATCATCGCCTGCACCTTCGCCGAACTGGTCACCGGTCAAATGCGCGAAACCCTGGGTCCGGTCGACGGCACCGACCCGGTGGATCATTACCTGGCGGTGGTGTCGGAGAAGACCGGCTCGCTGATCGCCACCGCGGGCCGCTACGGCGCCATGTTCTCCGGCGCGGGCCCGGACCGGATCGAGGCACTGTGCCGCTTCGGCGAGACCATCGGCACCGCCTTCCAGATCTCCGACGACATCATCGACATCGCCTCACCGGCCGCCCAGTCCGGTAAGACACCAGGAACGGACCTGCGGGAGGGTGTGCGCACCTTGCCGATGCTCTACGCGCTGGCCGACGGGGGCGCGGACGGTGACCGGCTACGTGCGTTACTGGCCGGTCCGCTGACCGATGATGCGCTGGTCGACGAGGCGCTGTGGCGGCTGCGTGAGTCGCCGGGCCTGGACCGGGCCGTCCGTGCCCTACGCTCCTACACCGACGCCGCTCGCCGCGAACTCGCCGTCTTGCCCTCGTGTTCCGCCCGGGACGCCCTGTCGTCCGTCACCGACTTCCTAGCCGCCCGCACCAGCTAGCTTCTGCCCCTTTTTCCGGCAGTCTGGATGCAGACTGCCCTTTTGGGGGCTGAAAA
>DATFDO010000298.1:0-9932 GCA_035252045.1 Pseudonocardiaceae bacterium
CCGAGGTCTCCGGGCAGGTTCGCGATGCGGTGGAACGCGTATTCTCCTATGACTTCGCCCGGCTCGATGACAACGAACGGGCCGCGACTGCCGTGATCACCGGCCCGTTCGCCGCCGACTACCGTCGCCAGTTCGCCCGCGTGCGGGAGCTCGCGCCGGGGCAGCAGGCCGTGGTGGTGGCGACGGTGCCCGCGCTGGCCGTCAAGGTGCTCGATGGTGACCGGGCGATCGTGGTGGTGTTCATCGATCAACAGGCCAACCGCGGTGGCCAGGCCCAGCCGCTCGAGGCCGCGGGTAGGCTCCGAGTCACCGCGCAACGGGTCACCGGCACCTGGAAGATCGCCGACGTGCAGCCCTTCTGACCGCCCTGTCCTCAGCCAGGAGCCTTCCATGATCTCCGCAAGTGAGCGCTAGCCGGGTAACGGCAGCCGCACGGTGTACGGTGACGCTCATTATCAGCAATCATGGTGTCCTGCCGTTGCCGATCGCGCCCACGGCAGCTGGGCCACCGGCTGCGGCCGGCGATCCGGTGCGGTGAAAGTGGCTGTTGGTGCGCTGATCGGTCGAGCCGATCGGGTCATAGCCGCTGATCGTGCACATCCGACCACTGATCGGACGACCAGCACTTGACTGTGGCCGCCCGGCAGGTCACTCTAGGACCACGCTTACGCCGACTCAAATTCGGCGCTGGACAGTCGCCGTCCTAGCGGCTAGACTGCCTCTTTGCGCTGCCCTTTTGTAGCCCCCTGCCCACGTGTGCGCAGAGCGCGTCCAACTGGCGGGGTGCATCGAACTGCGTCAGCGTTTCATGGTAGCTGAGGCTCCGGGCTTGTCGCCGTAGCTGCAGTTTCCAACGACAACTTCATCGGCCAGACACGCACACCCTCTCACAACTCCATCAGCAAGTGCACCAACACCGCGCCGGGAGTGTGGTCCCAGGTGATCCTGCCGGGAGACCCGCCGTCCTGCGCTCGGCAGCGCTAGTGTTCGGAAGGACGCAATCTTGGCAGTCTCCCGCCCGCCCAAGACCCCTGCTGCGAACAACTCAGTACCCCGACTCCCGGGAGCCCCGATACGGCCGTCTTTCGCGAAGATCCGTGAGCCGCTCCAGGTACCCGATCTTCTGGACCTGCAGCTCCAATCGTTCGAGTGGCTGATCGGTGCCGAGGAGTGGTACCAGCGCCGAATCGATGCCGGCGACGAGGACCCCATCGGTGGTCTCGCCGAGGTGCTCGAGGAGATCTCTCCGATCGAAGACTTCTCCGGCTCGATGTCGCTGTCCTTCTCCGACCCCCGCTTCGACGATGTCAAGGCCTCCGTCGAGGAGTGCCGGGACAAGGACATGACCTACGCGGCACCGCTGTTCGTCACTGCCGAGTTCACCAACAACAACACCGGGGAGATCAAATCCCAGACGGTGTTCATGGGTGACTTCCCGATGATGACGTCCAAAGGCACCTTCATCATCAACGGCACCGAGCGAGTGGTCGTCTCGCAGCTGGTTCGTTCCCCCGGCGTGTACTTCGACCACGCAGTGGACAAGACCACCGACAAGGACGTCTACAGCGTCAAGATCATCCCTAGCCGTGGCGCGTGGCTGGAGTTCGACGTCGACAAGCGCGACACGGTAGGTGTGCGCATCGACCGCAAGCGCCGCCAGCCGGTGACCGTGCTGCTCAAGGCCCTGGGCTGGACGACCGAGCGGATCGCCGCGCGGTTCGCGCACTCCGAGACGCTGCTGGCCACCCTGGAAAAGGACCACACCGGCGGCCCTGACGAGGCGCTGCTGGACATCTACCGCAAGCTGCGTCCGGGTGAGCCGCCCACCAAGGAAAGCGCGCAGGCGCTGCTGGAGAACCTGTTCTTCAAAGTCAAGCGCTACGACTTGGCCAAGGTCGGCCGCTACAAGGCCAACAAGAAGCTGGGCTTGGCGCTGCCCTACCGCAACGGGGTGCTCACCGAGGACGACATCGTCACCACGATCGACTATCTGGTGCGGCTGCACGCGGGTGAGACGACGATGCCGGTCTCAGGGCCGGCCTCCGGCGGAGGAGCGCCCGGTGACGTGGTGCCGGTGGAGACCGACGACATCGACCACTTCGGCAACCGCCGCCTGCGCACCGTCGGCGAGCTGATCCAGAACCAGATCCGGGTCGGGCTGTCGCGCATGGAGCGGGTCGTCCGGGAGCGGATGACCACCCAGGACGTCGAGGCCATCACCCCGCAGACCTTGATCAACATCCGCCCGGTGGTCGCGGCGATCAAGGAATTCTTCGGGACGTCGCAGCTGTCCCAGTTCATGGACCAGACCAATCCCCTGGCGGGGTTGACCCACAAGCGGCGGCTGTCCGCGCTGGGTCCCGGTGGTCTGTCCCGGGAGCGGGCCGGCTTCGAGGTCCGCGACGTGCATTCGTCGCACTACGGCCGGATGTGCCCGATCGAAACCCCGGAGGGTCCGAACATCGGATTGATCGGGTCGCTGTCGTCGTATGCCCGGGTCAACCCGTTCGGCTTCATCGAGACGCCCTACCGCAAGGTCGTCGACGGCTTCGTCACCGAACAGGTCGACTACCTGACCGCTGACGAGGAGGACCGGCACGTCATCGCGCAGGCCAACGCGGTGCTCAACGACGACGGCTCCTTCGCCGAGGACCGCGTACTGGTGCGGCGCAAGGGCGGCAGTGAAGTCGACTCCATTGACCCGCTCGGCGTCGACTACATGGACGTCTCGCCACAGCAGATGGTCTCGGTGGCCACCGCGATGATCCCGTTCGTGGAGCATGACGACGCGAACCGGGCGCTGATGGGCGCCAACATGCAGCGCCAGGCGGTGCCGCTGCTGCGCAGCGAGGCGCCACTGGTCGGTACCGGTATGGAGCTGCGGGCCGCGGTGGATGCCGGTGACGTCGTGGTGGCCGACAAGGCCGGTGTGGTCGAGGAGTTGTGCGCCGACTACGTCACCGTGATGGCCGACGACGGCAGCCGGCAGACCTACCGGATGCACAAGTTCCACCGGTCCAACCAGGGCACCTGCACCAACCAGCGGCCCATCGTGGCCGAGGGGGACCGGGTCGAGGTCGGCCAGGTGATCGCGGACGGGCCGTGCACCGACGACGGCGAGATGGCGCTCGGTAAGAACCTGCTCGTGGCGATCATGCCGTGGGAGGGTCACAACTACGAGGACGCCATCATCCTGTCCCAGCGCCTGGTGCAAGACGACGTGCTCACCTCGATCCACATCGACGAGCACGAGATCGACGCCCGGGACACCAAGCTCGGCGCCGAGGAGATCACCCGGGACATCCCGAACGTCTCCGAAGAGGTGCTGGCGGACCTCGACGAGCGCGGCATCATCCGCATCGGCGCGGAGGTGCAGGCCGGCGACATCCTGGTCGGCAAGGTGACGCCCAAGGGCGAGACCGAGCTGACCCCCGAGGAGCGGCTGCTGCGGGCCATCTTCGGCGAGAAGGCCCGCGAGGTCCGCGACACCAGCCTCAAGGTGCCGCACGGCGAGACCGGCAAGGTCATCGGCATCCGGGTGTTCTCCCGGGAGGACGACGATGAGCTCTCGCCCGGCGTCAACGAGCTGGTCCGGGTCTACGTCGCGCAGAAGCGCAAGATCCAGGACGGCGACAAGCTCGCCGGCCGGCACGGGAACAAGGGCGTCATCGGCAAGATCCTCCCGGTGGAGGACATGCCGTTCCTGCCGGACGGCACGCCGGTGGACATCATCCTCAACACCCACGGTGTGCCGCGCCGGATGAACATCGGGCAGATCCTGGAAACGCACCTGGGCTGGATCGCCAACAGCGGATGGCAGATCAACGGTGATCCGGACTGGGCGTCCAAGCTGCCCGAGGACCTGTACCAGGCCGAGCCCGGCGCGCTGGTGGGCACCCCGGTCTTCGACGGCGCGTCGGAGGAGGAGATCACCGGGCTGCTGTCCTCGACGCTGCCCAACCGCGACGGCGAGCAGATGGTCGGACCCGACGGTAAGGCGCAACTGTTCGACGGGCGCACCGGTGAGCCGTACCCGTACCCGATCGCGGTCGGCTACATGTACATCATCAAGTTGCTGCACCTGGTCGACGACAAGATCCACGCCCGATCGACCGGTCCCTACTCGATGATCACGCAGCAGCCGCTGGGCGGGAAAGCGCAGTTCGGTGGCCAGCGCTTCGGTGAGATGGAATGTTGGGCGATGCAGGCCTACGGGGCGGCGTACACCCTGCAAGAACTGCTGACCATCAAATCCGACGATGTGCTCGGCCGGGTGAAGGTGTACGAGGCCATCGTCAAGGGCGAAAATATCCCGGAACCTGGAATTCCTGAATCGTTCAAGGTGTTGCTCAAGGAGCTGCAGTCGCTGTGCCTCAACGTCGAGGTGCTGTCCAGCGACGGCGCGGCGATCGAGATGCGGGATTCCGACGACGAGGACCTGGAGCGGGCGGCCGCCAACCTTGGCATCAACCTGTCCCGAAACGAGTCTCCGTCGGTCGATGACGTCGTGCAATGACGAGCTCCTAGAGACCGCGTCCGGCGCGGGGGTGGTCCTCCCGCCCACCCTCGCGCCGGACGCACCAAAAGCAAGTAGCAACAAACGCACCTTTTGTGACATCAGCTTTAAACACCAAAGTGTTTAACAACTACAGGGGAGAAGGAACCAGACGTGCTCGACGTCAACTTCTTCGACGAGCTCCGCATCGGCCTCGCGACCGCAGAAGACATCCGCCAGTGGTCCTACGGTGAGGTCAAGAAGCCGGAGACTATCAACTACCGCACGCTCAAGCCGGAAAAAGACGGGCTGTTCTGCGAGAAAATCTTCGGTCCCACTCGGGACTGGGAGTGTTACTGCGGTAAGTACAAGCGCGTCCGGTTCAAGGGCATCATCTGCGAGCGTTGCGGCGTCGAGGTGACGCGAGCCAAGGTGCGCCGGGAGCGGATGGGCCACATCGAGCTGGCCGCTCCAGTGACGCACATCTGGTATTTCAAGGGTGTTCCGAGCCGGCTGGGTTACCTGCTCGACCTCGCTCCGAAAGATCTCGAGAAGATCATCTACTTCGCTGCCTACGCGATCACCGGGGTGAACACCGAGGAGCGGCACAACGACCTGCCCACCCTGGAAAGCGAGATCGGCGTTCAGCGCAAGCGACTCGAGGACCGCCGGGACGCCGAGATCGAGGCCCGCGCGCAGAAGCTGGAAGCCGACCTCGCCGAGCTGGAGACCGAAGGCGCCAAGAGCGACGTCCGGCGGAAGGTCAAGGAGGGCGGCGAGCGCGAGATGCGCCAGCTGCGCGACCGTGCCCAACGCGAGATCGACCGGCTCGAGGAGATCTGGGAGACCTTCACCAAGCTGGAGGTCGGTCAGCTCATCGTGGACGAGTTGCTCTACCGCGAGCTGTATGACCGCTTCGGTGACTACTTCACCGGCGCGATGGGTGCCGAGGCGATCCAGAAGCTGATGGAGACTTTCGACATCGACGCCGAGTCGGAGAATCTCCGCGAGACCATCCGCACCGGTAAGGGCCAGAAGAAGCTGCGGGCGCTCAAGCGGCTCAAGGTGGTCGCAGCCTTCCAGGTCACCCGCAACAACCCGATGGGCATGGTGCTGGACTGCGTGCCGGTGATCCCGCCGGACTTGCGGCCCATGGTGCAGCTCGACGGTGGCCGGTTCGCCACCTCGGACCTCAACGACCTGTACCGCCGGGTGATCAACCGGAACAACCGGCTCAAGCGGCTCATCGACCTGGGTGCGCCCGAGATCATCGTCAACAACGAGAAGCGGATGCTGCAGGAGGCCGTTGACGCGCTGTTCGACAACGGCCGCCGCGGCCGTCCGGTCACCGGCCCGGGCAACCGCCCGCTGAAGTCGCTGTCCGACCTGCTCAAAGGCAAGCAGGGCCGGTTCCGGCAGAACCTGCTCGGCAAGCGCGTCGACTACTCCGGCCGTTCGGTCATCGTGGTCGGTCCGCAGCTCAAGCTGCACCAGTGCGGGCTGCCCAAGCAGATGGCACTCGAGCTGTTCAAGCCGTTCGTGATGAAGCGCCTGGTGGACCTCAACCACGCGCAGAACATCAAGTCGGCCAAGCGGATGGTGGAACGGCAACGCCCGCAGGTGTGGGACGTGCTCGAAGAGGTCATCACCGAGCATCCGGTGCTGCTCAACCGGGCGCCGACCCTGCACCGGCTGGGTATCCAGGCCTTCGAGCCGCAGCTGGTCGAGGGCAAGGCCATCCAGCTGCACCCGCTGGTGTGTGAGGCGTTCAACGCCGACTTCGACGGTGACCAGATGGCGGTGCATCTGCCGCTGTCGGCCGAGGCGCAGGCCGAGGCCCGGATCCTGATGCTGTCCAGCAACAACATCCTGTCGCCCGCATCGGGCCGCCCGCTGGCCATGCCCCGGTTGGACATGGTCACCGGGCTGTACCACCTCACCAAGCTCCGTGAGGGCGACACCGGGGAGGGCCGCTCGTTCTCCTCGCCCGCCGAGGCGTTGATGGCGCTGGACCGCGGCACGATCGGGTTGCAGGCCCGCATCCGGGTCCGGTTGCGGGGCGTGGTCCCGCCGGCCAGCGACGAGGCTCGCTTGCGCGAGACCCAGGACTGGGAACCCGGCAAGCCGTGGATCGCAGACACCACGGTGGGCCGGGTGCTGTTCAATGACCTGCTTCCCGACGACTACCCGTATGTCAACGATGTGCTGCCCAAGAAACGCCAGGCGGCGATCGTCAACGACCTCGCCGAGCGGTATCCGATGGTGTCGGTCGCCCAGACGCTGGACAAGCTCAAGGACGCCGGTTTCCACTGGGCCACTCGCTCCGGCGTGACGTTGTCCAGTTCCGACGTGGTCGTGCCGGCCGCCAAGCAGGAGATCCTCGATCAGTACGAGGCCCGGGCCGACCAGGTGGAGAAGCGCTACCAGCGTGGTGTGCTCTCGCACGACGAGCGCAACGGCGAGCTGGTGAAGATCTGGTCGCAGGCCACCGACGAGGTCGCCAAGGTGATGGAAGCCAACTTCCCGGAAGACAACCCGGTCTTCACCATCGTGTCCTCCGGTGCGGCCGGGAACATGACGCAGGTCCGGTCCCTGGCCGGCATGCGTGGACTGGTGTCCAACCCCAAGGGTGAGTACATCCCGCGGCCGATCAAGCACAACTTCCGTGAGGGCCTGTCGGTGCTGGAGTACTTCATCGCCACCCACGGCGCCCGCAAGGGTCTGGCCGACACGGCGTTGCGGACGGCCGACTCCGGGTACCTGACCCGGCGTCTGGTGGACGTCTCGCAGGATGTCATCGTGCGCGAGCACGACTGCGGCACCGAGCGCGGCATCCAGATGCCTCTCGCCGAGGCAGGGCCGGACGGGCGGCTGATCCGGCACCGCTACGTGCAGACCAGCGTGTACGCCCGCTGCACGGCCGACGACGTACTGGGCGACTCCGGATCGGTGATCATGCCACGGGGTGCGGATCTCGGTGACCCGGCGATCGACACCCTGCTGACGGCCGACATCGGGCGGGTCAAGGTGCGTTCGGTACTGACCTGCGAGTCCACCACCGGGGTGTGTGCGGTGTGCTACGGCCGGTCGATGGCCACCGGAAAGCTCGTCGATGTCGGCGAGGCGGTCGGTATCGTCGCCGCGCAGTCGATCGGTGAGCCCGGCACGCAGCTGACCATGCGCACCTTCCACCAGGGCGGTATCGCCGGTGAGGACATCACCACCGGTCTGCCCCGGGTCCAGGAGCTGTTCGAGGCCCGGGTGCCCAAGGGCATGGCGCCGATCGCCGATGCCGACGGCCGGGTGCGCATCGAGGACGGCGAGAAGTTCTGGAAGATCACCATCGTCCCGGACGACGGTAGCGACGAGATCGTCTACGACAAGCTGTCCAAGCGGCAGCGGCTCGCGGTGATCAGCGTCGACGGAACCGAGCGGCCGCTGGCCGACGAGGATCACGTCACCGTCGGGCAGAAGCTGCTCGAGGGCGTGGTGGACCCGCACGAGGTGCTGCGCGTGATGGGGCCGCGGGAGGTGCAGCTGCACCTGGTCCGTGAGGTCCAGCAGGTGTACCGGTCGCAGGGCGTGGACATCCACGACAAGCACATCGAGGTCATCGTCCGGCAGATGCTGCGCCGGGTGACGATCATCGAGTCGGGTGCCACCGAGTTCCTGCCCGGTGGGCTGGCCGAGCGTGGCGAGTTCGAGTCGGAGAACCGCCGGGTGGTCGCCGAGGGTGGCGAGCCGGCCTCGGGCCGGCCGGTGCTGATGGGGATCACGAAGGCGTCGCTGGCTACCGAGTCGTGGTTGTCCGCGGCTTCGTTCCAGGAGACGACCAAGATCCTCACCGATGCGGCGATCCAGGGCAAGAGCGACAAGCTGCTGGGTCTGAAGGAAAACGTGATCATCGGTAAGTTGATCCCGGCCGGCACCGGGATCAACCGGTACCGCAACATCGAGGTGCAGCCCACCGAGGAGGCCCGGGCCGCGGCGTACGCGATCCCGTCCTACGACGATGGCTACTACACCCCCGACGTGTTCGGCACCGGCACCGGCGCAGCCGTCCCGCTGGACGACTACGACTTCGGCCGCGACTACCGCTAACCGCGTATACCGCATTCGGTGGGCTCAGCGGGGTTATCCGCACTCGGTCACCCCGCTGAGCCCGCTACTGCGAACTGGCCCCCCAATCCGCGAGCACCTCGGCTGCCTGGGCGGTGGAGTTGCGGGTGGGGGGAGTAGGTGAGGTGCGTGAGAACCGTGGCGCCGGAGCAGCCTGGGGTACCCCGTCGATGGTGATGATGGTGCCGCGAGCGGCAATGTGGGGGTGCGTGGGCACCTCCGCGAAGGACAGCACCGGGGCCACGCAGGAGTCGCTTCCTCCGAACACTGCGATCCACTCGTCGCGGGTGCGGCTCGCGAAGGTGTCCGTGAACCGTTGGCGCAGCACCGGCCAATCGGCCGGGTCCGACCGGTCGGGCAGGCCCGCATCGATGAGTCCCAGGCCGTCCAGCAACGCCGCGTAGAACTGGGGTTCCAGCGCTCCAACTGCGACGTACCGGCCGTCGGCGCAGGCGTAGGTGTCGTAGAACGGAGCGCCCGAGTCGAGCAGGTTGGTGCCGCGCGCATCGTTCCACCACCCGCAGGCCCGCAACGACCAGAACATCTGCGCCAGTGCGCTCACGCCGTCCACCATGGCGGCATCGATCACCTGACCAGTGCCGGAGCGCTCGCGTTCCCACAGCGCGGCCAGCACTCCCAGCACCAGGAACATCGAGCCACCACCGAAGTCGCCGACCAGGTTCAGCGGGGGTACCGGCTTGCCGCCCGCCGCGCCGATGGCGTGCAGCACGCCCGATACCGCGATGTAGTTGATGTCATGCCCAGCACGGTGGGCGAGCGGGCCGTCCTGCCCCCACCCGGTCATCCGTGCGTACACCAACCTCGGGTTATCGGCCTGGCAGTCGGCCGGACCGATACCTAATCGCTCGGCGACGCCGGGGCGCAGCCCTTCGATCAGCACGTCGGCCCGTTGCGCCAGCGCCAGCAGGGTCTGCCGATCAGCGGGATCCTTGAGGTCGAGCGTGATCGATCTCCGGCCACGAAGCACCTGGTCCTGATCGGTCGGCACCAGCTGCAGGCCACCTGCCGGCCGTTCTACCCGCACCACGTCGGCGCCCAGATCCGCCAGCAGCATCGCCGCATGCGGCGCCGGCCCAATCCCCGCTAGCTCCACCACCCGCAACCCGACCAGCGGACCTGGCATGTCGGGATACCTCCTTGCTGCCGTGCAGGAATGCCATCGCCTGCGCGGGCGTTGTGTCATGTGCGCCCTGGGACAGGGTGCATGAGCATTCATGAGACCGCTGGGCGGACGGCGTAGGGGGCTACGCGGCGGGGGTTCCGACCCCGTTTTGACCCTGAGTGAATCGCCCAGGTA
>DATFDO010000299.1:0-14971 GCA_035252045.1 Pseudonocardiaceae bacterium
CCGGTGCAGGGCTGCCCGTCCTGCCGCCCTGGATCTGACGGCCCTCTTGTCGGCGACACCATGGTTACTTCTTGATCGCGTGGAACGAGGCTGCGATCTTGTCGAAGGTCGGGGCGGTAGAGGCGAAACGCTCCCGGGGGAGGGTCTGGAAGACCATGCTGATCATGGTCTTGCCATTGAACAGGAAGAAGTGCGAGTGCGCGCCTTCCTGGCCGGTGTTGGCATCCTTGAACGAGTAGAAGTAGAAGAATCCGGGCAACCCACCCAGCTCGATCTGCTTCGGCTCGGTGATCATTTGGACCGTCTTGTTGGACGTCACGAGCTTGTCCGTCACCTGCCTGGCGGCGGCCATCTGTTGAGGCCCGACCGGCTCTTGCAGCTCACTGGCCCGTACCAGCACGGAGTCCTGGGTGCCCTGGGCGATCAGCAGCAGGATTTGCGGATCCTTCGGGCTCAGCTTGGTCCAGGTGGACGGGTAGGCCAGCGCAATGCCGGCTTGGTCGCTCTTGAACTGGCTGAAGCCGGCCGGTAGGGCCTTGTCCGAGGTGTTCGACGTCTTGTCCGTGGCATTTCCCGCATTCGCTGTCTTGGCGGGTTGACCCGCAGCGAAGAACTCAGGCCCCCAGATCGCTGCCGACGTGCCCAGGCCGGCCGCCAGCACAATCCCAGTGGCGATGACCATCATCCGTCTCTTGCGCATCGCGTCGAACAGACCAGCCATGGTGACCACTTCCATCCATCTTCAGCCGCAGGTTTGTTACTCTAGGTATACAATGTCCGGGGCTCCGGTCACGGAGAGAAGCATCGTACTGGCGTCAGGTCACCACGGAGCGCGCGCCCCTGCAGGGCCCCCTACTCGGCATTCGACGATCGGACAGCGGGCGGTGCGTCGTTGTCCGGAGATCGATCTTCAGCATCCGATTGAGTGGTCCCTCGGTCTGTCGATGAACCGTGGTCCGCTGTGGGCCGAAGGCGTTCCAGGGACCTGAGGTAGTGGCGCAACGCCGGCCTTGGCACCTCACCGTTGACTGATCGACGTCGAGTGGAGTCGATGTCGAGTGGAAGGGGACAGACATGGCGTTTGCTAGTCCAGAAGAGAAGTTTGGGATCAAGCTCAGGGGTCGCGGCAGAACCCCCGAGCAGAACTTCTCGATGATCCTCGGCTCTGTCTACATCGTGGGCGGGATCATCGGGTTCTTCGTCTCGGGCTTCGCCAACATCACCGAGATGACGGATCACGACCTTTTCGGGCTTTTCTTGATCAATCCTTACCACAACATCGTGCACATCGGTCTCGGCGCGTTCTGGTTGCTCGGGGCGTTCGCGCTGACTCCGGCCGGCAACGAGGGGCTGAACATCGCCATCGGCGGTATCTACGCACTGGCTGGAGTGATCGGCTGGATGGGCTACCTGTCGTTGCTGTCGATTCCCCCCGGCCCGGTCGGGGACCAGTGGCTGCACATAGTTACCGCGCTGCTTACCCTGACCTTAGGCACCGGCCTGATTAGTGCGGGGCGGCGACAAGCCGTCACCACCTAGCAGCGGAGCTCTTCAGGCCGTGCCCACTGACGTCAGGGGGCACGGCCTGTTCGTGTGCGGCCAGACAGGAGACCGGCGTGGCGCTTGTGGTCCAGAAGTACGGTGGCTCCTCGGTGGACGGCGCCGAGCGGATCAAGAAGGTGGCCGACCGGATCGTCGAGACGCGCAACAACGGCAATGAGGTCGTGGTGGTGGTATCGGCGATGGGAGACACCTCAGACGACCTGCTCGACCTCGCCGGCGAGGTGTCATCGCAACCACATCAGCGCGAGCTGGACATGCTGCTCACCGCGGGAGAGCGCATCTCCAACGCGCTGGTCGCGATGGCGGTGCACGACCGCGGTGTGGATGCTCGCTCGTTCACCGGTTCGCAGGCCGGCGTGATCACCACCGCCGTGCACGGCCGGGCCCGCATTATCGACGTGACACCGAGCCGGGTGCGCCGGGCTCTGGACCAGGGCGCGGTCGCGCTGGTCGCCGGATTCCAGGGGGTGTCCCAAGACACCAAGGACGTGACGACGCTGGGTCGCGGCGGCTCCGATGTCACCGCCGTGGCGCTGGCAGCTGCGCTCAAGGCGGATGTCTGCGAGATTTACACCGACGTGGACGGGGTGTACTCCGCCGATCCGCGGATCGTGCCCAATGCCCGCAAGCTGGACACCATCAGCTACGAAGAGATGCTGGAGATGGCGGCCAGCGGGGCCCGGGTGCTGATGCTGCGATGCGTCGAATACGCCCGGCGCAACTCCGTTGCGGTCCACGTTCGTTCGTCGTTCAGCCGCAATCGCGGCACCATGGTGTTTGGATCAGTGGAGGATCTCACCATGGAACAGGCCATGCTCACCGGCGTCGCCCACGACCGGTCCGAGTCGAAGATCACCGTCCTGGGGGTGCCCGACGAGCTGGGCAAGGCCGCCCGCATATTCCGGGTCATCGCCGACGCCGAGCTCAACATCGACATGGTGCTGCAGAACGTCTCACACGACGACACCCGCCGCACCGACGTCACCTTCACGCTGCCCAAACTCGACGCGCCTGTTGCGGTCAAGGCGTTACGTGCGATGCAGTCGAAAATCGGTTTCGAGGACGTGCTGTGCGACAACCATGTCGGCAAGGTGTCGCTGATCGGCGCTGGGATGCGCTCACACCCGGGGGTCACCGCCCGATTCTGCGAGGCGCTGGCCCAGGCCGGGGTGAACATCGAGACCATCAACACCTCCGAGATCCGGATTTCGGTGCTGGTCCGGGCCGAGCAGCTCGACGACGCAGTGCGCGCCATCCACCGAGCGTTCGACCTGGGCGGAGATGAACCGGCAGTGGTCTACGCCGGAAGCGGACGCTGATATGGCGCCTACGCTGGCCGTCGTCGGTGCTACCGGCGCTGTCGGTAGTGTCATGATCGACATCATCAACGCGCGGCCGTCGGTGCCGTGGGGCGAGATCCGGCTGATCGCCTCAGCCCGCTCGGCGGGCAAACAGCTCACCGTGCGGGGCGTGCAGCACGGTGTGATCGAACTCACCCCGGAGGCTTTCGACGGCGTCGACATCGCGATGTTCGACGTCCCCGACGAGATCTCGCAGCAGTGGGCCCCGGTTGCGGTGCAGCGGGGGGCCGTCGTGGTGGACAACTCCGGTGCCTTCCGGATGGATCCGGACGTCCCGCTGGTCGTACCGGAGATCAACGCGGCCACTGCGGCCGTACGGCCGAAAGGGATCGTCTCCAATCCCAACTGCACGACCCTGTCGATGATGGCGGTGGTGGGCGCGCTGCACCACCAGTTCGGTCTCACCGAGCTGGTGGTGGCCAGCTACCAGGCCGCGTCGGGGGCGGGCCGTGCAGGGGTGGATCGGCTCTACGCCGAGCTCGCCGCGGTAGCCGGCAAGAGCGTGGGACTGTGTGCCGGGGACGTCGCCGAGGCGCTGGTCGCGGCGGGACTGCCTGAGCAGTCGCCCTTCCCGGCGCCGTTGGTGTGCAATGTGGTGCCCTGGGCCGGCTCGCTCAAGGCCGACGGCTGGAGCTCCGAGGAACTCAAGATCCGCAACGAATCCCGCAAGATCCTCGGCATTCCGGATCTGAAGGTGTCGGCCACCTGCGTGCGGGTTCCGGTAGTCACCACCCACGCGCTGGCCGTGCACGCCGTGTTCGCCCAGCCGGTCACCGTTGAGCAAGCCCGTACGGTGCTCGCCGGGCAACCGACCATCGTGGTAGCCGACGACCCGGCGGCGGGGGTATGGCCGGCTCCGGCCGCGGTGGTCGGCACTGACCCGACCTACGTCGGTCGGCTCCGCCAGGCGCTGGACTTCTCCAACACACTGGACTTCTTCGTCTGTGGAGACAACCTGCGCAAAGGGGCCGCGTTGAACACATACGAGGTCGCTGAGTTGCTTGCGAGTTAACAGCTACTGAACCGGTGCACGGCCCTCGCGCGTATACCAAGAAAGCGATCGGGGGTTGGTGTGGGAAAGGTCAGGCACGCTGTCGCGTCGGTGATCGTGACGGTGGTGCTCACCGGCCTGTTCGCGCTGATCAATCCGGTACCGGCGTCCGCGCACATCGTGGGAACCGGCGGGTCGCCGACCGACTACCGCGCGACGGTGACTGCGATCCGGCCGGCGGTACCGACGGTGACGGTCACCGTGGGCCTGGGCGGCCAGTGGGTGCGCGTCACCAATCAGGGCGCATCGGCGGTCGTGGTCCGGGGCTACCAGGGCGAGCCCTTCCTACGACTGTCGGGCAACCAGGTGCAGGCTAACGAGCTCAGTGCCACCGCGGCCAAGACCGTGCAGACCCAGCGGGCCGTTGCCTCCGCTGACCCGACCGCCGAACCGAGGTGGGTCCGGCTGCAGGGCGGAAACAGTGCCACGTGGACAGACGTGCGCCTCACCGTGCCGCCCGCATCTGGATCGGCCGCCACGTCGTGGACGCTGCCGCTGCTGGTGGACGGCCAGCAGGTCACCGTGGCCGGCACCACAGACCGGGTACCCCCGCCGTCGCCCTGGCCATGGTTGGCGGGCCTGGTGGTGATCGGCATCGCGGTAGCGGCTCTGGGCTGGACTCGGACCTGGCACCGCCCGATGGCCATCGCCATTGCAGCCGGGATCGGCGCCTTCGTGCTGCACGTGCTCGGCACCGGGTTCGCCCCGCAGCAGAACGGGCTGGTATTCGGTTGGGTCGGGGTCGGACTAATGGCTGGGTTCAGCCTGTTGATCGGCGCTGTTGCCGCGCGCAGCACGCTGCGCAGGAGTACATCGGCGCCCGACCGCCTCGTCACGGTCGGCGCGATGGTGCTGATCCTGGCTGCCACCGACATCACCGTGCTGTGGAACTCTCAGCTGCCCTTCGCCGGCCCGGCCATCTTGGACCGCCTGCTGACCATGCTGGCCTATGCGGTGGCGCTGGGTTTGATCGTGGCCGGGGTACGGCTGGTGCGGGTGGCCCGTTCGGACCAGGCCCGACCCGGGGGAGCGAGCGCTTGACGGTCGGAACAGCGACGCAATTCCTCGCGCACGGCATCGAGGGCCGGCGGGACCTGCCGCTGCCGCTGGACTTGCTCGTGCAGGGGGGCGTGCTGGCGCTGCTGGCGTCATTTTTCGGCCTCGGCTTGTTGTGGCGTTCCCCGCGGTTGCGGGCAGGGGCAGCAGGGCGTCCGGTGCCGTTACCGCTGGAGCAACTGGTGGACGGCACCGGATTCCGGTGGCTGCTGCGCCTGGTCGGCCTGCTCGGTACGGCCTACGTGCTCGCTACCGCGGCGCTGATGGAAGATGACGTGCCCAACCCGCTGCCGTATGTGGTCTATGTGTTGTTCTGGGTCGGGATCGTGCCGCTATCACTGCTGTTCGGCCCGGTGTGGCGGCTGGTCAATCCCTTGCGCACGATCCACGCGCTACTCGCCGGTCTCACCCGGATCCCCGCCGGCGGGCTGGTGTCGCTGCCGCGTTGGGTCGGCTGCTGGCCCGCTGCGCTGTCACTGCTCAGTTTCGTCTGGTTGGAGTTGGCCGCGCCGGACCGCGACGCGGTGCCGGTGCTGCTGGCCTACCTCGGTAGCTACGCCGCTGTCCACGTCGGCGCGGCGCTGCTGTTCGGCGATCGCTGGTTCGCGACCTGCGATGGGTTCGAGGTGTACTCCGCGGTCGTCGGCACCATGTCGCCGTTGGGCCGGCGTGATGATGGCCGACTCGTGCTGCGCAACCCTCTCGACGGGGCTGCCACGTTCGGGCCCGCGCCGGGCGTTGTGGTGCTGATCGCCGTGTTGCTGGGCTCGACGTTCTTCGACACCATCTCGGGTTCGGCGCAATGGGCGGGCGCTGTCCAATCGGTGCCGTTACCCGCTACCTTGCTGGACACCGCCGGGCTGCTGGTCATGATCGCGCTGGTGGCCGTCACGTTCGTCGGTGCGACGTTATTGGCCGGTCGTGCCGGTAACCGCGGCCGCAGAGCGGTTCCAGGTCTGCTCGCGCACACCATTATTCCCATTGTGGTGGGATACGTCATCGCGCACTACTTCTCCTTGTTTCTCTTTCAAGGACAGCAGGGGATCACGCTGCTGGCTGGCGCGCTGGACGGCCGCGCGGCAATTAATCCCACGGTCAACTACGGCCTGATCACGACTACCGGCATCGCCCTTGTTCAGGTGCTCGCCGTTGTGGTGGGTCACGTGCTCGCCGTGATCAGCGCCCACGATCGCTCGGTTGCTTTGTTCCCGCAAGCAGAGGCCATCATCGGGCAGCTTCCCTTGATGGTTCTGATGGTTGGCTACACGGTGAGCGGGTTAACCCTGCTATTCGCCGCATAACCGTTGCGCTGATCCCGTCCTGGAAGATCTGGCCGCGCGCAAGGGCTTACTCAAAAATCCGTTTTCAGCCCGATGGCGCCCGCAAGAGGCAACACGTGCTGCGGCTTCAGTGGGTCGACCTTCGCCCGCGGTTGTCGATCAAGTCGGGTGCGGGCTGGCCGGGGCATCGGTGGGGATGTGCTGGCCGACGCGAACTGGGCAACCGGCTCCGCGGCATGGGACGGCCTGCCGGTGACGAGGTTTGGCCGCGCCGGGTGCAGGGTAACGCGGTGCCAGGCGGGGCAACGCGGTGACAGTAGGTCCGGTACACCAAAGGGGCAGTAAAGATATGACGATTGTCACTCCGGGAACAGAAGATTGGAATCAAGGTCCAGAGCCGGCGGCTCGTCACCGTGATCGGTGTTATGGGGTACCTGCCACTGTTGGCCATCCATCCCGGCCCGGACGTCAACAATTTCCCGCATTTCATTACCGCGGCGGTGACGCTGATATTCGGTACCGGGTTGTTCAGAGTGTCGATGCGTCGTCGGATACCGGTCGGCGCCTGATCGAAGAACAAGCCGATGACCAGAGCTAGCAGCACAGTACCGATCGAGCGCCTCGACGTCTCGAGTTACTGCATTCCTACCGACAGCCACGAGTCCGACGGCACGCTGGCGTGGGATTCCACCACGTTGGTGCTGGTGACCGCGCACGCCGGCGGATGCACCGGCATCGGCTACACCTACGGCGGCCCATCGGTAGCCACGGTGGTGAGCGGCAAGCTCGGCGAGGTGGTGACCGGTCACGACGCGTTGCGCCCGGCATCGGCGTGGGCCTCGATGCAGCACGCGGTGCGTAATCTCGGCAAGCCGGGTGTAGTGGCGATGGCGATCTCGGCGGTGGACATCGCGCTGTGGGACCTGCACGCGCGCCTGCTGGAGTTGCCGCTGGTGACCGCGATCGGCGCGGTGCACGAGGCCACGCCGATCTACGGCAGCGGCGGGTTCACCTCCTATGACAACGCAACCCTCGCCGATCAGCTCGCGGGCTGGGTCGAGGCGGGCATCCCACGGGTGAAGATGAAGGTCGGTCGCGATCCCGAGGCCGACCCGCAGCGGTTGGCCGCGGCGCGCAAGGCGATCGGCGATGCGGCGGCGCTGTTCGTCGACGCCAACGGCGCCTACTCGCGCAAGGACGCGTTGCGGTGGGCGCAGCGGTTCGGCGAATACGAGGTGCGCTGGTTCGAAGAGCCGGTGAGCTCCGACGACCTCGAAGGTCTGCGGTTGCTGCGGGATCGCGGTCCGGGTGGGATGGACATCGCCGCCGGCGAATACTGCTACCACCTGCCGTATTTCCAGCAGATGCTCGACGCCGGCGCGGTGGACTGTCTGCAGGCCGATGTGACGCGGGCGCTGGGCATCTCCGGGGTGCTGCGCGTCGCCGCGCTGTGCGACGCGCGCAGCATCGAGCTGTCCCTGCACTGCGCACCGCAAGTCAGTGCGCAGGCCGGGACAGCGGTCTGGCACCTGCGCCACCTCGAGTACTTCCACGACCACGTCCGCATCGAGCGGATCGCCTTCGACGGGGTACTCGAGCCGCAACCCGGCGGCGTTCTGCGCCCGGACCGGTCCCGCCCCGGTCTGGGCCTGGACGTCAAGCACGCCGACCTCGATCAGTACCGCGTCGGGTGACGCGGTTACCCCCGCGGCAGTGGGGGTAACCGCTGCGCATGGCGGTGCTCGTCTCCTTCTACCGGTACTTCGCTTTCAACGGTCCACGGGTCATCACGACGTCAGGCATCGTGATCCTGCTGGGCGTGGCGGCGATCCGGCTGTACTGGCTGGCCGGAGGCTTCCTGCTGGCGCGCTACCCGACCTACCTGGCGGTGTACTTCGCGGTGCTGGTGACCGCCGCGGTGGTGGCCTCGGTGAGCATGGTGATAGGCCGCCGGCCCGGCCTGGTCAAGGCCGGATGGATGCTGGGCAGCCTGGGGTCGGTGGCGTCGATCGTCATGTACGTCGTCAGCCGCACCGCGGGCCTGCCCGGCCTGCCGCAACTGGTGGACCGGTGGGACTACCCGCTGGGCACCTTCGCGATGGCACTGGCCGCGCTGTTTGTGGGCTTGCATTTCTCGGTGCTGACCGGGATGAACGTCGCCTATCCGCAACGGCGGTATTGGCATGACTGAGGCCATGATCCAACTTGGCTATCCCGCCTGGTTGCGCATCGAGCACTGGATCAACGTCCTGTTCGTCACCCTGCTCATTCGCAGCGGGATCGAGATCCTCGCGACCCATCCCAAGCTCTACCGCGGCTACGACAGCAAGCCAGGCACCGAGTGGGCCAGGTTCACCCGCAAGACGATGCCCACCGACAAGCTCTACGACACCCTGGATGAGGAGGAGTCCTATTCTTCCCTCGTCGCGCTTCCGGGCCACAAGAAACTCGGGATGGGCCGGCACTGGCACTTCGTCACGGTGATCGGGTGGATCCTCACCGGGTTGGCCTACTACATCCTGTTGTTCGCGACCGGCCAGTGGCACCGCTACATCCCGTACTCGTGGTCGATTTTCCCCGAGGCGTGGAACGACGTCCTCACCTACCTGAGCTTCAAGCTGCCACCGCTGCTGCCGGGCCAACCCCTGGATGCGATCCAGAAGCTCACCTACGCGGGTGTGATCTTCATCCTGGCGCCGTTCCAGATCCTGACCGGCGCCGCCCAATCCCCCGCGGTCGAGGCGCATTTCCCGTGGTACGTGCGGCTGTGGGGTGGCCGGCAAGGGGTACGCAGCCTGCATTTCGTTGGCCTGGTGGCCTTCATCGGGTTCATCGCCGTGCACCTGTCCATGGTTGGCCTGTGGGGCTGGCCACAGCTCAACGCCCTGATGATCTTCGGTTCGGTGCGGGAGCTGGGTTGGGCGCTGGCCGCCTCGCTGGCCATCATCGCCGCGATCGTGGCAGTGCACGTGGGGGCCACGGTGTGGAGCCTGCGAAGCCCCCGCACGGTGCAGCGGGCGCTGGGCTTCATCATCAACAGAGGCCGGCTGTCGTTCCTGCGCCCGATGGTTTCCCGGCAGCACTACTCGCCAGCGCAGCTGTCCACCGAGCACCGGGTCAACGGCAAGCCCCCGGACAGTGACGACTACAAAGTCATGGCCGTGCACAACTTCGTCGACTGGAAGCTGGAAGTCGGCGGCTTGGTGGATAACCCCATGACGTTCACCCTGGCCGACCTGCGTGCGCTGGCTGACAAGCAGACCCAGCGGGTGATGCACAATTGCGTCCAGGGCTGGTCGAGCATCGGTGAGTGGAGCGGCGTGCCGTTTCGTACGGTGGTCGACCTGGTCAAGCCGCTGCCGCAGGCGCGTCACATCTGCTTTCTGACCATGCAGGACACCGGCCGCGACGAGCCCAGCGCCGAAGGCGCGGGACAGTTCTACGAGATCGTAGACCTCAACCTCGCGCATCACCCGCAGTGCCTGCTGGCCTATGAGATGAACGGGCAGCCGCTGCCGATCGAGCACGGTGCGCCACTGCGCCTGCGGATCGAAAACCAGGTCGGGTTCAAGATGGCCAAGTGGATCGAACGCATTGAGTTCATCTCCGATTACCACGGCATCGGCGAGGGCATGGGTGGTTGGCGCGAGGACAACGTGTTTTACGACAAGGACGTCGAAGTCTGATGGGCGCCACGGACAGCATCCGCCCCGAGATCACGATACTCACCGATGATGACAAGGAGCGGGTCTTGCGGCAAGTCCGCCGCAGACGCGGCAGCTGCCAGCACTGCGGTGGCGAGCAGTTCGAAGTCGGTGACGCCTTGTTCCTGGGGTTTCTGTTTCACAGCGAGGACTCCGATGCCTACATGGTGGCCCTGACGTGCCGCAACCCCGCCTGCCCCACTCCCCGCACCGGGATCAGGCTGCCGCGGTCGCAGTTGCTGGCTAGCTGACGGGCCCGTCGTCGAGCGCCACACTCGGCTGCGCGAGACGCAGGCGCTCGAGCAGCGGCAGCACGTCGCGTAGCTCGCCGCGCAGCAATTCATAGCGCTCCTGCTCGTGCGGCGCGAGCCGTCCCTGGCGGTGGTAGTAGACCAGCCGCTGCAGCCGGCCGTGCAGCAACGTTCCCCACCGGATGCTCAAGTCGTAGACCCGTGCGCTGGGCCCGGATCTCTCAGCATCGGACCCGAGCTGCCGTAGTGCCTTGACTTGCGCGAACATGAGGTCGAGGTCTGCGTCGACGCCCACCTCCCCGCTGCGAGCCGACTCATTGATCATGTCAGATGCCGGGTTTGACGATGGCCACGACATACGGCTGCCCCTCCACGCTGAGATAGACCCGGTCGGGGCCGACCGCCAGGCCCGACAGTGGCGCGTGCGCGGCCTCGGCGGGCAGGGCGCTGCGGAAGTCGATCGTGGTGACGACCGGGAACGTCTGGTCGTGGTAGCCCTCAAAGCTGTTCGTCTTGAGCACCACCAGCGTGCGCTCGGTGGCCGCGTAGACCCGGGTCTCGTCGGTTCCCAGGTAGTGCACGGGCTGCCCCAGGTGGGCCTGCGCGACGACCTCCAGGCCCTGCCCGCCGCGCTTGGTGTCCACCGCGACCATCCGGTCGGTGCCCTTCTCCGCGACGTACAGCCGCGAGGACTTGACCAGGTCACCGGTGGTCTTCTCGGCGCTGATCCCGATCGCGCCGTCCTCGCGCACCGCACCCGGGCTGCCCTCGTGGTGAGTGATGCCGTCGGGGCCGGCCAGGTGGTAGTCGATGCGCCGGCCACGCTTGGCGCCGTCCACCTCCGCCTCGGGGTCCGGGCGGACGTGCTGGGATCCCAGCACCGTGTTGGTATGCATATCCACCGGGGTCACTGTCGAGTGGTCGTCGGACAACGCGAGCAGGTCATCGGCACCGGAGTCCAGGGCAAGGAAGGACGGCGACGGCCCAGCCCGCAGGGTCGCGATCTCGCGCAGATCCGCATCGCTGATGGCGGCGACCCGGCCCAGCTTCGGTTGGGGTAGGTACACCACTGGCTGGGTGGTCCTGGTGACCACATTGTCGCCGGCGTCCGGGAACGGGGCGGACAGCTGCGACCGCCCGGACGGGTCGATCTTCGCTATCCGGTGGTCGTCGGTCAGCGCGAACAGCGCGTGCGCGTGATCGGACCAGGTTGGTTCGTGCACCGGCGCGCCGATCCGCAGCGTGACGGCGGCGGCCGTGGCGACCGGCGGACCACTGGCGGAGCATCCAGCCACCGCCGCCACCGCAAGCACGATCGCCCCGCCGGCTCCCCATCGTGACCGCGACTTGCCCGACCTCACGGCAACCGGCTACCCCGGCCCGCCACTTCCAAACGGCTCGGCCACCCCATGCCGGGATCCTCGACGGGTCAGCTGGTCTGGCGGCGGTGGGATTCGGCGGCGGTGGCCACGTCGCGGGGGTATGTGCGCAGCGCGGTGAGCGCGAGCAGGCCTGCGATGATCAGCGTGATGAGGAAGAGCAGGAACGTATATTCCAAGCCGTGCTTCCCGCTGTGGAACACGGACTGCGATACCAGACCGAACAGTACCGGCGCGCCCGCCTCACCCAGCGTGCGCAGCAGGGTGCGGATCGCCTCGGCGCGCCCCCACAGCGCGGGATGGATGATGTCGAGGCGCGCGGCGTCCAGCGGCGGGTTGGCCGCGCCGAGCAGTGCGGCACCGAGCGTCAGCAGTGGCAGCGCCACCGCCACCGAGGTGGTGGTGACCCCGGGCGCGAACACGACGGCGATCGCCAGCAGCGACATTGCGGGAACGAGCACCCGCGCGTTGATGAAGTCGCGACTGAGTAGCCGGTCAGCGAGGCGACCGCCCAGGTAGACGCCGGCGAGCGCGCCGAGCCCCACTACCAGGGTCAGCGCACTGGCCACCGGCTTGGAGAGGCCGTAGTGGCTGGTGGTGAACAGCAGGGCGAACGCCCGCAGACCGGAGAAGAAGAAATAGCCCAGCGCCGAGGTGATGATGATCACCACGTTGGTCCGTACCCGGAGCACATAGCGCACCGCCCACCACAGTGAACGGTCGGTCGGGTCATGCGTGAGGACCAGCTCCCGGTGCGGCTCGATGTGCCGGCGGCGGGCCAGCCGCTGCGCGGAACTGCTCCGTCGGGCGTCCTGGATCGGCCTTGGCGGCGAGTCGGAGTGGCCGACATCGTGCTCGTCGGGGATGTCGTGCTGACCCGGTCGCAGCCGGCTCTGCCCATCGCGGGCCGGCTCAGGCAGCCGCCACACCAACCAGAACAGCGCCACGCTGGGCAGCACCAACCACCAGAACGCGAAGCGCCACCCGATCGCCGCGGCGATCTCCCCGGAGAACACGAATCCGATCCCGGTGCCGATCAGCTCCCCGCCCAGGATGTAGCCCAGCATCCGGGCACGGCTGCCTGCTGGGAAGAAGTCTCCGGTCAGCGACGCGATCGTCGGGCCGGTGGTGGCGGTGACCACTCCCAGGGCGACTCGGGACAGCAGCAACCACAGATACGACGTCGCCGCCCCAGCGAACAGCATGGCAACCGCCCAGCCCAGGACACTGATCGCGAGCAACCGGGTGCGCCGCGTCCGGTCGGTGAGCACGCCGATCGGGATGGTGCCTGCCGCAGCTGCGAGCGAGCTCACCGACACCAGCAGCCCGATCGCGGTGTTGTTGACGTGAAAGGCATGTTTGAGGTTGTCCGCGGTGGCGGACAGCGTCGCGAAATCAGCTCCCGGCAGGCCCAGCGCGCCGGCCAACACCAGCACCACCCGCGTTCGGGCGGGACCGCCGATCAACTCCTGAACGCGCTCAAGCACGTGATCTCATATCCCCAGTTGGCGCGGTTGACCGACTGCGCGCCCGGTTAGGTGCGGGCGGGGCCTTGCGGGGCGCTGCCCATCCGCAGGATGTTGATCTCCCGTACCAGTGCGGGGAACTCCTTTATCGCCAACGCCGGTAGACCCAGCAAGCTCAGTGCCGTGAATAGCTTCTTGGCCATGCTGCCCTCCCTTGTGGCCAGTGCGTAACCGTGATCATGAGGCCTGATCTGTGCCGGTCAGCCCGGCGACAGGTTCGGCATGATCTTCAGGATCGCGTTGTGGCGGCATCCATCCAGTCCCTCCCTTCTCGGGTTTGTCCACTTGGGGTTGTCCGGTTGCGGTTGTCCAGTCGCTAGAACAGGTGCGGGGCCGGCCGCGCCTCGTCGTCGGTGACCATGGAGCGGGTCACCGGGCGCAGCGAGCGGATCGCGCCGTGCAGGGCGCTCCAGCACTTCCTGCGGGAACTCCTCGACCCGGTCGATGATCGCTGCAGCCCGTGGGTCGGTGGCCCGTGCCTCGAGCTTCTCGTCGTCGGTGAGGGTCAGCGTGCGCAGCGACAAGATCTCGTCGATTTCGGTCGCGTCGAACAGGTCCCCGGGGCTCTCCGGGCTGACCTGGGGATAGGCGTAATCCATCAAGATCGGCGATGACAGCATCACGTCGCGGTTGTGCGGATCGCCGGCCAGCACCGGGAAGGTGTGCACGTTGCGGCACTGCTTCGTGGCCGCCGCCCACTCGGACGGATCGAGCATCGAGAGGACGGCGCCGCACGCACACCGACCAGCGACGTCCGTAGCGCCTCGGACCGCGACGCGCCGGCTGGCACCGACTCTGCGGTGTTCTCCGTCACCACGCGCAGTTTCAGCACGTCGGGTCGGGTGAGGCATCCACCGGCGTCGCCGACAGCCGCACGGTCGCCGAGAGGAGCCAGCGGCGGCGGGCCACCCGGCTTACCTCGCCGAGCGGCTCGACGTCCTCGCCACCGGGCACCTCGATCGTGGCAGTGTGCTCGTCGCCGCGCAGCTCACGGGTCGGCACGACGATGTCGAACTCCCGCGGCACGGCCTCGTCGAATGTCAGGTACCGCTGGCCGTCGACGTCCAGCACGTCACACGGGTGGAAGCTGCCATCGGGGTTGCGGGTCTCGACTGACCGGTGCTGGAGCTGCAGGAACCGCAGCCGCACGTGGACGGTGGCCGTATCCGGGACCCGCAGCAGGCACTCGGTCTGCTGGTGCCAGGCGTCCGCCGAACCGGCCACGCTGTCGCCGGCGACCCCGTCGCCTCCACCCAGCGGCGCGGCGCCAAGACGCCGAACTGCCAGCGCACCCGGTTCTTGCCCGACGACCGGCGGTAGGGGTAGAGCAGGTAGCCCTCGTAGAGCACCGCATCGGCCACTGCGCGTGCCGGCTCGAAAGTCACGCTCGACCCTGCAAGCAGGTCTTCGGTAGTCACGCTCGACCCTGCAAGCAGGTCTTCGGTATTGACCACCGCCGTGGCACCTCCGCATGATCGACTCCCGCTTCGGGTCGGGCGTACCCACACGTGGGGGGTCTAAACGAGTTCGTGGGTACCGTCGGGAAGCTGGCGGCTCATCCCGCGCCGCGCGAGAAATTCCATGATCGGGACGGCGACCCGGCGGGTGGTATCCAGCGCTTGCCGGGCCTGGCTGAGGGTGAACGGGCTGGGCAGGGCGCGCAGCCGGGCCAGCGCGTCGTGCTCGGTGCCGGGAGCGAGGTAGATCCCGTCGGCGATCTTGAGCAGCTCGCCGGCCCGGACCGCGGCGGCGAGCTGCTTAGGCCCTAGCCCCAGCTCGGCGAGACGCTGCGCCTCTGGC
>DATFDO010000300.1:0-13424 GCA_035252045.1 Pseudonocardiaceae bacterium
CACGCCCGGGACCCGATCCGCTCACCCGCCGTCGCGCCCCGCGAGCGCGGTCCGCAACGCGGCGAGCGCGGCTGGGATCCCGGCCGGCTCGGTACCCCCGCCCTGGGCCAGGTCCGGCTTGCCGCCACCGCGCCCACCCAGGGCGGGAGCGAATACCGGCACCAGCGCACCTGCTGCCAACCCCTGTTGCCGCGCGGCGGCCGTGGTGGCCACCACGAAGGAGACCTTGCCGCTGGCCGTCTCGACGCTGAACAGCGCTACCACACCGGACCGATCGCCGAGCCGGCCCCGCACTTCGGTGGCCAAGGCCCGCAGGTCAGCACCACTGACGCCGTCGGGCGTCTGGGCCGCGACCAGCGCGGTCGCACCGATCTGCTCAGCGGCGTCGGCCAGGGCACCCGCCGAGGACAGCACCGCGCCGGCGCGGAGTTTCTCCAGCTCCCGCTCGGCCGCGCGGAGCCGCTCGGCGATTGCCCCGATGCGCTCGGGCAGCTCCTCGGGCCGGGCCTTGAACTGCTCGGCCAGCTGCGCGACCAGCACATGCTCGCGGGCCAGGAAGCGGAACGCATCCAGCCCCACCAACGCCTCCACCCGGCGCACCCCGGCCCCGATGGACGCCTCGGACAGCAGCTTGATCAGGCCGATGTCCGCCGAGTTGGGCACGTGCGTACCGCCGCAGAGCTCCTTGGAGTAGTCACCGATGGTGACCACCCGCACGGCGTCGCCGTACTTCTCACCGAACATCGCGATCGCGCCGTCGCGGCGGGCGTCGGCCATCGACATCACGTCGGCGGTGACCGGCAGCGAGCGCAGCAGCACCTCGTTGACCTCGTCCTCGACGTCGGTGAGCACGCTGGGCGGCACTGCACCGCCCGGGGAGGTGAAATCGAAGCGCAGCCGGCCCGGCGCGTTGAGCGAACCGGCCTGGGCAGCGCTGGTACCCAGCGCCCGGCGGATACCCGCGTGCACCAGGTGTGTCGCGGAATGTGCCCGCGCCACCGCGCGCCTGCGGGTCACATCCACCTGGGCCAGGACTGGGTCATCCAGGTGCACCTCACCGGAGATGACGGTGCCCCGGTGCACCGACAAACCCTCCACCGGGGTCTGCACGTCGGCGACCTGGATGGTGAATCCGTCGCCGGTCAGGGTGCCGGTGTCGGACTGCTGGCCGCCCCCCTCGGCGTAGAACGGGGTGCGGTTGAGGACCACTTCCACGGCGGTACCCTCGCCAGCTGCCGGAACGCCGACTCCATCGACGAGCAGCCCGATCACCCGGGCCTCGGCGGACAGCTCGGTGTAACCGAGGAAATCGGTGCGGCCGCGCGCGTCGAGCACGCCGCGGTAGGCACTGAGGTCCCCGTGAGCGGAGCGTCGCGCCGCGGCATCGGCCTTGGCCCGCTGCCGCTGCTGCGCCATCAGCGTGCGGAACCCCGCCTCATCGACGGACAGGCCGGCCTCGGCGGCCATCTCCAGGGTCAAGTCGATGGGGAACCCGTAGGTGTCGTGCAACTGGAAGACCTGGTCCCCGGGCAGCTGCGCGCCACCGGCCTGGCGCGTCTGCGCCACCGCCATATCGAAGACCCGTGACCCGGCGGACAGCGTCGTGAGGAATGCGTCCTCCTCCGCCCGGGCCACTGCCTCGATCCGCTGGTAGTCCGTGACCAGCTCCGGGTAGGACGGGCCCATCGCGTCCCGCACCACGGCCGTGATCTCACCGAGCACCGGTTCGGTCACCCCGAGCAGGCGCACCGAGCGCACGACGCGACGCAGCAGCCGCCGCAGCACGTAACCGCGCGCCTCGTTGCTGGGAGTCACCCCATCCCCGATGAGCATGACGCCGGTGCGGGCGTGATCAGCGATCACCCGAAAACGCACGTCGTCGGTGTGGTCGGCGCCATACCGCCGGCCGGAGAGCTGCTCGGCCAGGGTGATCACCGGGCGCAGCAGGTCAGTCTCGTACACATTGGGCACGTCCTGAAGCAGCAGCGCTACCCGCTCCACGCCCATCCCGGTGTCGATGTTCTTGGCCGGCAACGGATCCAGAATCGAGAAGTCGCTCTTGCCCGGGCCGGTGGACGGTCCACGTTCGTCCTGCATGAAGACGAGGTTCCAGATCTCCAGGAAGCGATCCTCGTCGACGATCGGGCCGCCGGGCGCGCCGAATTCGGGGCCGCGGTCGACGTAGATCTCCGAATTGGGCCCGCACGGGCCGGGAACGCCCATGGACCAGAAGTTGTCGTCCATCCCGCGGCGCTGGATACGATCGGCCGGTATCCCGGCGATGGTGCGCCACAAATGCTCGGCCTCGTCGTCATCGAGGTACACGGTGACCCAGATACGATCTGGGTCGAACCCGTAGCCGCCGGCGTCGACCGGACCGGTCACCAGTTGCCACGCGTACTCGATGGCCCCTTGCTTGAAGTAGTCGCCGAAGGAGAAGTTGCCGGCCATCTGAAAGAACGTGTTGTGCCTGGTGGTTTTGCCCACTTCGTCGATGTCCGGGGTGCGCACACATTTCTGGATGGAGGCCGCCCGGCTGTAGGGAGGTGTCGCTTGACCGAGAAAATATGCCTTGAAAGGCACCATGCCAGCGTTGACGAACAGCAGGTTCGGGTCGTCGACGAGCAGCGATGCGCTGGGTACCACGGTGTGCCCGGCTCGTTGGAAATGCTTCAGGAATCGCTGGTGGATCTCGTGGGTTTGCACGGGCTGTCCTCAATAGCTCATGGCTTCGAAAGCTGGTGAATAGCGCAGGTGCATAGCGACCGAGGCCGGGACCATACGGGGCCGCTCACGCTCGATGCGCTCCGACGCGGGTATCGATACCGGTCCGCGCGGTGACGGCCGCATGTAGTTCGGCTTCGCGCTCTTCCATGCCGGCCCGGACATCGGCGCCGAAAGAACCCACCGCGGAGGCCAGCTCGCGCATCGCGTCACTGATGTTTTCCGCTGCGCCTGCCGGTGTCATGCGCCGAGCCTTGGCGCTGGCCTTGCGGCTCGCCGCAACTCCGGCGGCAATACCCAGACCGAACCAAAGTATTCGCTTCACCGCGTGTCCCCGTCCCGACGGCGCCCGCGTGGCCGGCGGGCAGCGTCTTTGCGCTTGCGGCGGCTCATCGCCTTGCTCACGCCATAGGATAACGCCGCGACACGGACCAACGGGCCGCCCAGCGTGGCGGTGAACAGGGAGGTCAGCGCGGACACATTGCCGGTCACCACCTGGGCGTTCGCGGTGATCCCATCCAGCCGCTCCAGCTGGTTGTTGACGTGCGTCACGGTCGTGTTCGCCCCGCTGAACAGCGGATCGGCTTCCGCGCTGGCCTTACGGATCGCCTGCGTCGCCTCGTCCAAGGTGCGCCCCAGCTTGATCAGGGGCACGGCGAGCAGCCCTACCAGGATGACGAACGCGCCAGCGGCTATCAGCGCGGCGATTTGACCTGCCGACACGGGTCCTCCTTGGCCGATACAGCTGGGCGATCAGGCTACCGGGCCCGTTCACGCGCCGTCATGGTGGGCTACCGCGCTGTGCTCGCGCAGACCAGCTGGTCGGGGTGCGGATGGCTGAGGAAGTCGTGATGCGAGATTTCCCAGCCGTACGCACCGGCCAGCGGAAATACCACCAGGTCGCCGACCCGCAGCCGCTCGACCCAGACCTGCCTGGCGAGCACGTCACGCGGCGTGCACAGCTCGCCCACCACGTCGAGGCACAGCGCGTGCACCTCGGGACGGGCGAAGGGATAGCGCCACTGTTCGACTGCCAGCACCGTGAATGGATGGCTGTATCCCCAGGCGGCGGGCAGCCGGAAGTGGTGGGTTCCGCCGCGCAGCACCGCAAAATGGCGGCCGTGGGTGCACTTGAGATCGATGACCTCGGCGGCGTACCAGCCGGCCTCGGCGACCAGGAACCGGCCCAGCTCGAAGAGCAACCGCACGGTATCCGGCAGCCGACCGAGGGCCGCATCCAGCCCTCGGGACAAACTTGCCAGGTCGAAACGGTCACCACCGGTGTACGGGATCCCGATGCCGCCTCCGACATCGATGACATCCAGGTCGATCCGGTGCCTGGCGGCCAGCTGCGTACACCACTGCACGCTGTCGGTCACGAAGCTCGCGTGCGCCTGGGCGTCGAGATTGTTCGACGCGGCGTGGAGATGAAAGCCACGCAGCAGGACTGCCGGAAGGGTGCGGCACACCTCGATCGCCTCCGGTACGAGGGATTCGTCGATGCCGAACTGGGTCGGAGCCCCGGCCATCCGCAGCCGCCCGGGGAGGCCATTGCTACGCCGGTTGACGCGCAGCGCCACCGGCACGCGGATACCGAGCTCGGCGCCGACCCACGCCGCTCTGCGCAGCTCATGCATGCTCTCGACATTGATCAGGCCGACGCCGGCCCGCAGCGCGCTGGCGATCTGCGCGTCGGTCTTGCCCGGTCCACTCAATGCCAGCGTGATCGCACCCGCGGCGACCGCCTTGCCGATCTCGCCCAGCGACGCCACTTCGAATCCGTCGACCTGCCCGGCCAGCGTGCTCAGCACCACGGGATGGCTATTGGCCTTGACCGCGTAGTAGAGCTCGCATCGCCGGGTCAACGCGGCCCGGACCGCGTGGACCTGCGACAGCACCGTATCCAGGTCATAGACGTAGGCGCACACCGGATCATCGCCGGCAGTCTGCCGTTGCAGTACTCGGCTCACCCGCTGCCAGGCGGCGCCGTGGAGCTGCTGCGCGGCGCCGGTCAACGGCATGGGTCGGACAGCGGGTTGTGCACCGGCACGTACTGGTCACCGCCGGCTCGGTCCAACCGCATCCGGGCGAACGCCTTGACCGGCAGGGTTGGTGCGAACAGCACGGCGCGGTCGGCGGTGACGTCGTCGCGCAGCTGCTCGTCAGCGCCCAGATCGGTGAGCAGCCCGGCCAGTATCGCGCTGACCCGATCCCATACCGCCTGCGGATCGACTTCGCATCGCGTCACCAGGTGGGCGACGATCTCGCCGAGGTGATTCGACAGCACGGTGTAGAGCACCTTGGCCCGCATCACCTGGACATCGTCGGTGACCGTCACGGCTCCGGGTCGGGGATCCAGCGGCAGTCCATGCCGGCGTAGCCGTGGTGGGTAGATCCGCATGCCACCCCAGTCCCGCAATACCAACCGGGTGGGCACAGCGTCGACGAAGGTGAAGATGCAGTTCTGCAGATGGGCCTCCACCGCGATGCCGTACTTGGTCATCAAGATCACAGACACCGGGAGCAGCAACGCGGCGTACTCCTCGGCGAAGCGCAGACCCGCCCTCGCGACATCCCGCTCACCGCGCGCGCGGCCGTACCGGGTGACCAGCTCGACCAGCAGGCTGGAGTCGGTCACCGGTGCGCGGGCCGGCAGCGCGCAGCCGGGCACGGGAAGTTCCTCGGGGCGCAGGTAGCCCGCCAGATCCCGGCGAACGAGTGCGGACAGCGCGCGGGAGCGGCGCTCGGGATCCGGATCCTGCGCCAGTGGCCGGTAACTCGCGCCGGCGAGCTCGTCGAGCAGCACGATCGGACCCGTCAGCACCGGTTCGCGGTCGATGACTTGACGCAGCAGCCGGCTGTACACCGGGCCGTTGTTCGTGGTGTGCGCCGAGATGGACCGCCGGGTGGAGCCGATCAGCGTGTCCAGGGCCGTTTTGACCAGCAGCCGCCGGCCTGCGGGCGAGCGCTCGGTGAGCAGGGTCCGCACGCTCGACGTCGGCACGCCGGCTAACCGGGCAGCGGGCACGGGCACCACCGTGCCGTCGGCGATCTCTTGCGCCAGCAGCGGGTAGACGACCTGTTCGAGCTGCCAGGGGTGCACGGGCACGAACACGTAGTCAGCCGGATCGAGCTGATCCGCGCCGAAGTGCCCGCGGACGGCCGTGTCGAGATTCGGGTACTCGGCGCACAGCAGCTGCCCGATGTCACGGCCTCGCTCATCAGGGGTGAACTCGATTCGTTGCCGCCTGACGGCGACCAGCACCAAGTCGGTCGAGGTCTGCGATTCCAGGTCATGGCGCAGCAGATCGGCCGGTTGCATCCCCAGCCGGCCGCGCCCGCACGGATGCAGGTTGTGCCCTTCGGTGTTGAGCCTCTCGAAGAACACCATCACGTCCTCGAGTGTCTCGCGGGCGGTGAGTCGCTGCGCGAGGCTCACGGTGTCCGGCGCGTCCAATTCGGTCGCGACATGGCGCAGGGCCAGCCGCTGTTCCTCGGACCGGGTATAGGCCAGCGCAAGGTTGGCCACGGTATCCGCGAGCTCGGCAGCGAACGATCGCCATCGTGTGGCCGGCGCGAACTCGGCACACAACGCGACGAGGTCGCCGGGCGACTCGATGACGGTCGCCTCAGCGGCACGCAGGCACAGCACGGGGTCGCCCGGTTTAATGTTGTGGAAGGCATGCTCGGCGCGGATCGGGAAAGCCAGCATCGCCGGGGCCGTGAGCGCGTCGCAGAACTCGCGAACCAGCCACATACCTGGTCGGAAACCGGCCAGTAACGGTTGCTCGCCGGCGTCGACTCGGCGGCCAGCCGTCCGGATCGTCCCGACATCCTCTCGCCACAGCGCAGCAAGCAGACGGTGTAAGACCACGTTGCGCGCCCTCGGTAACTGCTCCTGGAACGCGCTCGCGTACTCCGGCGCATCGCGCTGCAGCGCGTCGTACATCCGCAGCTCTTCGGGTGTGCGCAGGCCAGCTGCGGTGCTCGTGGCGTCGGGCAGGTGACTCATCCGGCAGCCGCCAACGGGTTGGGCACGGCCACCCACTGCGGGGCATGGGGATTGGCCGACAAATGGACCCGCAACATGGATTTGGCCGGCAGTGTGGGACCGAATAGAGCAGCCTCATCTCGGCCGGCTTGCGCCGCGATGGCGGCATCCGCGGTCAGGTCCGCATAGATAGAACGGCAACGCCGAGCAACCAGCCGCCATAACCGGGCGGGCTCGGCCCGGCCAACCCTGGCAAGCGTGCCCACGAGCTGACCGAGATTGGTGTCGAGCAAGGGAAAGAACAACGCGGCCCGAAGCTCGTCCTCGTCATCGGTGCACAGCGCGCCGATCAATGCCGGGGGACCTACGCCACTGCGGGCCAGCCGAGCCGGGCTGACCCGGACGCTACCGAAATCGCGGTAGAGCAGGCGGATCGGCAGACCAGCGCGTAACACCACGACGGCGTTCTGCCCATGTGGCTCCAGCGCAACGCCCCAGCGGGACAGCAAGGTGACCAGGGCGGGCAGCGTGCAATCGCAGTAGTGGGCCAGGAAGCGCATCGCCGTATCACCACCGTCGGAGCTGGGACAGCGGTGCGCGGGTGCCAGCTCGTCGAGTGCCTCGGCAAGCACCGGCCGGCCGGTCAGCGGCGAGCGGGCGGCCAGCGCGGCGACCGGCAGGGCCACCTCGCCGTCGTCTGCGTGCCTCTCCGGGGACTCCCGGATGATCGCGGCCAGGCCGGCCGCGGCCTCGGGTGGTTCGCCCGGAGCTGCCCGGTAGCTGCCGCCGGCCAGCTCGGAAAGACCGACCAACCGGCCTAACCGCCCGCCGAAGCCACCCTCATGCCGCCAGATCTGCGCGAGCAGGGCCGACATGATCGGGCCATTGTGCACCGTTGGCGGCGAGACCAGCCGGGTCGCGGTGGTAAGCCGGATATCGACCGATGTCTTGAGGTGGGCGGCTCGCCGGTTGGCCGCAGGCGCGAGGGTCCGCAGCGACAGCAGTGGGTGCGCGGGGATCCCAGCGTGCGGGATAGCGATGATCCGCTCGCGGTTCAGCGCGTCGGTGTAGCGGTCTTGCAGTGCGCGGTGCAGCTGCCACGGGTGCACTGGAAGCAACTCGTAATCAGCTGGCTCGTGCCCGATCCGGCGCAGGTGTGCGGCGGCGGCATCAGCGGCGTCCGGGTGCCAGTGGCGCAGCTCACCGGTGGTCGTGCACCGCGCGGATGGCGGATGGGTGAATGACTGCCGGGCAACGGCGACGATCCTGACGGTGACGTCATCTGCCCACTCAGGCGCGTACCGGAACTGCTCCTGCGTGCTCATCCCGGCGCGCAAGCGGGCGCACGGATGCAGCGGATGCCCGTCGACGACGGTCCGCTCGAACAGCGCGAGCGGGCTGAACGCCGGGTTGGCGGCGGCCTGGCGGGCCGCCCAGCGCAGCGCGTTGCGTTCCGGGGCTGCGGCTACCGCCAGCCGCGCGCGCCGCCAGGACTCCCCCACGAGGGCGAGTGCATGGTTGGCGACGCTGTCGTCTAACTCGGCAGCCAGCTGGCGCCACCCGTCTATATCCGCCTGGCTGGGGCGTGCCGGGGCCCGGGCCGCCAGCACCGACGTCAGCAGCGTGACCGGGTGGTCGATGCGCTTCGGGACTGCGGCATGGAGGGTGACCGTTAGGTCCGCGGAGTGCTCGGCGAAGGGATCGGCGATGGCCGGCGGCGCGCATAGCCGGGTGCCGTCGGGCAGCAGGATCTGTGCCTGGCCATTGCTGGCCAGCGGGACGAGCCCATCGATGCGCTCTCGCGACAGCGCCACCCACAACTTGCCCAGCGTCACCGCCCGGGCTCGGCGAACGGCCGCCGGGAAATCGTCCGCCAGCTGCGGGTGGGCACTGCTCAGTGCCGCGAGCGCGGCCTGTTCCGCCCCCGTGCCAGCGCCCACGTCTCCATCCTGACGGTTGGGTGCATGCTGGGTCCAGGTTGACACCTGACCCTGCGTCAGTGCCCGCGGACTATGCGCCGCAGCTTGGGTAGCCGCCCGGCGATCGGCGCTTCCGCGCCGCGGTCACTGGGCCGGTAATAGTCGCGCCCTACCAGCTCGTCGGGCGGGTACTGCTGGGCCACCACACCGTCGGGTGCATCGTGCGGGTACCGGTAGCCCTGCGCGTGCCCGAGCCGGGTGGAGCCCGCGTAGTGCCCGTCGCGCAGATGCGCCGGCACCGGCCCGGTCGCGCCGGCCCGGACGTCGGCCAGTGCAGCGTCGATCGCGGTGATCACCGCGTTGGATTTCGGTGCGGTGGCCAGGTGCACGGTGGCCTGGGCCAGCGCCAACCGACCTTCGGGCATCCCGATGAACTGCACCGCGTGGGCGGCGGCTATGGCCACCTGCAAGGCTGTCGGGTCGGCCATCCCGATGTCCTCGCTGGCGTGCACCACCAACCGGCGAGCGATGAACCGGGGATCCTCGCCGGCCTCCACCATGCGTGCCAGGTAGTGCAGTGCAGCGTCCACATCAGACCCGCGGATGGCCTTGATGAACGCGCTGATCACGTCGTAGTGCTGGTCCCCGGCCCGGTCGTAGCGCACCGCAGCCCGGTCCACCACGGACTCGACGGATGCCAGGTCGACCTCCCTGCCGCTCCTTGAGCTCACCGCTTCGGCGGCGGTCTCCAGCGCGGTCAGCGCCCGTCGGGCGTCCCCGGCGGCCAGCCGTACGAGATGGTCTTCCGCAGCGGCCTCCAGACGGATCGATCCACCGAGACCCCGGGGATCTGCCAGCGCTCGACGGATCACCGTGCGCACGTCGTCATCGGACAACGGGTGCAGCTGCAGCACCAGCGATCGGGACAGCAGTGGCGATACCACGGAGAAGAACGGGTTCTCGGTGGTCGCGGCGACCAGCAGGATGACCCGGTCCTCGACTGCGCCGAGCAGCGCGTCCTGCTGGGTGCGGGAGAAGCGATGCACCTCGTCAATGAACAGCACGGTGGCGTGCCCGCCTTCGCGGCCCAGGCGCCGGCGGGCTGCATCGATCACCGCGCGGACCTCTTTGACCCCGGCCGACAGCGCCGACAACGCTTCGAAACGCCTGCCGGTCACCTGCGAGACCAGCCGTGCCAACGTGGTCTTGCCGGTACCTGGTGGGCCGTACAGGATCACCGACGCGGCCGCGCCGCCTTCGACCAACCTGCGCAGCGGGCTGCCAGGCGCCAGCAAATGGTCCTGCCCGACCACTTCGTCGAGCGTGATCGGCCGCATCCGGACCGCCAGCGGCGCCGAGGCGGACAGCCGCTGCTCGGCGATCTGCTCTGCGTGCGCAGCGAACAGACCGCCGTCGAAGAGGGCTTGATCCTCATCCACACTGCGACGGTACCGCCGCGGACCGACCGATTCCGTGGTCCGGGCGCCGCGCGCCAGCTCAGCCCTGGACCAGCGGGCGTCGCAAATTACGGTTGTCGCGGCGGGCGCGCAGGATCAGCACCAGGATCCCGGCGAACGTGATGCCGGCCAGGTTCACCAGCAGCTGCAGCGTGGACTCCAGCGCCGTGCGCCAAGCGCCAGTGGTCAGCGCGACGACCGCGAACGCCGCCGCGGGCACCGTGGTCACCGAGATGAACACACCGATGAGCACGGCCGAGCGCGCCGAGGTGAGACTGAGCATCCCAGCGGCGCCCGCCAGCAGTGCCAGAATCAGGGAGAACGGCCCCACCTGGTAGATGAAGTCCACCTGCTTGAGTGAGCCGACGACGCCCACATCGATCAGCCCGGTCCACTCCCCCAGCATCGCGCCCGCCGCCGAGATGACCATGGCGAGCGGGAAGCCCACCCCTAACGCCAGCGCTGCCCGGCGGATCAAATCTGCCCGGCGCAGCACGAGCCCGACCGCAAGTGCCGCCAGTGGTGCGAACTCGGGGCCGACGACCATAGCACCCACCACGGTGATCGGGGAGTCGGTGACCACCCCGACGACTGCGATGAGGCAGGCCAGGGTGAGAAAGGCCAGGAAGGTCAGCGTCAGCTGGGAATCACCGCCGGTGCGCGCAATGAGCTCGTCCCACACCACCGCATCGGCGGGATCGCCGGGTGCGGCTACTGCGGCGGCATCCGCAGCATCGGAGAGCACGGTGTCCAGCGATCCGAGAGTGATCCCGCCGACGTGGTCGATGCCGAGTGCCGACAGATCGGCGAGCACCCCGTCGGCCGCCTCCCGGACCACATCGGCCTGCACCAGGTCACCAGGTGGATCGACGGCGACGCCGCGCATAACGGTCACGTGAACCGTGCCGGGGTCGTTTCGCAACGTGCCGAGCACCGCGTCGGTCACCTCCGCCGGGCAGGTGATACGCAGGTGCAACACCTGTTATCGCTTCGGGGCGGGTTTTGCATCGACTCCGGCCTCTCTGCGCTGCTCGGCAGTGATCGGGGCCGGTGCGCCAGTGAGCGGGTCCAGCCCGCCGCCGGACTTGGGAAACGCGATCACGTCGCGCAGTGAGTCCGCCCCGGCGAGCAGCATGCAGATCCGGTCCCACCCGAAGGCAATCCCCCCGTGCGGCGGTGGCCCATAGCGGAATGCCTCGAGCAGGAAGCCGAACTTCTCCCGGGCTTCCTCGTCGGAGATTCCCAGCACCCGGAACACCCGTTGCTGCACCTCGGCCTGGTGGATACGGATCGAACCGCCGCCGATCTCGTTGCCGTTGCATACCAGGTCGTAGGCGTAGGCCAACGCCGATCCGGGCTCGGTTTCGAACCGGTCGGTCCACTCTGGGGTCGGTGCGGTGAACGGGTGATGCACCGCGGTCCACCCGCTGTGCCCAATTGCGACGACGTCGTCGCGGGGCCCGATTGCGACCTCCCCGCTGCGCTCGACCGGCTCGAACATCGGTGCGTCGACCACCCAGACAAACGACCAGGCCGAGTCGTCGATCAGGCCGCACCGCCGGCCGATCTCGACCCGGGCGGCGGCCAGGAGAGCCCGAGCCTGGGCGGCATCGCCAGCAGCGAAGAACACGCAGTCACCGGGATTGGCCCCGACTGCCTTGGCTAGGCCTTCCCGTTCATGTTCGGCGAGATTGCGAGCTACCGGGCCGGACAGCTCGCCTTCCGTACCGATCAGCACATATGCCAGCCCACGGTGGCCGCGTTGCTTCGCCCACTCCTGCCAGGCATCGAGCTGCCGGCGTGACTGCGCTGCCCCACCCGGCATGACGACGGCGCCTACGTAGGATGCTTGGAAAACGCGGAACGGGGTGTCCAGGAAGTAGTCGGTGAGCTCGGTGAGTTCCAGGCCGAAGCGCAGGTCGGGTTTGTCGGTTCCGTAGCGCGCCATCGCATCGAGGTAAGTCAGCCGGCTGATGGGCAATTCGATCTGGTGCGCAGCCAGCTCCGACCACAGTGCGGCGATCACCTTCTCGCCCAGGGCTATCACATCGTCCTGCTCGACGAAGCTCATCTCGATGTCGAGCTGGGTGAACTCGGGCTGGCGATCGGCGCGGAAATCCTCGTCTCGATAACAGCGCGCGATTTGGTAGTAACGCTCCGTGCCGGCGACCATGAGCACCTGCTTGAACAGCTGCGGCGACTGCGGTAGCGCGTACCAGCTGCCGGGCTGCAGGCGCGCCGGAACCAGGAAGTCACGCGCGCCCTCGGGGGTAGATCGGGTCAGGGTCGGAGTCTCCACCTCGATGAAGCGTTCCTCGTGCAGCACGGTGCGAGCGATCCGGTTGGCGTCGCTGCGCAGCCGCAAGGCGGCTGCCTGGCCGGGACGGCGCAAATCGAGGTAGCGGTGCCGCAGCCGTACCTCCTCGCCGACGTCCAGATGCTCGTCAAGCGGAAACGGCAACGGCGCGGATTCACTGAGCACCGTCAGTTCCTCGGCGGTGACCTCGATAGCACCGGTGGGAATGTCCGGGTTCTCGTTGCCTTCGGGGCGGACCGCCACGGCGCCGGTGACCTGGAGACAGAATTCAGCGCGCAGCCGATGGGCTCGTTGCGCCATGTCGCCCTCGCGGAACACCACCTGCGTCACTCCGGAGGAGTCCCGCAGATCGATGAAGATCACCCCACCGTGGTCGCGGCGCCGGGCAACCCAGCCGGCGAGGGTGACGGTCTGCCCTGCGTGCTCGGCGCGCAACGCGCCGGCAGGGTGGGTACGCATCACGGGGTGGGCTCCTCTGAGGTTCTGCGGCGGACTTCGACCTGCTGAGGCTAGCCGCGGCACAACACCCACGCCCGTCGCGCCCCCTTGTCACAGCAACGTGAGCTGCTCTGCCTCCGCACTGGTCCGGATAGCTGCAACCCTGGCCGAGGCACTCCCCGGCGAGAGCCCTGCCCGCACCGCGGTGCGACGGACCGGCCGCCGGCGCACCTGACCCGGCGTGGGTCTTCCGACACCGTAACGCCGAGCCAGCTCGGCCACCCGGTCGCAGACACTTCGCTGGTAGGCCTTTGGCGCGTAGGCGCTGCGCCCGTACAACTCGTGATAGCGAGCCACCAGCCCGGGATGCTCACGCTCGAGCCAGGCGAGATACCACTCCCGCGCGCCCGGACGCAGGTGCAGCACCAGGGGGGTGACGCGGCGAGCGCCGGCCTCGGCGATGGCGCGAACCGTCGTCTCCAGCTGGCTAGGCGAGTCGCTGAGGTACGGCAGTATCGGAGCCATCAACGCCCCGCATCCGATTCCCGCCTCGGTGAGTGCTCGACACACTCCGAGCC
>DATFDO010000301.1:0-7171 GCA_035252045.1 Pseudonocardiaceae bacterium
GGCTGGAACGGGCGTACTCCCTGACCGACCTCGGTGCTGCGCTGCGCCGTGCCGGGGCACGCACCGCCGCGCGCGAACCGCTGCGCCGAGCCCTGGATCTCGCCCACCGCTGCGACGCCACGCCCCTGGCACAGCGCGCTCACGAGGAGGCGCTGTCCGCCGGCGCCCGCCCCCGCCGGCCCTGGGCTACCGGCGTGCACGCGCTGACCGCCAGCGAACTGCGAGTCGTCCGGCTCGCGGCGCTAGACATGGCCAACCGAGATATCGCTCAAGCCCTGTTCATCACCACCAAGACCGTCAGCGACCACCTCTCCAGCGCCTACCGCAAGCTCGACATCTCCGCCCGCGACCAGCTTGCCGCCGTCATCGCCGCTGATCACCGGTGAACAGCACCGGAAACGACTGCAATCCCCGTAGGATCATGCTGGGCCGCCACTGCAACTGGTCGAGGGGGATGGCTGGGTGCACGGTGGGCATCCGGCGAAGCAGCGTACTGATCGCGATCTGACCCTCGATGCGGGCAAGCGGAGCGCCGAGGCAGAAGTGGACGCCCTTGCCGAAGGCAAGATGGCGGTTCTCGACTCGCGTGATGTCCAGCTGGCCGGCGCACGCAAAGCGGGTGTCGTCGCGGTTGGCCGAGGCCAGCACGACTACCACCTGATCACCTTGCGGGATCGTCACGCCGTTGAAGTCGATATCGGTACTGGCGTAGCGCAGCGTCGCCGTCTCCAGCGGGCCGATGTAGCGCAGCAGCTCCTCGATCGCGGGCCCGACTAGTCCTGGATCGCGCATGAGCATGTGAAGCTGGTCGGGATGGGCGAACAGGGCCAGCATGCTGTTGCCGATGAAGTTGACGGTGGTCTCGTGCCCGGCGACGATCAGCAGGAAAACCGTGCTGAGCAGCTCCTCCTCGCTCAGCGCGTCGCCCTCCTCGTGGACACCGACCAGCTCGCTGATCAGGTCGTCCTGTGGATTGGCACGTTTGCGCGCGAACAGCGCGCGGATATAGCCACTGAAGTCGGCGATTGCAGTTCGTCGCCAAGCCTCGACCGGCTCTCCAGCGGTGATGGGCTCCCCGGTGACAACAGCGTTGGACCAGATCCGGAACTGTGCACGGTCTGACGCCGGTACCCCGAGCAGCTCGCAAATGACCATGATCGGTAACGGGAATGCGTAATCATCGATCAGATCCATTCGGCCGATGGGCACCACCGCGTCGAGCAGCTCGTCAGCAATGCGCTGGATGCGCGGGCGGAGCCCCTCGACCAGCCGGGGAGAAAATGCTTTGCGCACCAGCCCGCGCAACCGGGTATGGTCTGGCGGATCGCAATTGAGCATATGTTTTGTCAGCGGCCGGATTTCGGGCGGAAGCTCGTCGAAAGGCCCGGCTTTGACCAAACGAGGATCCCGCAGCGCCCGCTCGGCATCGTCGTAGCGGGTGATAAGCCAGCGCCGGCGACCGCTGGCCCGGGTAAGGCAATGGACCGGCTGGGCGGCGCGCAGGTGTGCATAGTGCAGGTAGGCGTCGCGCCGGGCAGCCGGACTGCATGGATCCCCCAGTGCAGATTGTGTCATTGGTGCACCCCTTTCCGATTTCCGGTCAGCCCCTGACAGTTCGACCATTGCGTTACCGGCGGGTGTGGGCATCGGCCTCGTCGGCGGAGGTTTTGCGTGCTCTTGCCGGGTAATTGGGGTCCTAGACTTCCGGCATGGCCGGGGTGGTGCGGCAGCTGCTGGAGCGTGGCGAGGAGCTGGCGCGCATCGAGCAAGCGGTCGCCGCTGTGCGGCGCGGGCACGGCGGTGTGCTGGTCATTCAAGGTGCTGCCGGAATCGGTAAAAGCTCGCTATTACGGGCGGTTTGCGAGCACGCCGCAATCCAACAAGTGCACACGCTGACCGCGCGGGCCAGCGAGCTGGAACGCGATTTCGGCTTCGGCGTGGTTCGCCAGCTACTCGAGATGCGGCTGATCCGGGCCACCGAATCCGAGCGGGCCGAACTATTGGCCGGCGCAGCCGCGCTCGCCGGTCCGGTACTCGGCCTCGGTGGGGCTGTTGGTGATTCCTTTGCGGCCTTGCATGGGCTGTACTGGTTGGTGGCCAATCTGGCAATCGGCGGCCCGGCCGTGTTGGCGGTCGATGATCTGCAGTGGGCTGACGAGCCGTCGCTGCGCTGGCTGGTGTACCTGTGGCACCGCCTGGAAGGCTTGCCGGTGCTGGTCGCGGCTACCACCCGGCCGCCGCGCTCCGGACACTCCCCGCTGCTCACCGAACTGCTCGCCGTGCGCGGGATACAGATTGTGCATCCCGGTCCGCTCAGCGAAGCCGCGGTGGGGCGGCTGATCTATGCAGGTTTGGGCGCCCGGCCCGATCCGGCCTTCGTCTCTTCCTGCGCGGCAGCCACCGGGGGTAATCCGTTCATGTTGCGCGAATTGATCCTCGATCTCACCGCAGACGGTGTCGAGCCGGGTGCGGCGCTGGCGGCGAAGGTCGCCGAACGGGTCCCCGGCCGGGTGGAACGGACCGTGCTGGCCCGGTTGGGCCGGCTGGATCAGGAGGTGGCGCAGTTCGTGCACGCCCTGGCGGTGCTGGGTGAGGGCAGCGAGCTGCGCCTGGTGGCGGCCTTGGCCGGCTTCGACGTCGGGACTGCTACCGCAGCGGCTGATGCACTGCTGACCGCTGAGCTGCTCGCCGAGAGCCGGCCGTTGCGCTTTATCCATCCGCTGGTGCACTCAGCGGTGTATGAACAGCTCGCCCCAGGTGCCCGCGCCCAGGCCCATGCGCGTGCCGCTCGCCTGCTCATGCGGGAGGGTGCGGGGAACGAGCAGGTTGCCGCCCAGCTGCTGTTGTGCGAGCCGGTAGGCGACCCGGACGCCGTGCACGCGTTGCGGGCAGCCGCCGCTGCGGCACTGGCCGGCGGCGCGCCGGACACCGCGGTGGGCTACCTGCGCCGGGCGCTGGCCGAACCGCCTACCGGATCGGTCCGTGCTGCGGTATTACGCGAACTGGGCAGCGCCGAACAGATTGCTCGCGACCCCGCCGCTGTGGTCCACCTCGAGCTGGCCCGGCAGGCCACCACCGACCCGAAAGCGCGCGCTCAGCTGGCCGATCAGCTCGCTGATGTGCTGTTCTACAGCGGAGACTTAGCCCGGGGCTCGGCGGTCCTGCAGGCCGGATTGGACGACCTCGGCGACCGCGACCCAGGCCTCGAAGTGCGGCTGTACGCCCACAAGGCGGGTCTGGAGATTCACGGGGAAGCCATGCTCGAGCGGCTGCGTGAGCTAGCCGAGCGCCCGCTTGCCGCCAGCCGTTGGGCACAGCTGACGCTGGCTTGCCTTCTTGCCGGCCAGGGCGAGAGTCGCGATGAGGTGGCTAGCCTGGTTGAGCGGGGGCTCGATGGCGGCCGTTTCATCGCCGACGAGACCTCTGACGCCCTACCCGTCATTCTGGCGGTCTATGCCCTGGTGCACACCAACGAGCTAGCACGGGCACACGAGCTGACGGAGGCCATGCTGGCCGACGCCCAGGCACGTGGGTCTGTGGTCGGCTTCGTGGCCGCCACTACCCACCGGGGCCTGGCGATGCTGATACGCGGTGAGTTGACCGAGGCCGAAGCGGACATCCGCGCTGCATTGGAGCTGGCCGTCGAACACAAGCTGACCTACACGATTCCCATGATCGCCACGTATTTGAGCCGCACGTTGCTCCAACGCGGAGAACTCGAAGCAGCGGCCGCGGTACTCCAAGACGTCACGCTGCCCCCCGCGATGGCGGAGCTGCCCGCGGCCCTTCTCCTTCTTGAGGCGCGCGGCCGGGTGTGCCTGGCCCGCGGTGACCGAGCGCACGCGGTCGCTGAACTGCGCCGGTGCGGGCAGATTGCTGACCGCCACCGGCTGCACAATCCCGCCTTCTTGGCCTGGCGTTCGGCGTTGGCGCTCGCGCTGGCACCCGAATACCCCGAGCACGCCCGTGAGCTGGCGCAGATCGAACTCCAGCTGGCTCGCCGGGCCGACGCGCCGCGCGCGATCGGCATCGCACTGCGGGTGTGCGGCCTGCTCGCAGAGCCCAGGAACAGGATCACGTTGCTCGAGCAGTCCGTCGCCGTCCTGGAGACCACCGCGATACGGCTGGAACTGGCGTACTCGCTGACTGAGCTCGGCGCCGCGCTGCGCCGCAGCGGGGCACGCACCGCCGCGCGCGAACCGCTGCGCCGAGCGTTGGACCTGGCGCACCGCTGCGGTGCCACCCCGCTCGCTGACCAAGCTCGGCAGGAGATACTGGCCACCGGCGCCCGGCCCCGCCGACCCTGGACCACCGGTGTGCAGGCCCTGACGCCCAGCGAGTTGCGGGTCGCCCGGCTGGCCGCGCAACCCTTGAGCAACCGGGACATCGCCCAAGCACTGTTCATCACCACCAAGACCGTCAGTGACCACCTGTCCAGCACCTACCGCAAACTCAACATCTCCTCCCGCGACCAGCTTGCCGCCGTCATGGCCGCTGATCGCCAGTGAACAGCACCGGGAAGGACCGCAGCCCACGCATGATCATGCTGGGGCGCCACTGCAACTGGTCGATAGGGATGGCCGGGCGCAGATCAGGTATCCGGCGAATCAACCTGCTGATCGCGGTCTGGCCTTCGATGCGAGCCAGCGACGCACCGAGGCAGAAGTGGATGCCCTTACCGAACCCGAGGTGGTGGTTGCTGGTTCTGGTGACGTCAAGCTGGTCGGCGCGGGCAAAGCGGGTCTCGTCACGGTTCGCGGAAGCCAGCACGATCACCACTTGATCGCCTTGCGGGATGGTCACGCCGTTGTACCGCAGGTCCGTGGCGGCGTAGCGGAACGTGGTGGTCTCGGACGGACCGGTGTAGCGCAGCAGCTCCTCCACCGCGGAGCCGATCAGGCGCGGATCTCGGGTGAGCATCCGGAGCTGGTCGGGATGCGCCAGCAGGGCGCGCATGCCGTTGCCGATCAGATTGACCGTGGTCTCATGCCCGGCGACGATCAGCACGGCGACTGTGGCGAGTAGTTCGTCCGCGCTCAGGGCGTCACCGTCTTCCCGCGCCAAGACCAGGCCGGTGATCAGGTCGTCGCGCGGATCGGCACGTTTGCGCTCGAACAGCGCCCGCAGGTAGCTGCTGAACTCGGCCAGCGCGGTTCGCCGCCAGGCCTCCAGCGGATCTCCGTTGGTGAAGGGTTCGTCTGCAACGAAGGCGTTGGACCAGGCCCGGAACCGGGCGCAGTCCGCAGGCGGCACTCCGAGCAGCTCAGCGATGACCATGATCGGCAACGGGGAGGCGTAGTCGTCGATCAGGTCCATCTTGCCGGCGGGTACGACCGCATCGAGCAACTCGTCGGCGATCTGCTGGATGCGCGGGCGAAGCCGCTCGACCAGCCGGGGCGAAAAGGCCTTGCGCACCAGCCCCCGTAACCGCGTGTGGTCCGGCGGGTCGGCGCTGATCAGGCTTTTCGTCAGCGGTCGGACCTCGTCGGGAAGATCGTCTACCGGTCTGGTCTTCACCAGCCGGGGATCGCACAGCGCTCGTTCAGCGTCGGCATAGCGGGTGATCAGCCAGCGCCGCCGGCCGCTGGGCAGCAGGACGCAGTGGATCGGCTGGGTGGCCCGCAGGTGCGCGTAGGCCGGGTACGGATTGGACTTCGCGGCGGGACTGACCGGATCCCCCACAACCGACTGCGCCATCGCCCTGCCCCCTCGGTTCGTGCTGCTCACCTGGGCCAACGGCCTCAGTGTTGCGGTGGCGCCGCGCGGCGGGCATCGGACGGGCCGGCGGATGTTTTGTGCGGCGCCACCCGACGTTTGGGCGGCGTGCGCCCTGTTGTCGCCGGGTTCGACACCACGGCTGTCACACCGCGTCGGACCGCCACCTTGTCGAACTCGGCGACGACAGGATCGGCTCACGTTCACAGCGGCCGGTCGGATGCCACCCCCGGACCGGCTGACAGGATCGGCCGGGTGCCGGTTTCCCGTCGTGATTTGCTGCGTTGGCAATTCGACTTGACGTGGTCGCTGTTCGAACTGCATCTGGAGCACCTGAAGTCGGAGGATTTCTTCTGGGAGCCGGCTGCTCGATGCCAGACCATCCGCCCGGGCGTCGATGGGGCGTGGGTGCCCGATTGGCAGGTGCCTGAGCCCGAGCCTGCTCCGATCCCGACCATCGGATCGGTCAGCTGGCACATCGGCTGGTTGTGGACCGTGACCTTGGATCACGCGCAGGGTCGGGTACCGCGGAATCGAGCCGAGATCGAGTGGCCTGGTGACGGCAGGGCCACAGTCGAATGATTGCGCGGTCTTCGCCGGGATTGGCTGGCAGTATTGGACCGGCTCACCGACGCAGACTTCGACGCCATTGCGCCGTACCCGTGGCAGAACAATCCCGAACGCACCGTTGCCCATATGGTCGGCTGGGTGAACTCCGAACTGATGAACAACGCCGCCGAAATCAGTCAACTCCGGTTGCTGCGTGCCGCGTCGGCAGGCTGACCGCGGGACTAATGGATCGACCGGTGAGGCCGCCCGCCCTCGATCGGGACTAATCGATGCGCCTGGCTCCGAGCTGCTCGGTGAGTAGTTCCAGGGCCACCTGCTCGGGATCCAAGCGCGCGGAGTGCATCGCTTCGTCATCGATGGGCGGCGGCGCGCTGAGGTTCTCCGGATCCGGGGGCTCCGGCGGTGGCGGGACACTGTCGGCTGGGGGCAGCGACACTTCGGGGCGCCTGGGGGCCTGCCGCTGCGGCGGTGCCTCGGGGCGCCGGGCGACCGGACGCCCCGGGGAACTCGGACCAGCGCTGGCTCCGGGGTGCTCGCAGCGCACCTGCCAGTCGACACCGAGGACGCTGTGCAGCGCCTTTTTGATCATCTCGATGTTGCGTTCCTCGCCCAGCCGGCGGGCCAGCGGAGCCGTGGGCAAGCTCAGCACCAGGGTGTTGCCCTCCACGGCGCTGGCAGTGGAATTGCTGAACAACACCTGGGTCGCCCGGCTCTGTTCGCGTACCGCGTCGAGCAGCGCCTGCCACACCCGCCGCACCGCCGCGGCATCGAGCTGGCCCAGGGGCTGCACGTCAGGGCTCGGCGGTGCCGGTTCGGCAGCGGGCTGGTCCACGACCGGCGGCCTGATTGCCGCCGGGCTGGTCCACGACCGGCGGCCTGATTGCCG
>DATFDO010000302.1:0-13650 GCA_035252045.1 Pseudonocardiaceae bacterium
CGGCGACAACCGCCGGCGTGGCTTCCTGCCAGACACACCCGCAGCGGACATCATCAACAGCCTCCAGATCGGCCAGACACGCCGATCCATGGCTGGGTATTTCAGACCGGATCTGGTTCACGAACTCAGACGCAAGACAGCGGATCGGCTGGAGTCGGTCGATTCGGGTGCTCTCGGGCCGGGTGGCGGAGTTGCGGCCGGTGTATTTGCCGCCGGACCCGGCTTCGCGGACGAGCTATGTGGCTGGGGAGATCGCGCAGTGTGATCTGTGGTTCCCGCCGATTGAGCTGCCGGTGGGGTTCGGGCAGACCCGCACGGCCAAGCGGTTGCCGGTGCTGACCATGGTGTGCGGGTATTCGCGGTGGCTTTTGGCGATGCTGCTGCCCTCCCGGCATGCGGAGGACCTGTTCGCCGGCTGGTGGCGGCTGATCGAGGCGCTGGGCGCGGTGCCGCGGGTGCTGGTGTGGGATGGCGAGGGCGCGATCGGCCGCCGGCGCGGCGGGCGTAGCGAGCTGACCGAGCAGTGTCAGGCGTTTCGCGGCACGCTGGGTGCGAAGGTCCTGGTCTGCCGACCGGCGGACCCGGAGGCCAAGGGGATCATCGAGCGGGCTCACGACTACCTCGAACGTTCCTTTCTGCCCGGCCGGAGCTTCGCCTCTCCGGCGGAGTTCAACACCCAACTTTCCGACTGGCTGGGCGTGGTGAACACCCGGCCGCGGCGGGCGCTGGGCTGCGCGCCTGTGGATCGGATCGCCGCCGACCGGGCGGGGATGCTCACCCTGCCCCCGGTGGCGCCGGCGAGTGGGTGGCGGGCCTCGACGCGGCTGCCCCGGGATCACTACATCCGCCTGGACAGCAACGACTACTCGGTGCACCCGGCGGTGATCGGCCGGCGGATCGAGGTCATCGCCGACCTGGACCGGGTGCAGGCCCGATGTGACGGCAAACTCGTCGCCGACCACGAACGAATCTGGGCGCACCACCAAACGATCTCCGATCTCGAGCACGTGGCGGCGGCCAAGACGTTGCGCTGGGAACGGCTGACCTTGGTGCGGCCCACGCCCGAACCCCAGGTTGCGCAGCGGTGTCTAGCCGACTATGACACCGCCCTAGGCCTGGATGATCCGCAGCCCACCGAGGGTGGGGTGGCCTGATGCCCACCACGACCACACCCCGGGACCTGGCCGCCGAAGTGGCGTTTTTGACCCGGGCGCTCAAGGCACCGACGCTGCGCGAGTCCGTCGCCAGGCTGGCTGAGCGCGCCCGCTGCGAAGCCTGGTCACACGAGGAGTACCTGGTGGCCTGCCTGCAGCGCGAGGTGTCCGCCCGGGAGGCGCACGGCGGCGAAGGCCGCATCCGCGCGGCCCGCTTCCCGGCCCGCAAATCCTTGGAGGAGTTCGACTTCGATCACGCCCGAGGGCTCAAACGCGAAGTCATCGCGCATCTGGGCACGCTGGACGTCGTTACCGCTAAAGACAACGTGGTGTTCCTAGGCCCGCCCGGTCGTGGTTAACACTGCGCGTTCCTTTCATCAGGTGTGTCAAACAGTCCAGTCTGGTCGGGTTTGACCTGGATACGTAGGCCTTGGCGGCGGCCGCGGTTGACATAGACCGCCTGTAGTTGGCCGCGTTGGACCTTGTGCAATACCGTCTGGCGGGCGAGCCCGAGGGCTTCGGCGGCGTGGTCTAGTGACAGCCATCCTTCGGGGGCTTCGGGACGTAACCGGTTGCGTAGCTGCTGATCGATCCGGATGTGCCAGGGCGCGGCCGGGGTGAGCTGCTCGCCGACGATGAACCCCTCGCGCAGCCACCGGTAGATGGTGTATCTGCTCACGCTGAGCACTTCGGCGGCGCGGGGAACGGGGACCACGAGAACATCTTGATCGCTGCCACCGACACTCTTGGGTGTCGGGGATTGGTAGGCGCTGATGCCGTGGGAGACGCGCAATGACTTGACTCGGGTCTTGGTCCAGCTCAGCCCGGTGGCGGTGCGGCGGCGTTGCTTGGACAGGATGAGCGCGATGGTCTTGTCGTCGTAGTGTTCGGCCAGCCGTCGCACCAGCGGGAGGGTGTCCTCGCCGGTGGTGCGGGGGTGCGCACCGCGTTTGGTCATCGCCATGGACAGCTCGGTGCTGGCCCCGCCCTGCCAGATGATGCGCATCTCGGCGAGTCGCTCGTCGGGATGGACGGTGAGCACGATGTGATCGATCACCGCTCGAATCAGCTGCTTGCGTTCGACGATGGTGGTGCTCGCAGCGTGGAACACCTTCGCGACATCGGCCCCGGCACGGCTGATCCAGTGGGCCTCTTCGGTGGTGAGGCTGACCGGGCAGCGGGTCCGCTGGGTGGCCAGGTCGTTCTCCGCCCGGCGCGCTGCGGCGAGCTTGTCCTCCAGGGCGCGTTCCAACGTCCGTGCCACCAATCGGTTCTCCGGCTCGACGGCGTCGTATTGGCGGTGGGCGCGCTCGGCCTCATAGCGGGCGCGCTCGACGGCGAGTTCGAAGGACGCAAGCCGCTGGCGGTGGTACTGATCGGCTTCGGTGAGAGCCTTGGCGGTCGCCTCCAGGCTGGCCGGTTCCAGGATGGCGAACAGCCGGTCAAGCACGGTCTTTTCCAGCCGACCACCACCGATGGACTGGCAGGCCGAGCCGCTGCCATAGAGCTGGTGGGCGCGGGAGCAGACATAGCGCGGGCTATGGCCCTTGGGTCCGGAATAGCCGGTCTGCATGGTGCGGCCGCACTTGCCGCACCGCAGCAACCCTTGCAGCAACGCCCTGCCCTCCCGCGGCGGGCCGCCACCGTGACCGCGAGGCGCGCGCCAATTGGCCCGCAACCGTGTGGTGTTGGCCTCGTACTGACTCCAGCCGATGAACCCCGGATGATGATCGGGAATCAGCACCGCCCACTGCTCTCGCGGCAGCAGCCGTACCTGAGTGATCATCCGCCCGTTCGCGTCGACCCGTTTCTCGGTGCGAGTGCGGCCGAACACGAACGCCCCCGCATAGGCCGGGTTGGTCAACAGGTCGTGCACCGCGGGATAGGTCGCCGGCGCCCAGCTGATCCGCCTGGACCCGGTGCGCCGTCGAGGCAGCAACAATCCGTCCTCGCGCAGACCCAGCAGCACCTGACGGGCCGATCCCAGCTCCTCGAACCGGCGGAATACTGTCGTAATCGCCTCGACCACTGCCTCGTCCGCGGTGATCACAACCTGATCGTCATCGGTGTAGTCCAGCCCGACCGGCAGGCCTTGGCGCAGCTCACCCTTGGCCGCTTTATGTTTGAGCCCGGCGGTCAACCGGGAACGGATCAAGTGCAGGTCCGCCTCCGACATCGTGCCTTTGAGACCCAACACGAGCCGGTCGTTGAAATCCGCCGGATGGTAGACCCCGTCTCCATCTGCAATCAGCGTGTCGGTCAACGCGCACAAATCCAGCAGCTGATACCAGTCGGCGTTGTTGCGGGCCAGCCGCGACACCTCGATGCCCAGCACCATGCCGACCTTGCCCAAACCCACGTCGCCGACCAGCTCGGAGAACCCCAGCCGTCCGTCGGTGCGCGCCCCTGAGCGGCCTAGATCAGCATCGATGACCACCACCTGATGAGCCGGCCAGCCCAGCCCGAGCTCACGTTCCCGTAGTTCGTACTGCCGCTCCAAGCTTTCGGTGTGAACCAGTACCTGGGTCGGTGTGGACTGGCGGACATAGACGTAGGCGTCCCGCGCCAGATGCGAGGCGGTGATCTTGCCGCTGGAGAACAGCAACGCCGGCGCCGGCACACTCGCCGGCACCGCGGTAAGGGACTCAGCCACCGCTGCCCTCCTCACCTGGAGTCGTATTGGTGATCAGTACGTCCCGGGCAATCAACCGGGCCAGCAGCACCAGCACGGCGCCACGGGCCGGCTCAGGCAATCCCTTCCACCCCATCACACCGCCGGTGGTGTCCTCGATAGGCAGGGCAAGTTGGCAGTCGGCAACTATGGTCATGACACGCATATAGGTTCACCCGTTCCGAAATCGTTGGCCGCGAGCAGGGACGTGGTGAACCTATTTGTGTGTCCTTCGCCCGGCGGGTACCTCAGACCCAGCCGCCACCGCACGACGACGCCCTAAGTCCAGCCCCGACTCCAGGGCCAGCACCAACGCGCGCAGCCGACGCAGGCCCTCACCGTCCACGACCACCACAGGACCACCCACCGCGACCACCTCACCGAACACATCAGTGGCATCAGCGCGGATCGTGCCCGGTGAACCATCCGGCAGCTCGATCACCAGCAGCAGCGCCCCATTCCAGCGCTTAAACGACACTGCGTTCACCAACCGCCCGAACAACGGATGCGTCCCGGCGACGACTCTGACCTCGCACAGCAACACCGCACGAAGATGTTGCAGTCTGTCGCCTTCACTCCCGGCACCGGCAAGACCCACCTCGCCACCGGGCTGGCCATCCGCGCCTGCCAAGCCGGCCACCGAGTGTTGTTCGCCACCGCCGCCGAGTGGGTCGCCCGCCTGGCCGAGGCCCACCACGCCGGCCGGCTGCAAGCCGAGCTAACCAAGCTGGCCCGCATCCCGCTGCTCGTGGTCGACGAGGTCGGCTACATCCCCTTCGAGCCCGAGGCGGCGAACCTGTTCTTCCAGCTGGTGTCCTCCCGCTACGAACGGGCCAGCCTGATCGTCACCAGCAACAAGGTCTTCGGCCGGTGGGGCGAGGTCTTCGGCGACGATGTCGTGGCCGCCGCCATGATCGACCGCCTCGTCCACCACGCCGAAGTGATCTCCCTCAAGGGAGACAGCTACCGGCTCAAGGACCGCGACCTCGGCCGCGTCCCACCCGCCGGCACAACCGAAGAATAGAAGATCAACAAGACGGTGGGGGGTCAAAATTCAGCTGCCGAAAAGGGGTCAAGATTCGGCTGCCGTTGACAACGCACCACCGAACTCGCCGGCGAAGCTCCTCAATGAGCCCACCCGATACGTGGTCCTCCAGCGTTGTCGCGAGCAAGCCTGGTCCCCTCGCCCACCCGGAGACAGACGCAGCAGAACGTCCGCACATGCCGCGTGGAGCGCGCATTGGCACGCTACGAAACGGTGACGACGACCAGACATACGTTCCAGGTCATCTGTTTCAATCATCCAAGTGACCTTTCGCTATGTCGCGAGTGGCCGCTAGAGCGCAGGAGCGCGCCGAGTTCGCGGTCCGGACTGACGTTTCTGCCGTACAGGGGGCCGCACGGTGTTGTGGCCAGCCGCAGCGCAAGGTCGAGCAAATCTGGGTCGGGATTGTGGCAAACCTCGGCGAGGTGGGTGAATTCGGTCATGATGCCGACCACGCTGCGATTAGCCGTCCGGGCGACCCGGCAGGGCCGCATCCTTTGCAGTTCGTCTTCGACGATCGCCGGTGGTGTGCCGTGGGCGGTGAGGACAGCAGCGATCTGCTGGGCGATCCTGGTCGGCAGGGTGACGGCGGGCGCCAGCGGCATCAGCACGGGCAGCAACGTTGTCTCGTTGACGAGCAAGGCCACCTGGGGCTTCCAGAACAGGGCGGTCGCGTACCACTCGCCCAACAGCGTCGTCGATTGCTCGCCGTCCTGCAGAGTCGGTGGGCCAACACGTTGGAGCAGCTTCTGCGTCGCGCGCATGATGAGCACTCGGTAATCCTGCCCAGGGACTCCCAACGAAGGCGACCCCACATGCCGCATCACACGCCTTGTCCAGGAAGATCGAGGTTGTCCACCTGCTGCCACCGAGCGTGACGCGCACCCGCATCGAGCCGAAGCCACGACGCGGGCCATCAACCCTGTTCGCGGATCTCGTCCGAGGCCTCGACGGGCAGGCTGACGAAGACCCAGCTGTCAGTGCGCCGGGCATCCCAGGTCCACTGCTGAGCATCGAAGTCGTCGACCACAACAGCTGCATCACACACGGCGCTACCCAGATCGCCGAACGTCCTGTCATGCCGATGAGCGCCCAATTGGCGTCTGGGGCGAGGCAGACCTGAGTGGGCTTCGGCTTGCTGAGAGCGCGGCCTACAACCTTCGTGAGGCCCTGGACCACGGGGCCGCAGGGCAGGATGCAGCCGAAGGTGGGCTCGGGGCCGTGATGGATGCCATCGATCCGGAATGGCTGGAGTCGCTGCACGAGGCCGGTGTCGTGCAGCGGCCATCGCACAACGCGCCCTGGCCGGTGTTGCACTCCTGGACGGTCTTGGGAGGATGATCCTCCGAGTGTGGCGGCTCTTCTGAAACGCCTGCTGGCGGACAACTGCGGCAACAGCGAAAGACGAGCGGTCCGTCGCACGAAGTTGCTACGGATCGCCGCCCAACTCGGTCCTGCGGGCCACGGCGTTGTGGTGGAGGCAGTCCGCCTGCATAGCGATCTGCCGCACGTGCGTTCCCTTGCCGTATACACCGCGCGGGAGCCGACGCCGCGGACTCAATCGAGGTGATGGTGATCGAGAGGGGCGACATCGAGTCCGACGACGTCTGCCGCGCCACCGTGCCCCTGGTCGCCAGCGCGGTCGGTGCCCCGGACTTCACGATCCTCAAGACGGGCCTCGAGGACAACCCGGAAAGGCAGCCTGACCACCCACGTCGACGTTTGATGATGGTCGACGCCTTTTACTGCAAGATCGCCCTGGCATCCCGGCTTGTGACGTCCGACCCACTGGGCGCTTCATGGTCGCGTCCGGAGACGAGCGGCTCAAATCACATGATCGCGCCCTGGACAGGTTGCGACTGTGCCAAGAGACTAGGGGCACCAACGACAGTTCAGGCTGCCTGAACCCGGGTGGAGTTCGATGTTCCCTGCCAACGGCTATCCCGCTGTCGTGTCCGTGCAGAGTCGTGAATGTGGTACAGCCCTGCTGGCGCGGTTGCCCGGGTCTGCGCTGTTGCCGGAACGGTCGGTGGGTGCGGTGATCGTCGCGGTCGTCCGTTGTGGTGGGGGCGCGCTGTTCTTCGTCACCGATCCTGCGGTGATCGACGCTGATGAGCAGGTCGACTACTTCCTGAACTTGCTGCCCGAGGAATGGGAAGGACAGCTGAGGGCGTGTCGCGATCGTGTCGTCCTGGGCAGCCTCGATGACGAGTCCGCGCGGTCACTGAGCGCGAAGCTGCTGGATCCCGACAGCGCCGCGGCCGCCGCGCTCCGTGGGGACATTCGGGCGTTCGTCGAGCGGGAACGCCGTGCGGGAGCGCGGGTGTGGGTGAGTTCCTTTGAGCCATCGGGTGAGTTGGAGAGGTGGGCCGAGGCGCTGGGGTTGCCTGGCGACCAAGCCCAGGCTGACCTTCAGCTGGGCACGAAGGCGACTGGTCGAAGCCTGTTCCATGCGGCGGGAATCCCGGTGCCCGACGGAACCCGGGAGTGCCGCACGCTGGAGGATCTTGCCGGGGGGATCGCCGGGCTCGTTCAGCGGGGTAAGCGCAGGTTGGTGCTCAAGCTTTGCGGCACTGAGTTCGGCGCGGGCATGGGTAACGCGCTGCTGGATCTGAGCGAGGTACGGCTCGATGGCCAGTGCGGGACGGCGACTGTGCTGGAGCGGCTGCCTGGCGCCGAGCGGGTCGACCCCACTTTGTCGTGGGCGGGTTTCGTCGAGGCCATCGGCCGCTGCGGGATCGTCGCGGAGGAACGACTCCGCGTTGACGGGCTGTGCAGCCCGAGTTTCCAAGGCCGGGTGGTGCCGGGCGGTGTGGTCGAGATGGTCTCCACGCACGATCAGGTGCTAAATGACGCCGGATCGTTCTTTGTGGGCAGTGTGTTTCCCGCTGCTGAGGGCTACCGCGCCATGGTGATCGATTACGGACTGCGGGTCGGCAAGTGCCTCATCGAGCAGGGTGTCCTGGTCGGCGATTTCGGCGCGGACTTCCTCGCGGCGCGAGTGGGACAGGAATGGCGGCTGTGGGGGTGCGAGGTGAATCTGCGGGCGACCGGCACCAAGCACGGGTTTACGATGATGACCAGTCTGCTGCACGCCTTACCCGGTGCGGATGGCCGACTGGTCCTCGGCGACGGATCCGAGCGGGTCTATCAGGCGACCGACGGCATCGCCGATGCCCGGTTCGTGGGGATGCGACCTCGGCAGCTCATCGCGGCGGTGCGGGACTCCCCGCTGCACTACGACCACGAGCAGCGAACCGGTGTCGTGCTGCACATGCTCAGCACCCTTCCCGCTTATGGGAAGTTCGGCGCGGTATGCATTGGCCGGACCCGACAGGAATCCGCACGGTTGATGGACCAGGTGCGGGAACTCGCCGTCCAGCTGGCCGAATCCGCCATGGTCGAGCAACTGTGAGTGAACCCACGCGTTCGCGGATCTGGGCCACTAATGAAGATCGACAGTGCAAAGTCAATACCATCCTGAGTTCACCAGGACGCAGGATGTGGGTTCGTGCTAACAAATTCGGCTGTTCCTAGCGGGTAGTCACGCGATGGGAGTCCTGACGATGCAGGGCAGGCTCGCGGGTAAGGTCGCTGTGGTCACCGGTTCGACAATGGGTATCGGATGGGAGATCGCTCGCCGGTTCGTGGCCGAAGGTGCTCGGGTGGTGGTCAATTCCCGGACTGCCGAGCGTGTCAAGCAGGCTGTCCAGGAGCTGAACACCGGCGACACCGTCGCCGGATTCACCGGAGACGTCAGTGATGAACACGATGCGACGGCGCTGATCGACTGCGCTGTCACTCGATTCGGTCGTATTGACGTGTTGGTGAACAATGCGGGGATATCGACCATAAAACCCGCCGTGGACCTTGATGTGGCGGATTGGCAGCGTTGTCTGGCGGTCAACCTAACCGGTGCGTTTCTCTGCTCTCGGGCTGCGGCCCGCATCATGCGGGACAGCGCCGGCGGCGCGATCGTCAACATGTCGTCGATCATGGGGGTGCGTGGTTTTCCCCACCGGGTGGCCTACGCAGCGTCTAAGTGGGGAATGGTCGGGATGACCGAAACCTTGGCGAGCGAGTGGGGCGGTTATCGGATTCGGGTGAACGCCGTCGCACCCGCGTTTATCACCGGGCCGATGGTCGAGGCCGACAGTGCGGGCGGTGACTACACCCAGGACGACATCGAGGCCCGCACGCCGCTCGCCCGATTGGGAAGTCCGCACGAGGTCGCGGCAGTAGTGCTTTTCCTCGCTTCTGACGAGGCGAGCTACCTGACCGGTTCGACCATCCGGGTAGACGGCGGCTGGCTTGCCTACGGAGGTTGGCACGACAGCTCGAGCCTTCCTTCCCGGAACGCCTGACATGCGCGCCGATCACTTCGCTGCGGGTCCCCCGGTGATCCGGTTGCGTGGTGAACCTGCCGATTACCACCGCATCGGCCGCCCTGCGCTCGTGCGTGTCCTGTTCGACATGTATCTGGTGCGAGCCTTCGAGGAGCAGTTGCTCTGCTGCGTGGAACGTGGTGAGGGGGCAGGCCCCGTACACAGCAGCATCGGGCAGGAATCCGTTTCCGCGGCAGTGCTGCGGCATCTCGGCCCCGCGGACAGCGTGGTAGGCAGCCACCGCGCGCACCACCATTTCCTCATCCAGACCATGGCCCGCACCCTCGATCCGGACTGGGATCCGCTCACCCGACCCATCCCGGAGGCCGCGACCACCCTGCTGACAGCGGCGTTCGCCGAAATGCTCGGACGGTCGGGGGGCGGTAACGGCGGGATCGGCGGGTCGATGCACCTGCGCGACGCGGCAGTCGGCTTTCAGGGCTCCAGCGCCATCGTCGGTGGCGGCGTCCCAATCGCGGCCGGACTCGCCTTCGCCGAGTCGTCGCGGGGCACCGGGGCCTGTGTGGTGTGCTTCATCGGCGATGGCGCGGTCAATCAAGGAGCGTTCCACGAGACCGCGAACCTCGCGCGGGTGTTGCGGTTGCCACTGCTGATCGTGGTGGAGAACAACGGCTACGCCGAAGCGACCCGCCCGCAGGAGGTCTCGGCCGTGCTGCCCCTGGCGAGTCAGGGCGCGGCACACGGTCTCGTCGCCGCGTACGTCGACGGTACCGACGTCGCCGCGGTGGATGGGGCGACGGCCCGACTGCTGCCGGGTCTGCGCGTCGGAGACGGGCCCGCGATCCTGGAGGTGCTGACCTACCGGCACCTCGACCACGTCGGCGCGGCGCCCGGCAGCGCGGCGGGCTATCGCAGCGCGCAGGAGGAATCGGACTGGCGACGGCGTGACCCGATCGCCACCCTGCCCCGCGAGCTGTCGGATCTCGGGTTGCTGGAGCCAGGTGATGATCGACGGATCGAGGACGCCGCGCGCGCGATCGTGGCCGAGGCCTTCGCCGCTGTGCCGCCTGCCAGCGCTGTCGAGCCGGTGTTAAACGAGCTCGCACTGTTACGGGGCCTGCCCGTGTCCGACGCCAGCGAGCTCATCGAGGCACCGGCTCCACGTCCACAGTGGACGTTCAAAGACGCGATCGCCCACGGGCTGGCGGGGACCTTACGCCGCCGCGAACAGGTGGTGTTCCTCGGCGAGGAAGTCGCCAAGCCGGGCGGGCTGCTGTGGCAGGCAGGCTGTCTTGACCACAAACTCGTGGGTTCGCGGATTCTGGACATGCCGATCTCGGAGGCGAGTTTCGTCGGACTAGCCGGTGGTGCGGCGATGTCGGGTCTGCGCCCCATAGTCGAGCTGATGTACGGCAGCTTCGCCTTGATCGCCGCTGACCAGTTGTTCAATCACATCGGCATGATCCGAGCCCTGTACGGCAACACGGCGCAGGCCCCAGTGATCGTGCGGGCGAAAGTGCCGATCGGCCGCAGCTACGGTCCACAGCACGGGCTGAACCCGGCGGGCCTGTTCATCTCGTTCCCAGGGTGGCGAGTGTTCGCCCCCGCCAGCCCCCAGGAATACCTCGGCATCCTCAACGCGGTGTTGGACTGCCCGGACCCGGTGCTGCTCGTGGAGTTCTCGTCGCTATACGACGAGGTCTTCGCCGTGACGGAAGCCGATTTCACCGCCAAGCTGCCCCTGCACGGAGCCCGGATCGTCCGCTATGGCACCGATGTCAGCCTGATCGGTTACGGGGTCGCGGTGTCATGGGCGCTGGCCGCCGCGGAGGAACTCGCGGTCCATGGCTGTTCCGCGGAGGTGATCGACCTGCGGGCCCTGGACACCCCGGCGATGGATTGGCACGCCCTGATCTCCACACTATCGCGCACCGGTGCCGGGGTCTTCGTGGACCCGGCCGCGCGCGGACAGGCGATCGGCCCGCGGCTGATCGCTGAGCTGGTCAGCCGCCACGGCGTGTGCCAGCCGATGGACTATGTGGCCTGCGCGGACGTCCAGCCGGTCGCCCCGACGCTCGAACGACAGGCCATAGCCAGCGTTCCAGAGATCGTGCACACCGCCCGCGGGGTCGGCGACCATCGCGCTGTCCGCCGCCGGTGAGCTGTTCTCGGCGAGAAACCGGCTGCCGATCGACGAGGTCTAGCACTTCTACCGCGGACTCTCCTTTAAGTGGCTGGTGTAAGACGGTGGCAGGTCCCCACGATATTGGTTAAAATCCGACACCCCTACGAGCCGCCGACCTGCGAGTTCCCAGCGCTCAGGGGCTCATCTGAAACTTCACGTGGGCCTTGTGTGTGCTCACTCCAACCAGGGCGACGACGCTGGGTCCCCACCACACCCACTCCCCCGCCCGCCAATCGACCTAAACCGGGGCGCATACGACATCTCGAATCCACCCAGGCCAAGATGCTCATCGCGGGCTGCCAGGCCGGAGCGACCACCTACGAACTGGGCGAGCGGTTCGCGATCGACCAGAAGACGGTGAGCCGGATACTCCATCGGCCCGATGTACCGATGCGCCGAGCCGGCTTGCGCCCCGAACAAGTCGAGCAAGCTGCTCAGCCCTACGAGAATGGCTGGTCGACGGACCAGATCGACACGAACGGTTGAACACCGATTAAAGAACGGTACAGCGACAACTCGGCGAACACGGCCTAGGTCGCTGATGAACAGGCAAGATCTTCGTCCCCACCCCACTAAAACAACAAGCCTTCTCAGCAGGGTGGTTCCTCGTGGCCAAACAGCGAAGCAGCAGCGCAAGTCGCGAATCCGCGTGTCCAAGGTCCTCCTCCACGACGAGCGACATGATCCGCCGGACGCACACAAGATCGCCAAAGTCCTCGTTGAGATCGCGAGAAGTCTGGAAAGTAACCCGAATCGAGATCTGGACGGTCCGGCTCCAAGTTCTAGTAAGCGACCCAACGTATCTTGGTCAAACTCCGACACAGATGAACCCCCTACGAGCCGCTGACCTGCCATTTCTCAGCGCCCAGGGGGTTCATCTGTGACTTCATGTGGAGGTGCCGGGAATCGAACCCGGGTCCTCCGTCGCCTTGTCAGGGCTTCTCCGTGCGCAGTCCGCTATGCCGCTACTCGGATCCACCGGTCCCGCGGACAAGCCGGTGTGACGATCCCAGTCGCTGTAGGTGTCCCGCTCAGGCCCCGCGACCGGGCCTGGTGGTGAAGTCCCCTAACTGATGCCGGGCTCCGGGGCGGGGACGCCCCCGGTCCGACAGATCCGCTACTCGCTCAGGCGGCGAGAGCGAAATCGTTTTGCTGCGCGTTGGCGCTTATTGGTGTGCGATGACGCTTACGGTGGTCTCTCGCCTGCACCGGCACGCTTCCCACTGACTCAACGTTCGGAGTCGAAACCGTTCACCCCCCTGTACGGGTTGGACGCTGTCGGGTTGGACAGCCTGCACAGCATAACGCCCGGACGCCCGCCGCTCATCCCTGCAGCAACCGGGCTGGCGTGTCATGCAGCACCGCGCGCAAGAAGCCGAGCCCCAGCCGATCGTCCGCGGCCGCCCAGCCCGCGAGGGCACGCAGCTGGGTGGCGTAGTCGTAGGGGATATTCGGGAAATCGGTGCCCAGCACGACGCGGTCCGCCACATCCACCAATCGGGCGGGCCAGTCGGCCGGCAGTGGGGCGAACGCCTCGGTGAACGGCACGCCGACCATCGTGGTGTCCAGATACACCCGCGGGTAGCACCGCACCAGCCGCAGCGCCTCGTCGTAGTCGGGCAGCCCGGCGTGCGCCAGCACCGCGACCAGCCGCGGATGGGCGGCGAGTACTGCACCGAATACGTCCAGCCCGGTGTAGCGTCCGGGAACCGGCCCATGCCCGCAGTGCACCACCACTGGCAAGCCAGCCTCGGCCAGCAAGCCCCAGGCCGGGTCGAGCAGCGGGTCACGTGGATCGAAGCCACCCACCTGTACATGCACCTTGACACACCGGGCACCCCGGCTGAGCGCCCGCATCAGGTACTCGGCAACGCCCGGCTCGGGAAAGAGGGTCGCGGTGGGCACGGCCGCCTGCACGGAAGCGGCGAAGTCGGCGACCCAGCCGTTGAGCCAGTCCGCCATCCCCGGTTTGTGCGGGTAGACCAGCGGCGCAAACACCCGCACGTCCAACGCGCGCAGCACTGCCAGGCGTTCGTCCTGTGGCAGCCGGTAGTGCACCGACCACGGGATGCCGTAGTGCTCGACGGCTTGGTCGAAGTACGCCCAGACCTTGGCCATCACCTGGTCGGGCAGGAAGTGCACGTGCAGGTCGATCAGCCCGTCCAGGCCCAGCGCCGCAGTCCACGCCGCGACGTCGGCGTCGCCGGCCGGCGGCGCGGTCAGCGGGTCGCGCCTCACCCCATGCCCTT
>DATFDO010000303.1:0-4294 GCA_035252045.1 Pseudonocardiaceae bacterium
ACCTGCACAGCAGTGGGAAAATTGTTTCACTGATCATTTCCGCCGCCAGACTCGACGACACCCACAAACCACTTCCGCGTGGGCTCCCACACGAGCCTTGGCCCACACGCGCGCTGGCGATGAGTCTCCCCCAGGTTCGTGAAAACGTTCGTTTCCCTCTGTTGAAAAGGCAGCGTTATTGCGGAGTTCAGGGGTGTCATCAGCGCCACGCACCACAGGTGCACCCCAGATCGGCGGAGGTATCCATGACCCGTTCCGACCATTCCGCGACCCCCGCTCCCAAAGGTCGCACCGACACGACCCGACCATCCCGCACCCGCCGCGGCAGCCACCGCCAGCCCTACCCCAACGCCCCCGCCCGCGCTTCCTCAGCTCGGCACGGCGCCCCCCGTGCGAGCATCCCCAGCCGTCCCCGCACCCCACCGACGGTGCCGACCCCGGCCACCGTTTGGGCGTGCGGACCCACAGCCGTCGACCCCGACGCGACCTGGCCCGCACCCATCCTGACCAAGATTGTTACCTCGTTCAGCAAGTCCGGGGATCGGGTCGTCCTGATGCCTTGGCCGACCGCGACACCGCGGCCGCTCATCGCCCCGGGAAAGACCGGCGGGCTGACCGACCGCACCCGCACCGCCGAGCGCGACGCTCACCTAGCCACCACGCTCGCCGCGATCGACGATCTGGACCGGACCGCAGCACTGATCCACCTCCAGCGGGATTCAACCGCCTCCGGGCCGGCCTCACGACCGTTCTGGGCTGATCTCCTCCAGACCCCCGAGGCCCCTTGCCCGTTCGGGACTCACCGCCGCACCGACTGCGCGCCAGACACGGCGGCGAGTCAGCTCGACGCCACGACCGGGACCACCGACCTGATCATCACCAGCCTGCATCCCGAGCACAGCGGCGACCGCGCCAGCGATCACGTCGCGCTGCTCGCCGCACGCCTGCTCCGCGTCGGCGGCATCCTCGTGGTGCTCACTCACAGTGACTGGTCCTCGGGAGAACTCCGGGACCCGACCGGGCCGGTTGTGGCGTGTGCGCAAAACGCGGACCTGCTCTACCTCCAGCACATCATTGCCCTGCACACCCCCATCCGCCGCGGACACTTCCACCTCTCCCCGGCCCTCGCCCGGGCGCCCGTCCCGCACCACTCACCCGGGCAGCCCGCACCACACCACCGGATCTCCTCCGACGTCCTGGTCTTCGCCCAACCACACGAGCACGAACCACCGCCGCTGCTGTCCACCACCGCTCTCAAGACCGGAACCCACCGATGACCTCCACCCGTCACCACCACCCCGACGCCGGCACTCTTCCCCCGAAAGGCGCACCCGTGGCTGGCCAGCACACCCACCAGACCCCGAGCCATCCCCTCCCCGGCAACCCGAACCCGCAGCCGGTCATCAACCACACCGACCCGGCCACACTCGAGTCGGTATCTCCGGCCGTATCGGTCTGGGTCACCGCGCAAAGCTCACCAACCGCCCAACGCGCGGGCCGTTACGTCCCCGAATCGACCGCGCATCCGGCCAAGATGCTGCCCGCAGTGGCCGCGCACGCCATCGCCCACTACACCCAACCCGGCGACCTCGTGCTCGATCCCATGTGCGGCATCGGCACCACCCTCATCGAAGCCCTCCACCAGGGCCGACAGGCGCTCGGGGTCGAATACGAACCGCACTGGGTCAATGTCACCCGCGCGAACCTGGAGCTGGCCCGCGAAACCGGCGTCGACACCGAGGGCAGTGTGTTCCACGGCGACGCCCGGCAGTTGGCCACCCTGCTGCCACCGGACTACCTCGGGCAGGCCGCGCTCGTGGTGACCTCACCCCCCTACGGGCCCTCCACCCACGGCCAGGTCACCGCCGAAGCCGGAACCGGAGTGCACAAGTTCCACCACCGCTACGGCAACATCCTCGACCGCGGCAACCTCGCCAACATCGGCCACCACCGTCTCCTCAGTGGCTTCACCAAGATCCTCACCAGCACCGCGGCGTTCCTGCGGCCCGGCGGGCACGTCGTGATCACCATCCGCCCCTGGCGCGAGCACGCTGAACTCATCGACCTGCCCTCCCAGATCCTCGCCTGCGGCCTCCAGGCCGGCCTGATCCCCGTCGAACGATGCGTTGCCCTCCTCGCCCGCGTGGCCGAGCATGACCTCGTTGCCCGCGGCAGCTTCTTCCAACGCGACTTCATCCGCAAACAACGCCAGGCCTGCCTGCCCCTGCACCTCATCGCCCACGAGGACGTGCTCGTGTTCCGCACCAAGCCGAACTGCTGGGGTTCAGGAAAACTGAAGCACATTCAGAGGGAACCCAAGTGCTCGTCGGCCTCATTGTGGGGGTCAGATGCTTGGGTTCGCCAGGAACCCGGGGGCGTGGCAGCGTGATCGTCTTCGAGGAGTTGGCGCGCGTTGGTCGCGTAGCGGATGGCGGTTTGTTCGGCGATGCCGAACACGGCCGTCAGGTGCAGGGGATCGCCGTTGCAGGCGAGGGCTTCCTCGAGTTGCCGGTCGATCCGCAGCCGTTCCAGATTCGCGGGCAAACCTCGCAGGTTGCGGATGAACGGGGCGCTGACCGGGCCGTGCCGCAGCGCGCTTTCTTTGCTGATCAACAGATGGGTGTTGGCGGTGTGCGGCCATCGACTACGTCGGTGGTCGAGCCACTCAACAAGCACGCGGTAGGTCAGCTCGTCGAGCGGGCGCGTTCGGCCGGCGATGGTCAGTCGGCGGTTGCCCAGGTCAACGTCGTCGAGGCGAAGCGCGCGGATTTGGCCGGGGCGGGCCGCGTGCACGGCGGCCAGCGTGACACACAGCCGAGCCTGCGGAGTACTCGCGGCCTGCACGGCACGGGTGATGTCCTCATCGGACAGCCGCTGCCAAACGGAGACGGTGCGTTTACCGAGCCGGACTCGGCGGCATGGGTTGCGGAAGATCACCCCCTGCTGTTTGGCCCACCTAAACAGCGAGCGCAAGGCCACCGCGGCGGTGCGTCGCGGCTCGCCGCGCAGAGTATCGAGGTAGGCCACGACGTCGTCGTCGGTGATTTCCCGCAGGTGGGCGTGGGTGGCCGACCAGGTTTGCAGCGCCGGTCGCACCGCGTTGAGATAGGCCATGGCGGTACCGGGTCGACGCGGGCGGCGGCGGGGTCCACCGTCGCGCACAACGCGGGCCCAACCTCGCAGCGGGCTGGCGATCGCGGGCGACAGTGTGTCGAGTTTGGATTCCAGCCACGTGTCGAACACCGGTGGCCGATCGTCGTGGAGGATGCCCATCGTCGTCAGCACGTCCAGGACGTGGATCAGGCTGGCGCCGCGATGGGTGATCACGCGGTGGAAATCCGACACCCGCACCATGTCGCCCTCAGCGTGGTTAGCCAGCAGCATCACCAGGTTGCGGTTGAGGGTGCGTCGCACGATCGGGGTGAACCCGCGGCTTTCGGCCATCGCGTGCGCGAGATACAGCGCCCACGCCAGCCACGGATTGTCCGGCGTCGATGCAGATCTCAAGTCGACGCTGCCGTAGTGGTAGGTGCGGGGCAGGTCGGTGAACAACGCGAGCTGGACCCAGTCGGTCCGGGGACGGACCGCTACCGCTGGTGGCGGCTTGGGGGGACATCCCTTGGCTCCGCGACGTCGAGGAACCGCTCGTGGCCGAGCGCGCGGGTGGTACAGGTCGGCCAAAAACAGTTGGTGGCAGCGAACCTTAGCCAGGAACGGGGCGAGCACGACCTTCGAGCGAGGATCCTCGGCGGCGAGGTCGCGATCCAGCCGGGCCTGGCACCAGCACAGCCGGCAGTAGCCTCGCTTGAGCCGCACCCGACGTCGGCAGCCGCCGCACTCGCCGACATGGTGGCCGAAGCGAGCAGCGGCGAAGTTGTAGCAGGCCAGGCACACGCCCTGGGCGTAGGTCGGTCCCCAGGCCAGGCACTCGGCGCAGCTAGTCACCGACCGGGCGATCTTCGGGCCGGTGCCGTCGCGGGTGACCATCGATTAGGTTGGTGGCAAGGAACGGCCGTCTCGCCGACGAGGCACCACCCGCGGTGGCTGCGCCGCTGCGTCGGCGGCGGTCTGCTCGCTGTCGGTGTTCGGACGGGGCACCTTGTCCGGCTCGGGGATCAGCAGTTCCCCGATCTCGCAGCCGAGCACCGCGCAGATCACGTCCAGATCCGACAGCTTGAGCGACGCGGGCTGCCCCGACCACAGGTGGGACATTTTGCCCAGGGAGATGACCAGACCGCGTTCGGCCAACTGGCGCTGCAGGTCCGAGGCTTGCCAGATGCCGCGGTTGGCCGCC
>DATFDO010000304.1:0-3113 GCA_035252045.1 Pseudonocardiaceae bacterium
CCGGCCCTGCCGGCGATCGGCCGGATCGGTGCGGCGGACGTGCTGGCGCGCAACGGCTGCGGCGGCGCGCTGATCGTGGCAGCCGGTGCCTGCGCCCGATCCGCGGTGGCGGCCGCCGCTGAGCTGGCGCTGTGCGGCCAGGACGTTACCGTGGTCGACCCGGGATGGCTGCTGCCGGTGGACCCGGCGCTGGTCCGCGCTGCGGACGGCTACCAGCTGGTGCTCACCGTCGAAGAGAACGCCGGCGCGGGTGGTTTCGGGGACGCCGTGGGCCGGGCGCTGCACGCCAGCGGATCGCGCGTCGCGATGCGCTCGATCAACCTCGGGTCGCAGTTCCTGCCGCATGCCGGCCGCAATGACCTGCTGGGCGCCCACGGTCTGGACGTCGCAGGAATCGCCCGTGCTGCCCGGCTTGCTGCCTGGCGCGGGCTCGTCAGTGCCTGAGAGCGGGCCTAGGAATGGGGCCTAAGAGCGGCTAAGGAAGAGTATGCGAGTTCTGCTGGTGCATCCGAGTGCATTGATGTACTCGGAGTTGTTCTTGCGGCTGGAGCCGCTGGGGTTGGAGCGGGTGGCCGGGGCCGCCCGCGACGCGGGCCACCAGGTCGCCATCATCGATCTGCAGACACACACCTGGGCCGAGCTCGATCGTGAGTTGGCCCGGTTCCGGCCGGATGCGGTCGGTTTCGGCCTGAACTACCTGGCCAACGTTCCTGAGGTGATCGAGCTCGCGCACCGGATCAAGCGATTGCGGCCCGCCCCGTATGTTTTCGCGGGCGGTCACTCGGTGTCGTTCATCGCCAAGCACGTCCTGGACCAGGCCGGCGGGGCGATCGACGCGGTGCTGCGTGGGGAGGGCGAGGTCGCAGCGCCGCTGATGCTCGCTGCGCTACCCGACAATGCCGCGCACGAGGTTCCCGGAGCCGTCACGCTGACCGGCACCGGACCGGGTGCGCCCGGCATGCTGAGCAGCATCGACGCGCCGCTACCAGCCCGGGACCTGCTGCGCCGCCGCCACCGCTACTTCATCGGGGTGCTGGATCCGGCCGCCTCGGTGGAGTTCACCCGGGGCTGCCCGTGGGACTGCTCGTTCTGCTCGGCGTGGACCTTCTACGGCCGCAGCTACCGGCGCGCCTCGCCCGAAGCAGCCGCCGACGACCTGGCCGCGGTGCGCGAGCCGGGCGTGTTCATCGTCGATGACGTCGCGTTCATCCGGCCCGAGCACGGCGACGCGATCGCCGCCGAGCTGGAGCGCCGCAAGATCCGCAAGGACTACTACCTGGAGACCCGGGCCGATGTGCTGCTGCGCAACCAGGAGGTCTTCCAGCGCTGGCGCCGGCTGGGCCTGAAGTACATGTTCCTGGGGATGGAAGCCCTCGATGCCGAGGGGTTGAAGCTGTTCCGCAAGCGGGTCAGCCCGGATGACAACTTCCGGGCCCTAGAGGTGGCCCGCCGCCTCGGTGTGGCCGTCGCGATCAACCTCATCGTGGATCCGCAATGGGATACCGAACGTTTCCGGCTGGTGCGGGAATGGGCGCTGCAGGTTCCTGAGATCGTGCACCTGTCGGTGATGACGCCATACCCCGGAACCGAGATCTGGCATACCGAGTCCCGCAAGCTCACCAGCCTGGATTACCGGCTGTTCGACATCCAGCATGCAGTGCTGCCGACGAAACTGCCACTGGACCAGTTCTACCGCGAGCTGGTGAAAACCCAGTCGGTCATCAACCGTAAGCACCTCGGGGTGGCGGCGCTGGCCAAGACGGCGCGAATCGTGGGGCGGCATCTGCGCCACGGTCAGACCAATTTCGCGCGGATGTTGTGGAAGTTTCACCGCATTTACAATGCGCAACGCCAGCTGGCGGACCATTCTCGACCGGTTCGATACGAGCTGCCCCAGCCCCGGCACGCCGAGCTGGCCCCGCGAGAGCGCAGGCAACTCTATATTCATACAGCTTCCCCACGCGGGCCAGGTTTGGACTCTGCCAACTCGGGTAGATCGTGAGCACAGATAACGGATCGGGGGTCGTCGATGCGGGTGCTGGTCTTGGGTGGGGATGGGTACCTTGGTTGGCCCACTGCGGTCCATTTGTCCGATAGCGGGCACACCGTCGGCATCGCGGATAACTTCGCGCGCCGCAATTACGATCACGAGTTGGGTGTCGAGAGTCTGGTTCCGGTATACCCGCTGCATGTCCGGGTGGCGGCATGGACGGAGGTGTCCGGTCGCCAGATAGACACCTTCTGCGGTGATATCGTCGACGCCGCATTCACCCGTGAGCTGATAGCAGGCTTCCGGCCGGATGCGGTAGTGCATTTCGCCGAGCAGCGCTCCGCGCCGTACTCCATGATCGACCAGGCGCACGCGGTCTATACCCAGCGCAACAACGTCATCGGTACGCTGAACCTCTTATTCGCCATAGCTGAGACCGACCGAGATATCCACTTGGTCAAGCTCGGCACGATGGGTGAGTACGGCACCCCGAATATCGATATCGAGGAAGGCTGGCTGGACGTCGAGCACAATGGGCGCCGCGACCGGGTGCTCTACCCGAAGCGGCCGGGGTCGTTCTATCACCTGTCCAAGGTGCATGACAGCCACAACATCGAATTCGCCTGCCGGGCGTGGGGATTGCGGGCGACCGACCTCAACCAGGGCGTCGTCTACGGGCAGCAAATCGCGGCCAGTGCGGCCGACCCGAGGCTGGCCACCCGGTTCGACTACGACGCCATCTTCGGCACCGTGCTCAACCGGTTCATTGTGCAGGCCGTACTGGGTCACCCGCTGACCGTCTACGGTTCAGGCCAACAGACCCGCGGCCTCATCGATATCCGGGACACGGTGGAATGCATCCGGCTGGCGTGTGAAAACCCGGCCGCGGCGGGGGAGTTCCGGGTCTTCAACCAGATGACTGAGTCGATGTCCATCGAGCAGATCGCCAAGACGGTCACAGCCTGCTATCCCGGCCCGAGCGAGATCGAATACTTGGACAATCCCCGGGTCGAGCAGGAAAGCCACTATTACAATGTGGTGCACACCGGGCTGGTCGAGCTGGGGCTGCAACCCCATCAGCTGGGCGACACCCTGATCGAGTCGCTGTTCACCATCGTCGGGC
>DATFDO010000305.1:0-10983 GCA_035252045.1 Pseudonocardiaceae bacterium
GGGCTTGCTCGGCGTGCTCATGAACTACTTCTGGTCGGCACCGAGGCGGCGGGCGGCCCGGGCGCGCTGCCGGCCCGACCGGAGCCGCCGCAACCGCTTGACCAGCATCGGATCCGTGGCAAGCGCCTCCGGCCGGTCGATCACGTCGTTGAGAATCTGGTAGTAACGGGTCGCGGAGATGCCGAACTGTTCTCGGATGGCCTGCTCTTTGGCTCCCGCGTAACGCCACCACTGCCGCTCGAAGGCCAGCATCTCGTGTTCTTGGCGGCTCAGCCCCCCGGGCTGGTCGTCGATCGGGTCCAGCGCCTGTGCGGCGTCCATCGTCTCCTCGCTCCCGCGGCGTGCCATCGAATCACAGTATTGTGATTCTCCGGCATTCAATCACGCGGTGGCGCGGAAAACGCGCTGACGCCCCGCGACTCCCCAGCGATCGCGGCGGCGGCGGCGCTGATTACTGTTGGCCATCATGGCTGTTCGTCCGATTCGCATCGTCGGTGATCCGGTGCTGCACACCCCCACCAGGCTGGTCACCGAGTTCGGTCCAAAGCTGCACACCCTCGTCGATGACATGTTCGACACGATGGCCGCGGCCGAGGGCGTCGGGCTCGCAGCCAATCAGATCGGTGTGGACCTGCGCGTGTTCGTCTACGACTGCACAGATGCGCACGACGTCAGGTACCGGGGGGTAGTGGTCAACCCGGTACTGGAAACCAGCCCGCGCCCGGAGACGATGCCCGACCCCGACCATGACTGGGAGGGCTGCCTGTCGGTGCCCGGCGAGGGCTTCCCCACCGGTCGGGCCGGCTGGGCGCAGGTCACCGGCGTGGACGCCGGCGGCGCGCCGGTCACCGTCGAGGGCACCGGCTTGCTTGCCCGCTGCCTCCAGCACGAAACCGACCACCTCGACGGCATCCTCTACCTCAACAGGCTGGTCGGGCGGCACGCCCGCGAGGCGAAAAAGATGCTCAGAGCGCAAGGCTGGGGAGTTCCCGGGCTGGCCTGGGATCCCGCCGCCAATCCGCCCGGGGCGTGAGCGGGACGTCCGTGCCTGCGCGCCGGACTGCATTTGATCGCGGCGGCAGGTGCCCTGCGCCTATTGAGGAAGCGCTCCGGTGTGGTGGGCACAGCGCAGGATCGCCTCGGTGCTGCGGTCAGCGTCGTGGTCGGTGGTGTTCCAGCCGCAGACGCTGATGCGCATTGCGGTTCGCCCGTTCCAGTTCGTGGGGCTACACCAGCAGGTTCCCTCGGCTTGGACGGCCGCGGTGAGCCGCCTGGTTGTTTCGTTATCGCCTGCGGCGACGAGTGCTTGGTTGAGCACGACGTCATTGAGAATCTCCAACCCGGCCCCGGCCAGGGCCGCGCTGATGCGATGGGCTTGGCGGCAGCCGTTTGCCACCAGTTCGGCCAGCCCGGCGCGGCCCAGGCTGCGCATCACCGCCCAGATCTCGATCTGGCGGGCGCGTTGGGAGGACTGTGGCGTGTGGTGCATCGCCTCGAAACCGTCTTCGGGCGGAAGGTAGTCGGCGACCGAGGCGAAGCTGCGCTGGAGATGGACGGGGTCGCGCACCAGGACGATGCCGCTGTCGTAGGTGACGTTGAGCCATTTGTGCGCATCGGTGGCCCACGAATCGGCCTCCGCCAGCCCGTGGGTGAGATGACGGTGGGTGGGGTCGGCCAGCGCCCACAGTCCGAAGGCGCCATCGATGTGCAGCCAGGCGTGGTGTTCGCGCGCCCAGGCAGCGACCTCGGGAAATGGATCGAACGCGCCGGTGTTGACTTCCCCGGCTTGGGCACACACGATCACCGGACCCTGCACCCGCGGAAGTAGCTCAGGCCGCATCCGGCCCTGGTCATCAACGGGGACCCGGCGGACGCGTTCCCGGCCCAGCCCGATCAGCCCCAGTGCTTTGAACACCGTGGAATGGGATCGTTCCCCGACCACCACGGTGATCGGTGGGGCGCCGCACAGCCCGTGTCGTGGCGCGTCCCACCCCGCCGTCGACAGCTGGTGATCACGAGCGGCGGCCAGAGCGGTGGCATTGGCCATCGTCGCGCCGCTGACAAACGCCGCGGCCGTGAACTGCGGGAGTCCGAACAGCTCGACCAACCAGTTGCGGGTGACCTCGTGGAGGCGGGCCGCGACTGGGCTCATCACCGGCAGCGCGGCGTTTTGGTCCCACGCCATGCCCAGCCATCCCGCCGCGAGCGCGACCGGCAGCGTGCCGCCGGTGACGAACCCGAAGTAGCGCGGACCAGCGCTGGCCACGGTCGCCGATGAACCTGCCTCGTCCAACAACCCCAGCGTCTGCCGCGGATCCGAAGGGTCCTCAGGCAAGGGCTCATCGAAGCGCCGCAGCCCAGCGAGATCGGTCCGTGTCGGCATTACCGGGCGTCGATCGACATCGTCCAGGAAGCGTCCCGCGCGAGCGGCAGCCTCGCTCAATAAATCCGGACGACGATCAGCCAAGGCGAAACGATCCACGCCCACCACACTCCCAAAACCCGCACCGGTACGGGGAGGCCAGGCCGCCAAGTTCGGCGCTCGGGGACGTCGGCGTCCAACTGATCGCTGTTCGGGAAGGATCAGCCGCGATCTGCCGATTGCTCAATTCGCGTTGACGGGCGGTCCCAACCATGCCCCAGCCAACGGACCTCATGGGACGAACACAGAACCGTGCACGACAAGTAGTACAACGGTGCCCGATCCTGCCGCCCGGAACAGCGCTGGACGCAGCGGCGTTGCTCATCTTGCAACGGTGTAATGCTGAAAGTTGGTGGTCGCGGTGGACGCCATGGATGCCTACTCCCGGACGGTCAGCTCAGTGGCGGCCGCAGTCACCCCGCACGTCGCCAGCCTCCGGCTCGGCGCAGGCGCCGGGTCAGCCGTCGTCTTCGCCGACGACGGGCTACTGCTGACCAACGCGCACGTCGTGGGCGCCGCGCACGACGGTGTCGCCGCGTTCACCGACGGCACCGAGAGTCGCTTCGACGTGGTAGGCGCCGACCCGCTATCCGATCTCGCGGTGCTGCGGGCCAGGGGTGCAACGCCGGCCGCGGCTGAGCTGGGCAACGCCGACGAACTGGTCGTGGGGCAATTGGTGGTCGCCATCGGTAACCCGTTGGGACTGGCTGGATCGGTGACCGCGGGCGTCGTCAGCGGGCTGGGCCGCTCGCTGCCGGTGCGAGCCGGCCGGGCCATGCGGGTGATAGAGGACGTCATCCAGACCGACGCCGCGCTCAATCCCGGCAACTCCGGCGGCGCGCTGGCCGACGCGACCGCCAAGGTGGTCGGGATCAACACTGCCGTCGCCGGTTTCGGGCTCGGCATGGCGGTGCCGGTCAACGCGACCACCCGCCGCATCATCGGGGCGTTACTGGCCGATGGCCGGGTGCGTCGGGGTTACCTCGGCCTGGTTGGGGTACCTGCCCCGCTGCCCACGCCGGTTGCGCAACGCACCGGGCAGGCGTCGGGCCTGCGCCTGGTGGAGGTCATCCCGGGCAGCCCGGCCGACCGGGCCGGGTTGCGCGCCGGGGATCTCGTACTCAGCGCGGGACGCCGGCCCGTCACCGACGCCCAGGGCATCCAGCGCCAGCTGTTCTCCGACGCCATCGGCATCAGGCTGCCGATCACCGTGCTGCGCAACGGTGCCATGGTGGATGTGATCACCGTGCCGACCGAGCTGGTCGCGAGCTGAGCTCGTGAAGACACGCCGTAATTGATTGCTCGCAGATAGCGACTGCAAGTGTGCGAGTATCGCGAGCAATGTCCCGGCGCGGGAGATATCTGTGATCACATCCTCACAACGCGGGCGGTACGACTGGCCGTGGCGGGGCGGCCCCTCGTTTGTCACCCCGGATGGCACCCAGGTGCGGCTGGGCAGCACCACCCTGGATGTCTCCAGGCCGTGGTCGTGCGACTTCGTCGCGTTGGTCCGTGGCGCTCGGCGCACCTTCACCGTCGCCGAGGCCGGCGCTTTCGACTGGCACAGCACCTACACCACCATCCCCGATCGGCGCCTGCACCAGCCCTACCGGGGCGGTGAGCTCATCATCGGAATCCGGGACCGTACCGAGGTTCCCGATTACCGGGCTGCCTGGCGCGGGCAGTGGTTCGAGCTGCACACCCGGGCCAGTGGCGCCCCAGACGGCATCACAACGGTCTTCGACGCGTTCCGGTTGACCGACACCCCGCTGGGAATGCTGGTCCAGCCTCGGAGCGCCGGGCAGGTGCAGGCCGAGCCGGTACGGGTGGCCAAGGAGGTACCCGGGATCGGCTACCTGATCATTGAGCGGCCCGGTGACAGCCAGGTCGCCGTCCCGGATTTTCGGGGGATTGCGACTCGGCACGGGGAACTGTGGCGCCAACCGCTCGGCCCCGGCGCGCGAGGGCGATCCCGGCCGGACATCCTGGTCTTGGCCACGCCCACTGCGGTGACCCGGCTCGTACCCGGACCGGCTGACACCTCCGATTCCAACCAGGTACTAGCGTTTGTTCATGAGTTGAACGTGACCTGGGAGTCCTCATGATCCTGCTCGGAGTGCCCGTGCTCGCAGCGGCATTCCTGCTGGTGGAGGCCGGGCTCGAGCATCTGAGGGCACCGAAGTACCTGGCTCGTGCGGCGGGCACCGGCCTCGCTGCAGCCCGCGCCATCGCGGTCGTCGAGCTGACGATCGGCGTGCCGTCAGTCGCGGCGGTCGTCTTCGGCAGTGACGAACTGCGCTGGGCGTTGGCCGCGCAGGCCGCGATCTACCTGGCCTTCGCTGCCCACCTGTGGTGGCGCCACCACCACGGCGACACGTCGGATTGCGGCTGTAACCACATGGGCACTCAGGTTGGGCCGGGAGGGATCGCCCGGGCCGTGGTGCTGTCGATCGCCACGCTGGCCGCGACCGCGGTGTATCCCGCGGTTGCCTTGCCCAGCGGCGGGGCCGCGGTCCTGGTGGTGGGATGCGCGCTGATACTGGCGGTGTTGCTCTACACCCTGCCGGCGGCTGTCGACGGACGTGTCGCATGAGCGTGCTCGCCGCCACGCTGACGCTGGCCTGGGGCTGCCTGGCCGTGCTGACCCTGGCGATGGCCGGCATGCTGCGGCAACTGCGGGAACTGCAGGCCGAAGTGGGGGCGCTGCGATCCGAGCACGGCATGCAGCCCTGGCGCGCCACCATGGGTCGCCAGGTGCCGCAGCTGGCCGGTGCGGGGCCGGCGATCCTGCTGGTCCTCGATCCCGGCTGCGGCTTGTGTGACGAGGCCCACGAGCCGTTCACCCTGCTGCCCGCCGAGTATCCGGGGACCCGCTTCGAGGTGCTGTCCCCCCGCGCGCGATGGGCTGACTCGCCGGGCATCAGCTCGCGCGTCGACCCCGTGCTCGTCGCGCAGCTCGACTTGCCCTGGGCACCGGCGGTACTGCACGTCGACGACGACGGCACGGTGCGGGCTGCCGAGCCGGTGGTGGCCGCCCAGCAGCTCAGCCAGCAAGTAGCCGGCCTGCTGAACCCCGCGATGGCCCAGCAAGGAGCGCGATGATCTCCCCTGACATCCCCCGCCTCGACCAGCCCGGCGCTGATCCGCAACCGCGTGTCGTGCAGTTCACCGACGCCGCGACCGGGTTGCGCCGGCGCGGCTTTCTCGCCATCGCCGGCACCGCTGCCATGACGTTGGGCCTCACCATGCTCGGCTGGATCCCGCTCGCCCGGGTGGCCAGAGCCGATGAGGGCACCGAGTACCCCGATTGCGGTCGTTACCACTACGGGCCGCACGGACCTACCTGTATCGGTGCGCCGTACTCCGAGTCGTACTGCGGGATGGACAAGTGGTTCCGCAACGGTTGCTACGGGGACGGGAAAGGGGGCCAGGACTGCTACCAGCCTCACAACATCTGCCGCTCCGGCCCCGATCCCCGCAACGCCTGGCTGTGGAAGAGCGATAATTGGACGTTCCGATGCGCAGACGGCGAGGTGCACTACAGCGGGGCGCCGAACCTGGAGCAACTGGTGTGCAGTGCGCGGCTGCCCAACGAAGCGGCGGACTAGGCGCCGCTGTCCCGATGATCCAACGTCTGCGGCGCGCCGCCTGGGGGCCCGTACAGGTCACCGCCGCGCTGGTGATGTCGGCGGCCGCGGCGCCGGTGATGCCGTCCGGCTGGCTGCTGACCTGGCTGCTGCTCGGGTTGGTCGCCGGCTATGCGCTGTCCGGATCACCCTGAAGCACGAACTCAGCGTCCCTGCTGAGCTCGCCGGTCTGGCGGGATACGTCACGCAGCTACTTCACCACCGGTCTGGTCGCCAGCGGTCTTGCCATCAGCGCCGTCGCGGTGGTGCTGGGCAGTTTGCTGCGCCCGGCGCTGCCACCGGCCGCGCGGGTCGGGGTGATCGCAGTGGTGGCGCTGTTCGTGCTCGCCGGTGAGTGCGGGTTGCACCGGGTGTCGCTGCCGCACCGGCGAGCCCAGGTGCCCTCGACTGTGATCGCATCCGGTGGCGACGCGGGCGCGCTGCGGTTCGGCTTCGAGATGGGTAGCGGCGTCCGCACCCACATGCCCAGCAACCTGCCCTACCTGCCGCTGGCCGCGGTGCTGCTGATGAGCAGCTGGCCGGCTGCGCTGGCCGGCGGCCTCGGTTTCGGGATGGGGCGAGCCGCGATGGCGCTGGGCCGCCACTACAGCGGCGACGGCACCTGGTGGGACAGCCAGTGGCAGCGCCACCAGCGGTGGCTGCGGATCGTCCTGGCGGCGGCGGCGATCCTGCTCACTGCTGCCATCCTCCGGTGGCCAGGGCAATGAAGCATGCGACCCCGCCGGGTGACGGCAGTCAGTCGAGGTACGACTCGCGGAGTGGTTCGTCTGTGTTGAGCGGGCGGCGCAGGCGGCGACCGACGAGGGATTCCAGCTGAGTGGGGGACACTCCGCCGGCGGGTTTCTTGGCGATCAGGTCATCCGCGGTGAGCACGTGGCCGGTCGGTAGCGCACCGCGGGCTACCAGCGAGCGGCCGAATAGCGCGCGCATCGGCGCCAGTTCGCGGGCAACCTGATCCTTGTCGACGGGCGCCGCGAGCGCCGCGTTGAGATAGTGCACGCCGTCTACCAGCTGGCGTAACTCACACGTGGTCACCGACGCTGCCACGTCCGGGCCGAACATCTCCCGCGACAGCGTCACGTGCACCTCGACCACCCGCGCGCCGAGGGTGACCGCCGCCAGCGCGGGAAAGATCGTCCCGGAGTGGTCGGATAACCCCGCAGCACATCCGTATCGCTGCCGGATCTGGTCCAGCACGTTGAGCCCGACCTGTTCCGGCGTGACCGGGTAGGCCGACGTGCACTGCAGCACGGCCAGCGGACCGGCACCGGCGGCACGCAGCCGGGCTACGGCGCCATCCAGTTCAGCCCAGCTGCTCATCCCGCTGGACAGCAGCACCGGCGCGCCGGTGTGCGCGACCGCGTCGAGCAGCTGCGGGTGAGCGACCTCACCGGAGGCGATCTTCCAAGCAGCCACTCCGACCCGGCGCAGCAGCTGCACCGCCTGCAGGGAGAACGGGGAGCTGAGGAAGGCCAGCCCGCGATCGAGCGCGTGCTGGCGCAGCCCCGCCCAGGCCGGGGCCGAGAACTCCATCCGCTGCCAGTACTCGTAGCGAGTGTTATCGGCGTAACTGAACTTCACCCGCCAGGGTTCGTCGGTCCGGCTCTCCGCAGCGGCGATGTGGGTCTGGAACTTCACCGCATCGGCACCCGCATCGGCGATCGCGTCGATGAACGCATGCGCCATGCCCAGGCTGCCGTCGTGCGCCTGCCCCACCTCTCCGACGACCGAGACACGGGAGGCCCAGTCAAGTACAGTCACGCCACGCGCTCCCCAGCTGCCCGAATGGATGATGAACGATGGCCCAAACGGTGATAAATAAGCGCATCGCTGCGCTCCGTTATGACTATGCTGCGCGGGCCACGGTGCGCCCACCGGTGTGCAACTTGTGCGGAGCGCGCAACCGGGCCGTCAAGGTCGCCGAACGCGACCGCTATGGCTACCCGGCCCGCCTCGTGCAGTGCCGGCGTTGCGGGCTGGCCTACCTGTGCCCCCAGCTCGACGCCACCCAGTACGAGCACTTCTACTCCAAGGTCTACCGCCCCCTGGTGTCGGCATACCACGGCCGCCGCATCGACGCCCACACCGTGCAGCATGACCAACGCGCCTACGCCGCCGAGCTGGCACCGTTTCTGTTCCCGCTGCTGCCCTCGCCGCCGCGAACGATCCTCGACGTGGGGGGCTCAACGGGAGTAGTCGCCAAGGCACTGGCCGACCGGCTGAACGCGACGGTGACAGTGCTCGACCCAGCACCGGATGAGCTTGCGGTCGCGCGGGCGGCGGGTATGGAGACCATCGCCGGGTTCGTCGAGGACTTCGACCCCGAGCGGCGAAGGTGGGACCTGGTGCTGCTGTGTCAGACGATCGACCACCTGCTCGACGTCCGCGGCGCGTTGACCGCACTACGCCAGATGACGGCCCCCGACGGCCGGGTGTTCGTCGACATCGTCGATGTCGAGGTCTTGCTACGCCGCACCGGCGACATCGAGCGCGCGGTCAAGATCGACCATCCGTACTACTTCACGGGTCCAACCGCGGCGGCCCTGTTCGATCTCACCGGCTTCACCATCATCGCGCAGCGGTTGTCCGACGACGGGCATCGAGGCTTCGTGCTCGCCCCTGGCTCGTGCACCGAGCCCGACTGGGTGGGCCTGGAGATCGCCGCCGCGCAGTTCCTCGCCAGTGTCCGATCAACCCGAGCCGCCGAGGGAGGTCGGTAGGCTCGGGCAACGTGCCTGATCGCCGCAAGAAGATCTGCGTCGTCGTCGCCAGCCGCGCCAACCTGGCGCGGATCACCTCGGTGCTGGAGGCGGTGCGCGATCACCCGGCCCTCCAGCTGCAAGTGATCGCCGCCGCGTCGGCGCTACTGGAACGCTTCGGCAACGCGGCCGAGGTGCTCGAAGCCGCCGGCTTCGTACCCGACGCCAAAATCCCCTTCATCATCGAAGGCCGGACACCGGCGATGATGGCGAGGTCGACGGGACTGGGCCTGCTGGAGCTACCCACCGCGTTCGAACGGCTCGAACCGGATGTCGTGGTCACCGTGGCCGACCGTTTCGAGACGATCGCGACAGCTATCGCCGGCGCCTACATGAACATCCCCGTCGCCCACACCCAGGGCGGCGATGTGTCCGGATCGATCGACGAGAGCGTCCGGCATGCGATCACCAAGCTGTCCCACATCCACTTCCCCGCCTCCGAACTGTCCGCCCGCCGGATCATCGCGATGGGTGAGGATCCGCGGTATGTTTTCTGCGTCGGCTGCCCGTCGATCGATCTGGCCGCCCGCGCCCCGGCAGGCACCCGCCGCGACGCACTACTCCACCACTGCGGCGCCGGTTCACCGATCGATCCGGACCAGCCCTTTTTGCTGGTCATGCAACACGGCGTCACCACCGAGTACGGCCGCGGCCTGGAGCAGATGACCGCGACATTGCGCGCCGTGTCTTCGATCGGGATACAGGCGCTGGTGTTCTGGCCGAACGTGGATGCGGGCAGCGCCGACGTCGCCGCGGGCATCCGGCAGGTCCGCGCGCACGGGCTGGCGCAGCGCTGCCAGTTCTTCTCCAACCTGCACCCGGAAGACTTCGCCCGGTTGATGACGCACTGCGCCTGCATGATCGGCAACTCGTCGGCGGCGCTGCGCGAGGGCGCCTACCTGGGCACGCCTGCGGTCAACGTCGGCACCCGCCAGCAGCATCGCGAATGCGCCGCCAACGTGGTGTTCACCTCGCACGATCCCGCCGAGATCACCGAAGCGATCCGGGCCCAGATCGCGCACGGCCGCTACGAACGCAACGACCTGTTCGGCACCGGTACCGCGGGCCGCGACATCGCCGACGTGCTGGCCACCGTCAACCCCCCGGTGCAAAAGCAGCTCCATTACGATCCAGCCACCTTGCTGGCCGATCCCGCGAAGCGGTAGCCGGGCGGACGGCTCGTACCTGACCTCCCGGCAGGCCTTGTGCTCTGCGTCGACGCGAAGTCACGCGCGCCGGGGGACGAAGGCGCTCACGGCGGCCACGACCGCCATCGCGAGCGCGAGAATGAGCAGCGCCTGAGTGGTTCCTAGGTGGATGAGCCATCCCGCGCTGAGCGAGCCCAGCGGCAGTGTGCCCCAGCTGATCAAGCGCAGGACGCTCTGCGACCGGGCCTGGAGCTCAGCGGGGGTGATGCGGTACCAGTAGCTCGAAGTGATCACGTTGAACGTCGGGGCAGCCAGCATCGCCACACCCATGATCCCACCGAGTGCCAGCGGCTGGGACGACGTCGACAGCGCCAGGATGCACACCGACCAGAACCATGGCGATAGGTAGAGGTAGCGCCGGCGGTCGACCCGGCGGCTCAGCCGCGGTGCCGCGACCGCCCCGGTGATCGCCCCGATGGACAGCATGGCGAACATCCACCCGATGGCCTCGGGGGTGCCCCCGCTCGCTCTGGCTCGCACGATCATCACCAGCGGCAGTGCAGCGAACAGCAGGTTCACCAGGCCGATCACCATGGCCAGGGCGACCAGCTCGCGTTGCCGGGTGAACCATCGCAACCCGGCTATGAGGTCTTGCGCCAAGCCGGTGCGTCCGACCGGCCCCGCCCCGGAACCGCGAATGGTACGCACCGGGACGCGCAGCCCGAGCAACGCCAGCAACGACACCGAATACGACAGCGCGTCGGCAAGGAAAGGCACCGCCCAGCCCAGGCCGAACAGCAGGCCGCCGAGCGGTTGGCCGACCAGCTCGGCTCCCGACGTACGCGCCTGGTTTGCCGCGATGGCCGAAGCCAGCTGGTCGCCGGGCACGACCCGGGGTAGCAGCGCGGCCTCGGCGAGCTGGAAGAAGACGAAGCAGCTGCCCTCGATGAACGCTGCGACGATCAGCTGGGCGAGGTGCACGCGCCCGGCCAGCACTGCGACCGCAA
>DATFDO010000306.1:0-6123 GCA_035252045.1 Pseudonocardiaceae bacterium
CCTTCATGGCGGCGGTGCGCACGCGTAGACCCCCGCACCGGGAACTGGTCGACGGCATATTGATCGCGGCAGCGGGAGTGCTGATCGTGCTGCCGGGCTTCGTATCCGACGGCCTGGGCCTGCTGCTGCTCCTGCCGCCCATCCGGGCCCTCGTCCGGCGTCGGATGCTGCGCTCGGCGTCCCGGCACACGCCGTCCCAATTCGCGCCGGGCGCTGTGGTCGAGGGCGAGGTCATCGACGATCCGCCGCACCATCAATCCCGTGGAGAGCTTCGCTGACCGCGACCCGCCCGGTAGTCCCACAGCCCATCGACGCCGGTGAACTGCGTGGGCGGGAATACTGCCGAGCATGCCCCGAGCAGGAAGATGCGCCGGCGTGAGGTGGTATCGCCGGCTGCTGCAAGGGGGTACCGCGGTCGGTGCCGGCTTGCTGCTCTATGCCGGCGCACCGCCGCGTGAACTGTGGTGGCTTGCGCCGGTGGCCTTCGCCGGGCTGTGGGTGGTGCTGTACGGGCGGTCGGCCAGGGCGGCGGCTGGTTACGGCTTTGTTTTCGGGATGGGCTTGTTCCTGCCACTGCTGTCGTGGACCGGGGAGTACGTGGGTCCGTTGCCGTGGCTGGCGCTGGCCACCGTCGAGGCGCTGGTCATAGCACTAGCGGGCGCCGGAATCGCTGTCGTCTCCCGGCTGGCGGCTGCCCCGGTATGGGCGACAGCGGTATGGGTGGCAGCGGAGGCATTGATCGCCCGGGCGCCCTTCGGTGGTTTCCCCTGGGGCCGGGTGGCGTTCGGGCAGCCGAGCGGGGTGTTCCTGCCGGTCGCAGCCATCGGTGGGGCACCCCTGCTCACCGCGGCGGTGGTGCTGAGCGGGTTCGGCGCGGGGGAGTTGGTGCGCCGAGCCGTACCAGGCGGTCGGCTGGCGAATAGGCGCACTGCGTTGATGGTGCCTGCGCTGCTCGCGATCGGCCCGGTCATCGCCGGGTTACTCGCAAGTCTGACCGTGGGCACGACCACCATCGATGGGCAGGCGGTCGTCGCGCTGATCCAGGGCAATGTGCCCCGGGCCGGATTGGACTTCAATGCCCAGCGACGTGCCGTGCTGGACAACCACGCCGCGCGTACCATCCAGCTGGCGGCCGACGTGGCAGCGGGCCGTTACCCGCGGCCTGCGCTGGTGATCTGGCCGGAGAATTCCTCCGACATCGACCCGTTACGGAACCCGGATGCTCGGGCGGTGATTGATCAGGCCGCCCGCTCGATCGGCGTACCGATCCTGGTCGGCGCCGTGCTGCGCAACGATGACGGGCACTACACCAACACCATGATCGTGTGGGATCCGCGGACCGGACCGGGGGAGCGCCACGATAAGCGCCGGGTGCAGCCGTTCGGGGAATACGTGCCCTACCGGAGCTTCTTTCGGCTGTTCAGCCCTTATGTCGACCGGGCGAGTGACTTCGTACCGGGCAATGGTGACGGCGCGGTGGACATCGGGCCGGTCCGCGTCGGTATAGCGACCTGCTACGAGGTGGTCTTCGACGATCTGGTACGCCAGAGTGTTCGCTCCGGCGCCCAGGTGCTCGCCGTTCCGACGAATAACGCCACCTTCGGCTACACCCAGATGACCTACCAGCAGCAGGCGATCTCCCGGGTCCGTGCGGTGGAACACGGCCGCACGGTGCTCGTGGCGGCAACGAGTGGGGTCAGCGCAGTGATCGCCCCGGACGGTACGGTCAAGCAGGAAACCAGGTTGTTCACTCCAGCCGCACTGGTGGCCGGGGTCCCGCTGCGCTCCGGTACTACGCTCGCCACCCGGCTCGGCCCCGCGCCGGAGTGGGCATTGGTCACGCTGGGTGTGCTAGGGATTGCGGCGGCTCTGATGATGCGCGGTAGATCCAGCACCGGAAATCGGCGAGGCGCGCCGGCGAAGGAGGACGTCGATGACGGATCAGCGCGGCGGCTACGTCGGAAGGGTTGGTCGAACCGTCGTGGTGATACCGACCTACGACGAGCGGGCCAGCCTGCCGATGGTGCTGAACCGGCTGCACGACGCGGTACCTGAGGCCCATGCGCTGGTCGTGGATGACAACAGCCCTGATGGCACCGGAGCACTGGCCGACGAACTCGCCGCCACCGACAGCCGGCTGCACGTCCTGCACCGCCCGAGGAAGGCAGGTCTGGGTGCCGCTTACGTGGCCGGGTTCCGGTGGGCGCTGGAGCGTGGGTATGACGTCATGGTGGAGATGGACGCCGACGGATCGCACGCCCCGGAAGACCTTCCCCGGCTGCTCGAGGCACTGGCCACGCCATCCGGTGGTGGCGGCGCTGATGTGGTGTTGGGCTCCCGGTACGTTCCTGGTGGACGGGTGGTGAACTGGGCCCCTTACCGGGAGTGGCTGTCGCGCGGGGGCAATTACTACTCGCGGATCTTGTTGGGTGTCAGCCTCACCGATCTGACCGGGGGCTACCGCGCCTACCGGCGCCATGTCTTGGACAGCATCGACCTGGCTACCGTTGCTTCCCAGGGGTACTGCTTCCAGGTCGACCTGGCGTGGCGCTCAGTGCGCGGGGGATTTACCGTCGTGGAGGAGCCCATCGTTTTCACTGAGCGTGAACAAGGCCACTCCAAGATGACCGGCTCCATCGTGCTGGAAGCCCTCTGGCGGGTGACCGCCTGGGGCATCCAACGCCGGGTGGTACGTTCACGGCGACGGCGTCATCAATCCAATGCCGACCCTGCAAATACCGCCACCCAACCCAGCCAGCCGTAACGGTGAGTGGCTCGTCAGGCCGAACGGGATCGCCGACCCTGGAGCTCCGTCAACCGCTCGTCGAGCAGTTCTTCCAGCTCGGGAATGCTGCGGCGCTCCAATAGCATGTCCCAGTGGGTGCGCGGTGGCTTGATCTTCTTCGGCTGCGGATCGTCACCATCGAAGAGCCTCGACTCGTTGCCGTGCAACCGGCACTCCCACATCATCGGTGGTTCGGCGTCGTCGGCGAACGACACCGCGAAGTCGTGGCCCTTGGGGCAGGCGTAGATCACCGGCCGGCGAGGAGCAAGATCATGGTCGCGGTCAGTCTCGTAACTGACTGTTCCGAGCCTGCTGCCACGAAGAACGCGGTCGGCCATGGCGTCTCCTCTCTCCGGGCCGAGGACTGCGCAGTCCCCGGATCCAGCGCACCGGGTGTAACGTCGAGGAAGACCCTCGACATTCCCGGACTCTCCCCAGCGTTGGACGAGGTCCGGACCGATGTATTGGTCCTGCAAGTAGGTTTCGGACCAGCATCGTCCACACTGGGTGAATCGACGCGACAATGTGACCTGTTACCTCACGGGAGGTGCACAACACCACCCGTTCGGGCGTGAGGTGCTACGTCCGTCCGAGTAGGACATGATCTAGACGACCGCTGGCTCCGGGTTGCCGGCCGCGCGGATCGCGCGGCGAACCGGGAGGAGAGAGAGAAGCACGAAACCGACCAGAAAGAAGCTGACCAGCGACAGGATGGCGGGACGGAATGAGCCGGTGGCAGCACCGATGACGCCGAACAGCAGGGGGCCCACCGTCGACGTGGCCTGTTCGCCGATCTCGTACACCGAGAAGTACTCGGCTTCCTTGCCCGCCGGCACCAGCTGGCTGAACAGCGACCGGGACAGCGCGTTGGTCCCACCCAGCACCAGACCGATGCCGACCGCTACGGCGTAGAACTGAAATCGATCACCGGCCCGGATGAAGTACGCCGCGATGATCACAGCTACCCATACCAGCAAGCTGCCCATGATCGTGCGCTTGGCGCCGAACCGGCGAGCCGTCCAGCCATGCGCCAGCGCGCCGACGAAGGCCACGAACTGCACCATCAGGATGGTGCTGATCAGCGTGCTGCTGGCCAATCCCAGTTCCAGGTCGCCGTACTGGCCGGCGACACTGGCCACCGTCGAGATCCCGTCGGTGTATATCAGGTATGCGGCGAGGAAACCCAGCGTCAAGGGGTATCCCCGGGCGCTGCGTAGGGTGCCGGCGAGTTGGCGGAAACCGCCGGTCAACACTCGCAGTCCTCGCTCGCTGCCTTGCGGAGGCTGGTAGCTGCGCATCCGGGCCAACGGGATGAACGTGAAGGCGGCCCACCACAGCCCGGCGGTGACGAAGCACAGCCGTACCGCGGCTGACTCGGACAGCCCTAGCTGGTCGCGTCCCAGGTAGGTGGCCAGGTTGAGGGCGAGTGCGAAACCACCGCCGAGATAGCCGAAGGCCCAGCCGCGCGCCGACAGCCGGTCGCGCTCGTCGGGCGCTGCGATCTCGGGCAGCACGGAGTAGTAGACGACCACTGATGCGTAGTAGCCGGTGGTCGCGATGATGAACAGCACCACGCCGAGCCGCCAATTGCTTCCCGTCACCAGCGCAAGAAGCGCAGTAGCGGCTGCTCCGGTGAACGCGAAGAGGCCGAGCATCCGTCGTTTGTGCTGCGTGCGGTCGGCGATGGCGCCGGTCAATGGCAACACCGCGACTTGGAGAAGCGTGGATGCGGCAAGCAGGTAGTCGAACAGCGAGCCGGCCGGGAACACCAGTCCGAACAGTGAGATGTCGCATTTGATCAGGGCATTGCGGGTCAAGCAGGCCTGACCGGCGGCGAGTGCGTCCTGCTTGGCAACGGAGGACAGGTACAGCGAGCCGAACACGGTGACGATCGAGGTCGGAAACACCGAGTTGGCCCAGTCGTACCAGCACCAGGCACGCTGATCCCGGCGGCGGTTCGTTTCGTCCAGCGAGTCCGGATCAGGTTGCGACGTCGACTCGCTCACCCGCTGCGTCTCCCGGGCCAAACCACCCGCTCGCGCAGGACATCGCGCAGCACGTCAGGTCGATCGGTGATCAGCCCATCGACACCGAGATCGAGCAGTAGATGCATCTCGGCGGCGCTGTCCACCGTCCAGACGTGTACCTCCCACCCCCGACGATGCGCGTAGCGCACCAGGGCACGGTCCATCACCGGGATCCCGCACCAGCGCACCGGCAGTTGCGCCAACTCGCCGCGGATCGGCGCGGTGACGGGTGGGACCGGGCACACCGATCTCAGCCGCAGCGCTGCCACCGAGGCCGAAGCCATCGACGTCAGCAGCCGCGAACCGGCGGCGCGTCGTAACCACCGCAGCCGCGGCTCGGAAAACGATGCCAGGCATACCCGGTGCCAGGCGTTGGTGCGACGCAGCAGATCGAGAACCGGCCGGGCCGCGGAGTCCGCCTTGACATCGATGTTGATGAGCGCGTCCGGAAGTTCCTCAAGCAGATCGGCCAGCCGGCAGACCGGCTCGCGGCCGTTCACCCGAGCGGTGCAGACGGTCTGCCAGTCCAGCCGTTCGATCGCACCGCAGCGGTCGGTGGTCCGGTCCAGGGTGGCGTCGTGCATCACGACGACCACCCCATCTCGGGTGGCTCGAACATCGGTCTCCAGGTAGTGGTATCCCTCCGCGACGGCGCGGCGGAAGGCGGCCAGCGAGTTCTCCATGCCGGCCAGCTCGCCGACGTGCCAGCCGCGATGCGCGAACGCGCGGGGAAAGGGTCCCTCCAGGAACGGGTGCCGGACCGGGATCACAGCGCACATTCTGCCCGGACCTCGGTGGTCTTTAGCTCAGCGAAAGGTGCACAAGCGGTTAATCCGCGTCTTCGATGCCGAGCGAGAAGGTAGCCTCGATATCACGCCGGGAGTACGAGCGGAAGGCGATGTGTGTGTCAGTGCCCAACACGCCCGGGATCTTGCTGATGCGGCCCGGCACCAGCTCGGCCAGGTCTTCGTGGGTGGCTGCCCGGACTATCGCGATGAGATCGACATCACCGGCGCATGAGTAAACCTCGGCCACGCGGTCGATGTCGGCGATCGCCTGAGCCGTTTCGGGGATGGAGTCGGCGGCCGCCTGGATGAGCACGATCGCAGTGATAATAGAGGCCTCCCGGGACGACGGGGTGGACGAAGACTCTGCGCCATCAGCGTGCTCGCCGCAAGTCGTGGCTGATGAGGCGAGGCAGCCGGGAGCAGGGGAGTGGGGATGACGACCTACCAGGGTGCCGCGCTGGCCATGCTGGCAGCGCAGCTGCGCGCGGTGCTCGGGCCCAACGCTGTGATCACCGACCGGCAG
>DATFDO010000307.1:0-3469 GCA_035252045.1 Pseudonocardiaceae bacterium
CTGGTCGTCGGACTCGCCGCCGCCGCGCTGGCTGGTCGGGTGCTGTTCGACAGCAGCGACGAACTGCTCACCGCTGCCGACACCCTGACCTCGGTGCGGGTGGGCTGGGTGGTGCTGGCGGTCCTCGTCGAGGTGGTGTCCTACGCAGCGCGGGGAGCGGCGTCTGCGGTGGTGCTTCGCCGCGCAGGCGAGACCCCCGGGGTGACAGTGCTCAGCGCGGCCACCTTGGCCGGTGACGCAGCCGCCTACTGCCTGCCGTTCGGATTCGCGGCCTCCGGGGTGGTCATGGTCGATCTCCTGCGCCGCCGGCAGGTGACCGCCGCGGTGGCCGGCTGGATGTTCGCGGTGTGCTCGGTGTTCTACGTCAGCTCGGTCACGGTAATGACCATCATCGCGGTGCAGATCGCCGGTAATGACGATCCGATCTCCGGATTGCAGGCGATCAGCGCTGGGTTGCTGGCGGCATTGGTGCTCTTCGGTGCCGGGTATGCGCTGCTCCGCCGGCCCGAGGTCCGCCGGTGGCTGGCCCGGACGCTGCCCAGCGTCCGGGTCCTGGTCGGCCGATTCCGCTTACCGCGCTGGGAGCTGGTGCGCTCTGCGGTGCGCACCTGGGCGCAGCAATTGCGTACGGTGCGCATCACTCCTGTCGTCGGAATGATGGCGTTCATCTTGATGACGTTGTCCTGGGTAGCCGACGTCGCGGTGCTCGCGATCGCCTTCCTGGCCTTGAACTCCGCGCCGCCCTGGACCGGGTTACTGCTCGCCTACTGCGCCGGGCAAATCGCGGCGAGCGTGCCGGTGACTCCCGGCGGCATCGGGGTGGTAGAGGGCAGTATCACGCTGGCCCTGGTGGCATTCGGCGGCGCCGAGACCATCACGCTGGCCGCTGTGTTGCTCTACCGGCTGATCGCCTACTGGGGTTGCCTGCCCGCCGGAGGGCTGGCCTGGCTGGTGCTGCGAATGACGTCGCGGTTTGCCGTGACGCCCATGCCGGTGCCCCGGGATGAGCCGGTGACCGCCGCCGTTGCTGAAGCGGAGCCGTTACCGTGACCGCGTTGCGGGGGTGGCGTCCGGCCGCGGTAGCCGGGCTGCTGATCGCATGCACCCTGGCAGCAGGCTGCTCGGGGCCGCGCAGTGGCGCGTCGGTCACTACAGGGGTATCCGGTTGCGCTGCGGTGCTGCCGTTGGCGAGCAGCATCGTCCACGACGAGGGCACGCTCACCGAGGTGCGGCGGATCAGCCGTAACGACGCCGACGCGCTGAGCCGGCAGCTGGGGGTGAACCCGCAGGTGCCGCCGCACACGCACGGCCGCCTGCCCAACCCGCGTCATCCGGTCCGTCCCAGCGGTTGGCCGCATGCCTGCCTGGTCGTCTACCGTGGCGACTACCCGCTGGGAGCGATCGCAGGAGCCAGCCCACCGGCGGTGGCCGGCCGCTACGCCCTGATTGTGCTGCGTGTCCGACACCCGTCGATCGACCGCATCCTGGTCACCGACCACCTTCCCCCGGGCGTGCACTCCTGACCGAGATGCGCTGGTTGAAGACGTCTTCAGACGTCTTTGCGGCGTTCGACGAAAAAGTGCACCCCGTCGCCCTGCTCGTCGACATCGAGCTGCTGTTCGTGCAGGTCGTAGACCAGGCCGGGGGACAGGAAGACCTTCGCGCCGAAGGCGTCCAGCACCGTGTCACCCTCGCCCGGAGCCCGCGCGATGGACAGCCCCAGGCCCTCTGCCCGGCTGGTCTGGCTCTGCGGCGAGATCCGCAGGCCCGCACCGTCGGGCATGTCGTTCTGGGTTACGAGTGAGTTGATGGCGCGTGCCGCGGCCTCGGTAACTGTCAGCATGCCGTTACCGTAAGGGTCTGTCCCGGCAACGCGTAAGCGGGAGGCCGCCACGCCCGGATGCCGGCGGCAGCGGTGGTCACTGCACGGTCAATTCTCGGGCGATGCCTGGTCCGAGGTCAGCGCTTCGACGGTGTGTTCCCGCACCGGGCGCAGCTCGAATTCCCCGAACTGGCCGCGCCGCACGGCAACGGCACTCATCGGCAGGGGTCGGCTCTGCCGATGGCGGGGAGTGAGGGTCATTCCGGACCGCGGTCGGCGGTCGGAGACGGGCGCGCGCATGTGGTCCTTCTTCGTTGTGGAGATACGGCCTTCCGTTAACCGGGGTAGGAGCGCGCCACGTACGTGCACAGCGGAAAGAACCCGCATGCTCGGGCGCCCCCCGGCATAGTCGACGGAAGTATGGGTTTTTATCAGACGAGCAGCCAGCACGACACTGCGGTCAGTACAGCGCTGCCCCCGGGGCTCTCGTCCCCGGTGCAGAGTACTCCCCGCTGTCAACAGGGGGATACCTGCTATCGGATGGCACCCACTAGCGTCACACTATGCTACGGATCTGGTACTGGCAGGGATTATCGCAGGCCGATGAGCTTGCCGACACCTGTCCGTGCGATCATCTGGCATAGGTAAGCTCGCGACTATAGCCGGTCGCAGCCGGACCCCGATCCCACCAGTGCGCGAGGGAGGCTCCGGTGGAGCTCGACCTACATTTCTTTCATCCCCGATTCTTCCGGCACGCTGTGCATCGACTCCGACAGGCTGGACTGTGACCACCCCTACCGGCGAGAAGGTTCCCGGCGCAACGACCCGACGCGCGCCGCACGTTACCAAGATGGTTTCTTGGGCCGGGGTGGACTGCTTGCGGGTGGAGGCAGTTCGGATCCTTCTCGGCGACCGTGGTTTACGGGCTACCGGGTCGATCGTGAGCTGCCAGCAGGATGATACTGATGCGTACTCGGCGTCCTACACGTTGACCACCGACGAGACAGGTGTCGTTGAGCGCCTGACCGTTCGGGTCATCCGCGCCCAGGGCGAACAACATGTCGCCATTACCCGCTCGGAGGAGGGAATCTGGCTGGTTGACCACGGTCAGGGCGCGGCGCGGACCAACTTCGGCGGTGCTCTGGACGTCGATCTGCAGTTCAGCCCGCTGTTCAATGCGCTGCCGGTGCGCCGGCTGAACCTGCATCGGTCAGCAGCCAAACACGACCTGGCCATGGTGTTCGTGTCGTTGCCCGGCCTGGAGGTCAGCCGAGTCCCGCAGAGCTACCGGACCGTCTCGCTGGGCGAGCCCGCGGTGGTCGGCTTCAGCAGCGACTCGTACGAAACGGAGCTCACCGTCGACGCCGACGGCCTGGTGCTGGAGTATCCGGGGCTGGCCCGCCGCTCCTGATTGCGGTGAGCCGAGCCGCTGTGGCCAGTACCACCTGCTCGCCGCCGCGCACCGCGGCCAGCTGGATGCCAGCGGGTAGTCCGGTTGCCTGCGGTGCGGGCACCGACACCGCCGGCCAGCCCAGCAGGTTGAACGGCAGCGTCAGGGACAGCAGCGCGGGCAGCACCTCGACCTGGGTGCCATCCGGCGCGCTCACCTGCCGGGCACCGATCGGAGTGGCGCGCACCGGAGTGGTC
>DATFDO010000308.1:0-12914 GCA_035252045.1 Pseudonocardiaceae bacterium
CGGGACGCGGCGTAATGGGCTGCGGCGGCTTCGGGTTCGGTCACCAGAGGCGGGTCGTCCAGGCCCGCGTACTGCGGGACCTCTTCGAACAGCGCCCGCCGGAACGGGCCCCAGTTGGCCGGGTGCGTCAGCATCACTCGCTCGGGCGACTCGCCCTCGGTCTCGACCACCTTCTCGATGACGTCGCGCAACAGGGCACCAAGTAGCGCGGTAACGGTGTAGGACTGCCCGCCGAGCATGACCGGTGTCGGGTTGCCCAGCCGGCGTTTGAACTCGCGGCTGACCCGGTCTGGACTACTCACGGCCCGCAGCGTGGCGGCCTCCCCGGTGAGCAGGACACCGTCCTCCCGGAGATAGACGGCCGCCGGAGTCACTACTGAACGATCACCCAGCGTGAACATTTCGACTCTAGTCGCAGACGCAATCGCGGCCGCGACGAACGTCGTGCCGAGGTCTACCCCGAGGCTGTAGCCCACCGCGCCTCCCTGGCCCAAAATAGTAACTTATGGTCACTCGGGTCGACCGATTTTCGCCAGTCATGCGATGACAGCTGTGATACATATCGGCACACGCCAGACGGTGAGTTACCAAGCGAACACAACAAGGGGGTAAACCCCACCTCGGAGTAGGGAGCATCCCCTTCCCTTCGGGTCGACAGCCGTCGAAGATGCGGTGATGGTTTCCCGGTTTTCGCACCATGTCGGTGATGGGGTAGACGAGCCTGTCGCCGAGGCGTGCCGCCGGAAGTACCAGGAACAGTGGCAGCGCCGCAGGCTGCTGCAGCGGCAGTTGCATGATGGGGCAGCGTTGCGGATCTCAGCGCTGACGCTGCGGCTGGGGTTGCTCGAGCATCGCGCCGCGCCCGGCGGGCAGGCGGTGCAGGATTGCATCGGCGAGCTGCAGGATGAGTTGCACGCCGCGCTGGACGAATTGCGGGACGTGGCGGCCCAGATCTACCCGCCGCTGCTCGACGAAGCCGGCCTCGGTCCAGCGCTGCGGGAAGCAGCGGCGGCGCTGCTGGTACCGGTTGCGGTGGTGGCGTCCGAGGACAGGTTCGGTCCGGCGGCGGAGGGCGCCGCCTATTTCGCCGCGATGCAGTGCCTGGCAGCACAGCCGGCCGGAGCGCAGGCGATCAAGGTGGTCATCGGTCGGGAAAACGATACGCTGATGCTGGCGCTGTCCGGGATTGCGGCGCCTGACGCGGAACTGATGGGCGAGACACGGCCATTGGGCGGGACCGTCGAAGTGCTAGCCGAAAGCCCGCCAGGCGCCAACACGGTCATTGCGAGGATTCCATGCGAGTAGCTCTGGCCGAAGACGGCACCCTTTTTCGTGAGGGACTGCTCATGCTGTTGCGGGCAGCGGGTCATCAGGTCGTGTGCAGCGCGGCCGACGGCGACGAATTAGTGGCACTGCTCACCACGGCACCCGCAGATGTGGCGATTCTGGACATCCGTATGCCGCCGGAACCGGATGGTGGCTTGATCACTGCCGAGCGACTCCGGGCAGCTCACCCTGACTTAGGCTTACTGTTCCTGTCGCATTACGCGGAATCCCATTATCTCATGCGAATCCTCGAGATCGGCACCGAAGGAATCGGATACCGGCTCAAGGAGAAGGTGGGCAGTGTCGACGTGCTCACCGATACCCTGAATCGGATCGGCGATGGGGAAATCGTTATCGAGCCGGTGCTGGCTAAACGGCTCGTCGAACGTACCCGAGGTGACAAGAAAGATGTCGTCGCGGCGCTGACAGATCGGGAACGGGAGGTGTTGAGGCTGATGGCCGAAGGCCGGTCGAACAACGGAATAGCCGGGCAGCTCTACATCACACCCAAAGCGGTGGAGAAACATATAGCGAACATTTTCGTCAAGCTCGGGCTCCATATCGATACGGCCGCTGATCACCGTCGGGTACTCGCTGTTCTGACCTATTTACGTTCCCAGCGAAACCAGGGCTGAGTGCGCAGGCTTGGCGGGTGGCGCGCTGGCTTCTAGCGTAGAACGCACCGACCGGTGGTGGGATGATGAACAGCACGATCCCGGCGAAACCGTTGCGCCTGCTGCTGGCCACTGCTGCGGTGGCCGCCGTGTTCGCCGTCATGGCCATCGCCATCGGATCCCTCGTCGACTCAACCGTGGTCGCTGTCGTGCTGCCCTTCGGCGCGGCGGCAGTGAGTGCGGCTGTCGTGGCCATCGCTTCGCCACGCCCCGACCGGCTGGCCCAGCACGGCGAGCCGGTGACCGGTCCCGGCACCACCTCAGCCAGGGCCGTCTCCGGCATCCAGGCGGGCTCGCTGGAACAAGCGCTCGACGACCTGGCCCAAGTCCTCGCCGAGGGCACCCAGGCCGAGCACGCCGTCGTGTGGCTCGCCGCCGGAGACAAGCTGGTCAGTGCCGCGACCTATCCCATGGTCACTGATGGCGAACCGCGCAGCACAACACTGGCGGCCCTGCTGGCGCTGCCGGACGTGGACCATGCGGAGCCGGTGCTGGATGGATCCGTCCTTCGGGCGGCGCTCACCGTGGGCAAGCCCGGGCGTCCGGTGACGCCGGCAGATCAGCGGCTCATGCAGGATGTCGCCCAGGGCGCGCGGCTGCTGCTGCACGGTGCCCAGCTGGCGTCGGAGCTCGAGGATCGGGTGCGGCAAGCCGATGAGCTGGCCACGCAGCTCCAGGCGTCCCGGCAACGGCTGACCCGGGCCCGGGACGTCGAACGCCAGCGTTTGGTCGGCGAACTCACCCAGGTGACCACCGCCCGACTCGCGACCTTGCGCGGCGATGTCGCCGAGATCCAGGATCTTCTCTCCCATGGCGAAACGAACATCGAGCACACCCAACGGACCGTTGCGCAAGCCCGCGCCGGACTCGACGAGCTGATCGACCGATTCCGGTTGATCGCCCGAGGGGTGTATCCGGCGGTGCTACGCAGCCAGGGGCCCGCTGGCGCGCTCGAGGAGTTGGCAACCGACTTGCCCCGGCCGGTGCGCCTTTCCGGGCACCTGTCCGACCGGTTGTCCTGGGAGATCGAGTCAGGGATCTACTGGCTGGCTGCTTCGGCAATGCAACAGTTCACCGCTCAGGTCGCTGAAACTCCGCTGCGCGTGCACCTCGAGCACAGCCAGCGCCGGCTAGCGGTCCGCATCGAGGATCCCGCTGCGGCGATCACGGCCATCGAGATCCGCAGGGCGCTGGCAGACGACATCGACCGGCTGGCCGCGCTAGGCGGCGGCGTGGAGATCGTCGAAGACGCTGCAGGGGGTATTGCATTGCGCGCCTGGCTACCCGACCAGCTCGAGCCCTCGGTCAGGCCATGACCGATCGGTTCTGGCGCGGGCTGCACTACCCGCTGATGACCCTGCTGGGAGGCGGTCTTTTCCTGATTATCGAGGCCGTCGTGGGAAGCCTGACCCCGAATCGGCCGGTACTCGCCGCCGCGCTGGCCACCGCGGTCGTCGCGCCGCTGTTCATGCCGGTACAGCAGGCCATCGGCCGGCTGGTGAACCGCTCGGTGGCCAGCAGCCCACCCACGGCCTACCACGTGTTGGCCGATCTCACCGCGTCATCGGGCGCCATGTCAGCGGATGCGTCCAACCTCTCCGGACTCGCCCAAGCCATCGCTGCTAGGACGGGAGCTCGCTCCTGCCAGCTGACCGTCGTGCACCCCGGCCTGCGGACTCGCAGCTACACCTGGCCGACCGGCTCCTGGCCGACCGCTGACGACGACGCCGTACTGCCGATCCGGCACGGTGGCGAGCAGATCGGCACGGTGTCGGTGAGCTGGGCGAAGGGCGCAAGCAGGGATGTCCAGCGCCGTGCACTGCTGGAGGGGATTGCGAACAGCATCGGCGCCATCCTCGCGGTGAGCCGGCTCGGGATCGAGCTGGAAAGGCAACTGCGGGCCGCACAGGCGCACGCCGAGGAGATCGCGGTCGCCCGGCGGCAGGCGGTGGCGGAGATGGATGGCGAGCGGCGACGGATGGAGCGCAACTTGCACGATGGCGCACAGCTCCATCTGGTCTCGCTGCGGATGACGCTGGGTCTGGTCGAACACGGAGTGGCGAGCGGGCAATTCGACCAGGCCCGGGAGATGCTGAGCCGGCTCGTCACCCAGATCGGCAGCGCCGAGGCGGTGCTCGCGGAGACCGCAACCGGAGTCTCCTCCATCGTGTTGATCGAGCGTGGGCTGGTCGCGGCACTGCACTCCGACCTGTCCGGGGCACAGCCACCGATTACCGTGACGTCACCCGAGGCGCTGTCCGGCCGCCGGTTCCCACCAGAGATCGAGTCGGCCGTGTACTTCTGTTGCCTCGAGGCTGTGAGCAACGCTCGCAAGCACGCACCAGGAGCCGCCATCGGAGTGCGGCTCGGTGAGGTGGACGGCATCCTGCGTTTTACCGTCCACGACGACGGGCCGGGCTTTGGATCGGAGTCCGCCGGCGCACCCGGAGGGCGGGGATTGCGCAACGTCACTGCCCGGATCGCCTCAGTGGGCGGCACGCTGGCGATCCGGTCGGTCCCCGGCGCCGGCACGACGATCGAAGGATCGGTTCCGCTGCCTCGTAAACAGGAGCTGCTGGACCGGGTACGCGAGCTCGTCCGTGAGGCGCGGACGCTCTATGACGGACATGAAGACAGCGAGCGATTACGCACACTGCAAGCACAACTGGCCGGACCCGCCGGAGTACGCCGGGCCGGCTCGGTGTTGCGGGCGCTCGACGCCGTCGTACGGTCCTCCCCGCTGACCGGCAGCCGGGTAATCACGCTGCGCTACCGGATCGAGCAGATCCGTTCGGAAGCCCACGAGCTGACCGAAGTGGAGCTACTCGATGAGCTGCAATCCGGCACGTTGCCGCTGAGCTCCGAGGAGCGCCGGCTGGCTGAAGAGCTGCTGGGAGCGGCCGGCTCCGAACCGACGGCCAGACTTGGATTGACCGCCGACGCCGACACCACGCAGGTGCGCTTGGCGGCCGGTCAGCAACTGGCCCGCTGGCAACGCCGCGCGTCCCATCCGGCCTCCACGAGGGCCGTCCGGGACGCGGCCGAGGTTCTGGTACGGACCTGCGAACGCCTCCTGGCCCAGTCCGGCACCAGCTGACCCCTGTTGCCCTCCCCCGACGTTTCCCCGACAGCGAGACAAATCGGGGTTAAACCCCATCCGCTCGGGGTCGCCGTAGCTTCCAGCGCAAAACCAACGTCCACTTCTACGGCACCCACTCCGTCGATATCGACGGCGAGCTGGCCAAGCTCGACGCCGACGGGTACCGGCCGCTACATGGTTCGACTGAGTGACCCCCGCGTCGTTAGCACTCGGTGCAGCTCAGTGGGGTCAGACGTCGGTTCCTTCGCGTATTGCGTTGGTGGTGTCTGAGCGCGCTGAATACGGTCCGACCTGCTGGAGTCGTGATCACGTGGCGGGAGAAAGTGATGGGCCGGCTCGCACCGGCTGGTAGCTTGCAGTCGACCGTGGCACCGTCCGAGGAGGTGAGACCCATGAACGCGGTATCGATGTGGGTGCTCCCCCTTCCCGTCACGGTCGGGCGATTGACGTAGGTATCGCCGGGAGCGCCTCGGCAACAAGGCACTCTCGAAAGGCGAACCCATGGTTCACAACGTTGCTCTGGTCCTCGGTGGTGGTGGGGCTGCCGGACAAGCGTGGGAGATCGGCATCATCGCAGGTCTGGCCGAGGCTGGTCTCGATCTGACAGAGGCCGCCGACCTGGTGGTCGGTACCTCGTCCGGTTCCACCACGGCAGCGCAGGTGCGCAGCGGTATATCGCCGGCCGAACTGTTGGCCTCGGTGCTGTCCGAGCCGGTTCGACCGGTCGGACCGAACCCGGAACGGCCGCCGTCCCTGCCGATGGACACGGTGTTCGAGCGGATGAGGGTCATCGGTGCCGCCGCCACCTCGGCAGCCGATCTACAACGTGCGATGGGCACGTTCGGGTTGGAGAGCGACTCCGTACTCGGACCCGGGGCGGGACAGCGGCGCGCACTGGTCGCCGGCCGGTTGCCTCGTCCTGAATGGCCGGACAGGCCAATGATCGTGGTAGCCGTCAACGCGCATACCGGCGAGTTGGCTGCGTTCGACCGCGATTCCGGCGTCGACCTGGTGGACGCGGTCACCGCGAGCACCGCACTGCCCGGTCTGGGTCCCACGCACAGCATCAACGGCACTCACTACATCAACGGGGGCGTGCGCTCCAGCGAAAACGCCGACCTTGCCTCGGGCTATGCGAACGTCGTGGTGCTCTCGCCGTTCGGCGGACGGAGCGGGACACCGCCGGAAGGCCAGTTCGAAGGTCTGCGCAGAGAACCGGAATGGGGCACGGACCTGGCAAGCGAGGTCGAGGCTCTGCGCAAGCAGGGCAGCCACGTCGCGGTGATCACACCGGACACTGAATCCCGAGCCGCAATGGGCACGAACCAGATGGATCCCGCGACCCGCATCCCCGCCGCCCGTGCCGGTTTCGCCCAAGGCAAGCAGGAAGCGACCCGCATGACGTTCCTCTGATGCTTGCACGCCGTCTCCCTGCTCTGACCTGCGCGGGCCGAAATGTACGAAAGTCTGGGGGATGCCGCAAACCGGCTACCGGCCATCTGTCACCGTCTCCCGAGCCACCGTGTACCGGGTCTTCGAACGCCACCGCGCCACCGCAGCCTGACCAGGCGCGGAACTCCAATCGTTGTTTTTGCGCTGCCAGCTACGGCGATACCCACTAGCGCCGGGGTGGAGCTAACAGCGCGGTAGGGATGATTGCGGTTGCCCGGGCCCGGAGATCGGCGAGGAGCGCGACATCGGTGTCGATCTGCCGGAGCAGCGAGGGAGCCTGCTCGAGTTCTTTGAGCGTGCGCTGGGACAGGTTGCGGGTGTCGGTCAGCGACCGCTGCATGTGATCACTGCGCGCGCCGTAGGCGTCGCGCAGGTCTTGCTCGAGTTGGCGAAGCAGGTCGCGGGTTTCCTTAGTGACCCTCATGCTGAAGTCGGTAATGTAACTACGCACGGTGGTACTCGCCTGCTCCCGGCGTTTGTCCCGCCGCCGATTGCGTTCTTCGACAACCGCGAGCCCGCCCATGAGCACGGTGGGCACCAGCGACAAAATCATCGGCAGGTTCAGCTCGGTCAACCTGGTAAGCAGGTAGAACATCACGAATCCCATGTAGGCCCGCAAGGCGATGTTCACCACCGCACTGAGACCGACCTGCGAGGCGCCTAACGCTTGATCTGCGGTGAGCGCGGTAGGCAAGTCCGTCACGATGGTGGCCTGCGGAGGGTCGATGATGTGCATCTCGTCCAGTGCAACGTGTTTGGCGGCCTCCAGCGAGACGTTCCTGCTTGCCGTTACCGCAAGGTCGTTGTTCGCCTGGGCCTCCCGGGTCAGCCGTTGGCGCAGCCAGCCGGCGAACTCATCCCAGTTTTTGGCAGGGTCACTGTGCTCGATGGTGTGCTCGGCTTGAGTCAGCACGGCCTGCATGCGTTGCCGCAGATCGAAGTCGACGTCCGAGGTGACGGTGGCGAAGCTGTCGCGGAGCAACTTCTGCCACCGCACCGAGCTGGTGCGCACGTCGTCTAGGCGTTCCTCGGCGAGCCGGGCCGCGGCCCGCGCCTGAGCAGACCGCCCGGGCCGCACCAGCCTGGATCGGCGGGCTTGCAGCATCTCGGCGAGTTGATCCAGCGCGAACAGCACGTGGTTGGCGACCGCGCGAAGGCTGGTCCGTTCGGCGTCTGCGACGATTCCGTCGAGTGCCTCGAGCACCTTCGCGACACCGGACATCCGGGCGAGCTCGCTGTCGCCGGCGTGCTGACCCTGCGTGCACAGCGCCGCCGACACGGCAACGGCTTCAACGCCAATCCCGGCCTCGTTCAACAGCGCCTTGTCGCGTTCGAGCATCTGGCGCCATTGAGCATTTCCATCAATCTTGGTGAGGACGAAGATGATGGTCGGGCACAAATCCTGCATCGTGTGCAAGTATTCAATCTCAGCGCGAGTCAGCTCATTGGAAGTGTCGGAGACGAACAGCACTGCATGCGTCCGGCCGATTGGCGGCAATGCGCCAGTGCCCATGGCCGCCGCCTCGACCAGAATGAGCTGCCCGGCCGGTAGGTCGAGCCGCACTTCGTCGGACCGATCGGTGAGCCGCCGGCGGGCCGGCACGGCCGTACCGGCCGAGCCGGTCAGCACACCCATCAAAGAGCTCTTGCCCTGCTGGAGACCGCCGACGATGTGAACTGTGACAGGGGAATCCACGAGCAGGCGGCGAGCATCCGACAAGCGCTGGATGAGATCACTTCGCTCGGCTTCCTGCGCCTGGGCAATCGTCGAATCGACGATCTCCATTGCTTGCACAACACCGCTACTCGACGCCTGCTGCGTGGACATGACCTGCTCCCCTCATTCGATCGGCGTTGAGCACTCCTGTCAGACAATCAGTGGTGGGCCATGTGGTGCGAGGAGTCGTGGTGGCCGTCGTGGTGATGGTCGTTGTAGTGCTTGTAATGAGAATCCTTGTAGTACCGGTCGTAGTCGCAGGGGTCGTAGCAGCGGTCGTAGCCGTAGTCGCAGTAGTCGTAGTGGTAGTCGTAGTGGTAGTCGTGGCCGTGGTGGTGACCGTGGCTGAACTTGTAGCTGGACATTGGTGGCTCCCTGATATCGAGGCCCGGGCTCTCGTTGGTGTCCCGATCGTGTTGGCCTGCTATCAGCGTGCGCGCCCAGCAGCGTGGAAACGATCGAGCAAACCCCCTGACCAGCGGAGCACACCCCCGTTTCGAGGCGGGGGTAAACCCCCACCCAGGGCCTAATCAGCCGGCGGGGTCGGGGCGGTGCAGCAGGCAGGCCGCGACGAGGCCAGTCCAACCGGTCTGGTGCGACGCCCCCAGGCCGGCTCCGGTGTCGCCGTGGAAGTACTCGTGGAACCACAGCTGGTCGTGCCAGTGCGGATCGGTCTGGAACAGCTCGTAGCCGCCGAAGACTGGCCGCCGTCCGGCGGGGTCGTTGCGGAAGGTGCTGATCAGACGGTCGTTCAGGTCGGCCGCCACCTCGGTCAGCGTCCGCTTCACTCCGGAGCCGGTTGGGTACTCGACGACGAAGTCGTCGCCGAAGAACCGGGCGAACCGCCCGATCGCCTCAACGAGCAGGTAATTGACGGGGAACCACACTGGACCGCGCCAGTTGGAGTTGCCACCGAACAGGCCGCTGGTGGATTCGGCGGGTTCATAGTCGACTGATGCGTGCAGCTCGGGCAGCTCGAGCACGAACGGCGCATCGCGGTGGCGGCGCGACACCGACCGCAGCCCGTGCGGGGAGAGGAACTCCTGCTCGGACAGCATCGGTTCGAGGATTCGCCGCAGCTGCTCCGGACCTACCATGGACAGCAGCCGGCCCTCCGCGCCGTCCCGGACGTGGGTCTGGCCCACCACGCCGGCGTACTGCGGCAGGTTGGTGAGAAACCAGCGCACCCGCCCGGCGAAGTCCGGCAAACGCTGCAAGATCGCAGTACCTAACGTCGTAGTCGCGCACAGCGGCAGCAGCCCCACGAGCGAGCGCACCCGCAACGGGATCCGTCGGCCGTCGGCCGCCGACAGCACGTCGTAGAAGAAGCCCTCCGTCGGATCCCATAACCCGTCATGGGCCGCCGCGGCAATCAGCGCGAAATGCTCGAAGAACTTGGTGGCCAGGTCCTCATAGGTCCGGTCGTGCTCGGCCAGCACCAGGGCCATCTCCAGCAGGTTCAGGCAGTACGTCGCCATCCAGGCGGTGCCGTCGCTCTGCTCGAGGACTCCGGCCAGTGGCAGCGCCGCGGACCGGTCGACCGGCCCGATATTGTCCAAGCCGAGGAAGCCACCCTCGAAGACGTTGTTGCCCTCGCTGTCCTTGCGGTTGACCCACCAGGTGAAGTTCAGCAGCAGCTTGTGCAGCACCCGAGCCAGAAAGTCGTAGTCGCGGGAGCCGTCGTTTTCGAACACCCGCAGCGCGGCCCAGGCGTGCACCGGTGGGTTGACGTCACCGAAGGCCCACTCGTAGGCGGGCAGCTGCCCGCCCGGATGCATGTACCACTCGCGCAGCAGCAACAGCAGCTGGTTTTTGGCGAAGGTCGGGTCCAGGCGTGCCAGCGGCACGCAGTGAAAGGCCAGATCCCACGCCGCGTACCAGGGGTATTCCCACGGATCCGGCATCGAGATGACATCGTGGTTGTTGAGATGACGCCACGCGGAGTTGCGTCCGTGCCGGCGCTGCGGTGGTGGCGGCGGTCCGGCGGGATCGCCGTCGAGCCAGCGCGCCACGTCGTAGTGGAAGAATTGTTTGCACCACAACATTCCGGCCATCGCCTGCCGCAGCACCATGGCATCCTCGTCGGAGGCCTCGGGCGGCGTCAGAGCCCGGTAGAACGCGTCGGCGTCGGCGCGCCGGGCGGTCATCACGTCGTTGAACTCGACGCCCAGGGCACCTGAGCGTTCGCCGGCGGTCAGCCGCAGCCGGATCACCGCTTGGGCACCGGCGGCCACCTCAAGCCGGTACCACAGAGCACCTTTGGTGCCGACCGCATCCGGGTTGACCGTCGCCGCACCGGCCACCACATGATCGTTGATCCCGTCCTTGGGGTAGGCCGATCGGCCCGGAACGCCGTAAAGCCGCTGGCTGTTCGTCTCGTTGTCGCACAGCAGCGCCTGGGCCGTACCGTTGCCGGCGAGGACCAGCGGGCCCAGCTGGTGGTGCTGCGCGACGAGCGTCGAACCTTCGCCGGCTCGGATATGCGGCACGTCTTGGTGCCCGGGTAGGCCCCACGCCCAGGTGTTGCGGAACCACAGCGTCGGCAATACGTGCAGCGTCGCCGCCTCCGGACCGCGGTTGTCGACAGTGATCCGGAGGCACAGATCCGTCGGGGTGGCCTTGGCGTAGTCGACCGTCACCGCCCAGTACCGGTTCTCGGCGAACACACCGGTGTCGACCAGTTCGTATTCCGGCTTGTCCTTGCCCCGGCGGCGGTTTTCGGCGACCAGGTCGGCGTAGGGGAAGGGCCGCTGCGGGTAGTGGTAACGCCAGGTCATCCAGGAATGGGTAGGGGTGGAGTCCAGGTACCACCAGTAGTCCTTGACGTCCTCACCATGGTTGCCCTCCGGGCCAGTCAGCCCGAACATCCGCTCCTTGAGGATCGGATCGGCACCGTTCCACAGCGCCAGCGCCAGGCAGAACGTCTGGCGCTCGTCGCAGATGCCGGCCATCCCGTCTTCGTTCCAGCGGTACACCCGGGAGCGGGCATGGTCGTGCGGGAAGTAGTCCCAGGCTTCGCCGTAGGCGCTGTAGTCCTCCCGGACCGTGCCCCAAGCCCGCTCGGACAGGTACGGTCCCCAGGCCCGCCAGGCAGCCGTGCCCTCATCTGCTTGCGCAAGCCTGGTCTGCTCGGCTGATGTCATCTGCGCCATGGTGGTCAGTACAGTAATTGCGTTCGGACGTTACGTTCGACCGTTTTTAGAGACACTGCATGAGCATGACGACTCCGCTGCGCATCGCGTTCGGTCCTGCCGTATGCACCTCCCTGGCCGAGGGTGGTGACCGGGAATGGCTGGTGGCCGACGGCTGCGGCGGGTACGCGATGGGCACCGTGTGCGGGCTGCGCACCCGGCGCTACCACGGCCTGCTGGTGCCAGCGGTGGCCGGGCCCTCGGCTCGCCGGCTCGGCCTGATCGCGTTGGACCCGGTGCTGACCCTGCCCTCGGGTACCTCGGTGCGTCTAGGGGTGCACCAGTGGGCAGGTGGAGCGGTGGCACCCACCGGGCACACGCTGCTCGAATCGTTCGACCTCGACGACGGTCTGCCCCGGTGGCGGTGGCGCGTCGGTGACCTCGTGCTGGAACGTGAGCTGGCGATGTGCCACGGCAGCGCCTCGGTGGCCGTGGTGCACCGGCTGCGCGCCGGCGGGCCGGTAGGTCTCGCCCTGGAGGCGCTGGTGACTTGGCGCGACGCGCACGGCGAGCGCTTCCTCGGCGCGCCGCTGGCCGTCGAGCACCACGAGGACGGGGCGGTGGTGGCGGGATCGTTTCGGCTACGCGGGCCCGGTTGGATCCCGGCCGGGGACTGGTACTGCGGTGTGCACGCCCGGCTGGAGGCCGATCGCGGGCTGACCGCCGACGAGGACGTGTGGCTGGCGGGCCGGTTCACCGCTGAGCTGTCCGGACCCGGGGACACGGTAGCGGTGTCGGCCTGGTCCGGCGATCTTGCCGTCGAGCCGACACCCGGGCCCCAGGTGGTGGCAGCGGCCCGCGACCGGGCTCGCAGTCTGGTGAGTACCGCGGGCCCGACCGGTGAGCTGGCGGCGAGGCTGGCACTGGCGGCCGATTCGTTCGTCACCACCGCGCCGGACGTCGTCGCGGGTTACCCGTGGTTCGGCACCTGGTCGCGCGACACCATGACTTCCTACGAGGGGCTTTTCCTGGCCACCGGCCGCGCGGAGGAAGGTCGGGCGCTGCTGCGCGCCTACGCCGCAACGGTCTCCGAGGGGATGCTGGCCAACACCGCCGACACCGGCGTGACCGAATACAACACCGCCGACGCCACACTGTGGTTCCTCCATGCCATCGATCGCCATGTCACGGCCACCGATGACATCGACCTCGCCGCCGCTGTGCTGCCGGTGCTGGACGGGGTGATCAAGGCGCATGTGGAGGGCACCCGGTACGGCATCGGTGTCGATCCCGCCGATGGGTTGTTGACCCAGGGTGCACCCGGCTACGCGCTGACCTGGATGGACGCCCGCGTCGACGGGGTCGGCGTGACGCCCCGGATCGGCAAGGCGGTGGAGATCAACGCGCTGTGGGTGAATGGTCTTGCGGCGCTGCGGGCGCTGCACGCGCGGCTGGGCGGGGATCCTGTAGAGATCGCCGCACTGCACGAGCGCGCTCGGGCATCCTTCGTGGCG
>DATFDO010000309.1:0-5932 GCA_035252045.1 Pseudonocardiaceae bacterium
TGACAACCGCGCCTATGCCGCGCTGTGTGCGCAGCGAGTGGGCAAGGACATGCTCGCTAACGCCGGCACCAGGGACGTCGCCCGGGATCTGGATGTGATGCGCTCTGCGCTGGGCGACACGAAGCTCACCTACCTCGGTTATTCCTACGGCACCCGAATCGCGACGTCGTATGCCGAACAATTCCCGGGCAATGTGCGGGCGATGGTGCTCGACGGTGCGCTGGACCCGAATGGCAACCTGGTGGAGAGCCTCGCCAGCCAGGGAGCGGGATTCCAGCAGTCGTTTGATGCGTTCGTTGACTGGTGCCGCGCGCAACCCCAGTGCTGGTTGGGCAACAGCCCGCGCTACCTGGCCAACCAGGAATTCCAGCATCTTCTGTTCCCGCTCCAGGCGGCCGCACTGCCGGTCGGCGCCCGCAAACTGTCCTATACCGATGCGACCATCGGCACCATTCAGGCCCTCTACACCGACCAGCTCTGGCCGCGGCTCAACGAAGGCCTGACCGAGCTGGCCAGCGGAAACGGCGCGACCTTGTTGGCCCTAGCCGATATCTACTATCAGCGCGACACGCATGGTTACTCTGGTAGCCAAGATGCTTTCACCGCCGTTCGCTGCGTTGACGACCCACCGGTGCGGGATCCGGCGGTGGTCCGGGAAGCCGATCGGCGTTACCGGGAAGCCGCGCCGTTCCTCGATGACGGGCATCCTCCTTCAGCGGCCCGGGATGCCTGCGCTTTCTGGCCGGTGCCGCCTACCGGCAGCCTAGGAGCCGATCAACTCGACGGGTTGCCGCCGGTGCTGGTGGTCTCCACGACGGGGGATCCAGCCGCCCCGTACCAGACTGGAGCGGAGGTGGCGCGGCGGCTGCGCGGCAAGTTGCTCACCTACGAGGGCAACCGGCACACCGTGGTCCTGCAGGGTGTGAAGTGCGTGGATGAGACGGTGACCGACTACCTGGTCCGGCTGGCGCTCCCTAAACGTTCTACGCTCTGCGCCACCTGAGCGGGTTGCTGGGCGGCTGCTTTGCCGATCAGCACCGCGCCGAGCGCGCCCAGCACACACACCGCTGCGGTGAGCAGGAAGATGTCCCGATACTCGGTACGCAGCGCGGTCTGGATGGCCAGCTGGTAGGTGGCGAGCTGGTGCCGGTACATCTCTGGGCTGACGCCGAAGGGCAAGGGCGTGGCTAACTGGGCGGTGAGCTGGCGGAAGCGGTGCAAGCCCCAGGCTGATAGCGCCGCGACGCCTACCAGCATGCCGGTCATGCGGGCCACCACCACAGCGGCGGATGCCACGCCATGCCGGTCGGGTGGGGTCGCGCGCAGCGCCGCGGTCGATACCGGCGCGATCACCAGGCCAAGGCCCAAGCCGGCCAACGCTAGATCGGTGTCCAGCCGAGGCAGGTTCAGCGGACCGAGGTGGTGGCGGGCGGCTAGGACATCGGCGGGCCATCCTGCGATGAGCAAGTAGGCGGCCGCGGCCAGCAACATCCCTACTACCGCCACCACCGGGTTGCCCAACTTGCTTGCGGCCACCCCGCCCACGAATGCGCCGATGGGCAGCGCGACCAGAAACCGGACCAGGATCGCGGTTGCGGCGGTTGCCTCGCGACCCAGCACCGTCTGCGCGTAGAGCTGGACATCGACCAGGGTCACCAGCAGCGCCGCGCCGGCGGTCAGGCTGACCCATAGCGAACTGGAGAAGATCCGCCACTGCACCCCGACGGGATCGAGCAGGCGCACCTTGGCACGCCGCTCCCACAGCACGAACGCCAACCCGGTCACTGCGGCCGCACCGAGCACTGGGGCTCCCCATGTCGGCAGCACCGCCCGGTCCGGGTCGGGGTTGTACAACCCGACGACCAGCAGACCCAGGGTCGCTGCCAGCAAGCCGCCGCCGGTGAGATCCAACGGAACCCGTCGTGCGGAGCCGGCTGGCTTAGCGGGAACGGCCAGTTGTACCGCCACCACCGCCACGGCTGCCAGTGGGATGTTCACCCAGAACACGCCGCGCCACCCAACCGCTGCGGCCAGCCCGGCACCGTAGAGTGGTCCGAGCACGCTGCCTAGCTCCTGGGCGGCGCCCAGCGTGCCCAACGCGGTGGACCGGCCGCGATCTGGCCACAGGTCTGCGGCCAGCGCCATAGAAACCGGTAATAACGCGCCACCGGCGATACCCTGCAAAGTCCGGCCCGCTACCAGAACCGTCAATGTCCCTGCGGCCGCAGTCAACGCCGAGGCCACAGCGAACGTAATCAGGCAAGCTTGGAGCAGTACGCGGCGCCCGAAGCGATCAGACGCTTGTCCCAGCATGGGCATCGCCGCGACATAACCCAGCAGGAAGCCGGTCACGATCGGGGTGGCGCGCTCCAAGTGATTCAGCGGTATCTGCAGGTCGCGGACCATGTCGACCTGCAGGCTGACCACCACATAGGCGTCCAGCGCGGCGAGCAGGGTGACGAGCGCGCCAGAACTCAGCGCCAGCCCGCGGCGCCGCACCAAGCCTGCCGTCGCGCTCATCGAAGCACGAGGTCAGGCCGGCGCGGTGATCTGAGCGGGGGCGTCGTAATCAGAGAAATGGGCGGTGATGCCGCCGCTGGTGGTCGGGAACTGCGCCTTGACCAGCCGGGAGCCCTGCACGGCGATCCAGACCTCGCTGGGCTTGTCCGTGGCCAACCCAGGCACCATCGTGCCGAGCGGCTGGGCCGGGAAAGTCGCCTGGACCCGGTAGGTGTCCACCCCGTCGACCTGCTCGCGGGCTTGAGTGGTGGCGTCCTTGCCGCTGGCCAGCGCGGCCGCGATACCTCGGTCCGGGTTCAGGATGATCGACGGGTCATATACCGTGCCGGCAAACGACAGCGGTAGCTTCTGGACCGGCCCGGTCGGTGGGCGCAGGTACAGATCCTGACCGATGATCGTAAACTGAAGTTCCAGGAGCTGCCGTCCCTCGTCCACCTTGGCGGTGCCTTGTGCCGATCCTTCCCGGGTGAGCTGGCCCTCGGCCGAGCGGAGCTGGACCCCCGGCTCGTTGCCTTGGACATCGAACGCGAAGCGTGTGGTGTTCACGGTTCGCATCGCCTTGGCGGAATCGGCGAGCACCGTGGTTCCCTGCGGCAGATTCGCCGTCTGCCCGCTGCTCCCGCACGCGGTGACCAGTGCGATGATCAAAGACACGACGAGGACAACGAAGGAGGCGACACGGCGCATCCCGTCATCGTAGGGGCCAGACGGCTGCGCCGTCACGGACTGTTCTTTCCCGTGCGCGTACCCTGCGCGCATGGATCGCCAGCAGGAATTCGTGCTGCGCACGCTGGAAGAACGCGACATCAGGTTCGTTCGGTTGTGGTTCACCGACGTGCTGGGATACCTCAAATCGGTGTCGGTAGCACCGGCCGAGCTAGAAGGCGCCTTCGCCGACGGCATCGGCTTTGACGGGTCAGCCATCCAGGGCTTCGCCCGCGCCTACGAGTCGGACATGATCGCCAAGCCGGACCCGGCCACTTTTCAGGTGCTGCCGTGGGAGAACCCGCGGGGCGAGCATTACTCGGCCCGGATGTTCTGCGACATCACCATGCCCGATGGTTCGCCGTCCTGGGCCGACCCGCGCCACGTGCTGACCCGGGTGCTGTCCAAAGCGGCGGAAACCGGATTCACCTGCTACGTGCACCCCGAAATCGAGTTTTACCTGCTCCGCGACCTGCCCGACAACGGATCGGAGCCGGTGCCGGCCGACTCCGGCGGGTACTTCGACCAGGCCAGCCACGACGCCGCCCCGCATTTCCGCCGGCACACCATCGAGGCGCTGGAGCAGATGGGCATCTCGGTCGAGTTCAGCCATCACGAGGGCGCGCCCGGCCAGCAGGAGATCGACCTGCGCTACGCCGACGCGCTGACCATGGCGGACAACATCATGACCTTCCGGTACGTCGTGAAGGAGGTCGCGATCACCCAAGGCGTGCGCGCCTCGTTCATGCCCAAGCCGTTCACGGCGCAGCCCGGCTCTGCCATGCATACGCACATGAGCCTGTTTGAGGGCGACCGCAACGCCTTTCACGACGACAACGACCCGTATGAGCTGTCCGCTACCGGCCGGGCGTTCGTTGCCGGCGTGCTCGTACACGCCCGCGAGATCACCGCGGTAACCAACCAATGGGTGAATTCCTACAAGCGGCTGATCGTCGGTGGTGAGGCCCCCACGTCGGTGTGCTGGGGACACGCGAACCGGTCGGCCCTGGTTCGGGTACCGATGTACTCACCCGGTAAGGCATCCAGCCGGCGCGTGGAAATCCGAACTCCGGACTCGGCGTGCAACCCCTACCTGTCCTATGCGGTGATCTTGGCTGCCGGGTTGCGGGGGGTGCGAGAAAATTACGAGTTGCCGCCCCCGGCCGAGGATGACGTGTGGTCGCTGTCTGAGCGTGAGCGCCGGGCCGCGGGGTACGCGCCGTTGCCGCAGAACCTGTCCGAGGCGCTGGTCGAGATGGAGAACTCGGAGTTGGTCGCCGAGACCCTCGGGGAGCACGTTTTCGATTTCTTTTTGCGCAACAAACGTGCCGAGTGGGACAGCTACCGCCGGCAAGTAACGCCGTACGAACTACGCACCTACCTCCCGGTGCTGTAATCCCCCCCCGTTGGCCGGCGTGTCGCGCCCTCGTGCGCGCTGTGTCGTGTCCCCAGGTACGCGCATGCCGCAGCACCCCGCCGGATACTCGATCGACGCAGCGCGGGCGCCCAGCTCACGATGACGCGGTGAACGTTCGTCTACACGACGACCTCGACGAGTTCGTGGCGCTTGCTCAGCCCTTGCTGGAAGCCGATCCGGTCCGCCATAGCATCGCTCTTACGGTGCTCGCCCGGCTGGGGCAAATACCGGAGATCAGTGAAGATCCGCTGGTCCTGGGCCGTGGATCCCAGGCACCGGCTCACCCCACCCGTCGGCGTGCCAGGGGTGGTGCGCGCCCGATAACCGCAGTCTGCATCCAGACTGCGGGTTAGCCTGGCGAAGGTGAAGACACGGCTGCTGGTGGTGGAACCCTCGGACGTCGATCCGGTCGAGCGGTTGGGGGAATGGCTGGCAAAGGCCGGGGCGGAGCTGACCGTGTGCCGCCCGGCCGCCGACGGAGTTCCCGACAGCCTCGATGGGGCTGACGGGGTGGTCTGTATGGGCGGTGCGATGGGGGCGCACGACGACGCCGACCATCCGTGGCTGGCCGCGCTGCGATCGTTACTCGCCAGCGCGGTCGCCCGCCGGTTGCCGGTGCTCGGGGTCTGCCTGGGGGCTCAGCTGCTGGCACTGGCCACCGGCGGCGAGGTACGGCAGGCGGTCGATGGCCCAGAGGTCGGCACCCTGCTGATCGCCAAGCGAGACGTGGCCGCCTCCGACCCGCTGTTTGCCCCGCTCCCGCTGACGCCCGATGTCATCCAGTTTCACCACGACGAGATCTCCCGGTTGCCGCCAGGAGCCACCCTGCTCGCCTCCTCGCCGCGGTATCGCAACCAGGCGTTCCGGGTCGGTGCCGCTGGCTACGGCCTGCAGTGCCACATCGAGACGTCGCCCGCCACGGTGCTGTCCTGGGCCCAGCGGGACACCGCTGGCAACTTCCCGCTGCGGCAGCTGGCACCGGATCACCTCGAACAGGTGCACGCCGACCTAGCACACGCATGGCAGCCTTTCGCGGCCCGTTTCGTGGCGCTAGCCAGTGGCGAACTGGCCCCGCCGCCAGGCAGCGAGGACCGCCTGGTACTACCGCTGCTGCGCGGCTAACCGCAAGGAGTATTGCGGTGACGGAAGCTGGACGCAGCGGGCTTTCTCTGGCCCGGTTGGGACTCACCGACGACGGCGCCGCGGAGGCCCTCACCAAGCTCGGGTGGTGGATCCACGGACGGGTCAGCCAGGACGCAGAGAACGTGCTGTGGGCGCTGTCTCGGGCGC
>DATFDO010000310.1:0-2794 GCA_035252045.1 Pseudonocardiaceae bacterium
CATGATCAGCCAGCACGGCACCGAGGAGCAGAAGCAGCACTACCTGCCGGGTATGGCAGAAGGACGCATTCGCGGTGCGTTTTCGATGTCCGAACCGGAGTTGGGTTCCGACGTCGCGGCGATCAAGACGCGGGCCCGGCGCGAGGGCGACGGCTACATCGTCGACGGCGCGAAGATGTGGCTGACCAATGGCGGCACGTCAACGCTGGTGGCCACGCTGGTGAAGACCGACGAGGGGGCGGCCAGACCGCACCACAACCTCACCGCGCTGCTGGTGGACAAGCCCACGGGTTACGGCGAGGTCGCGCCAGGTCTCAGCGTTCCAGGCAAGATCGACAAAATGGGGTACAAGGGCGTCGACACCACCGAGTTGGTCTTCGACGGCTACCGCATCGGCGCGGACAAGGTCCTCGGTGCCGCACCGGGTCAGGGCTTCGCGCAGATGATGGACGGCGTCGAGGTGGGGCGGGTCAACGTCGCCGCCCGGGCATGCGGTATCGCCATCCGCGCCTTCGAGCTCGCGGTCGGCTATGCCCAGCACCGCAAGACCTTTGGCAAGCCGATCGCGCAGCACCAGGCGATCGCGTTCAAGCTGGCCGAGATGGCCACCAAGGTGGAAGCCGCGCACCTGATGATGGTCAACGCCGCCCGGCTCAAGGACTCCGGCGCGCGCAACGACGTGCAGACGGGTATGGCCAAGCTGCTGGCCAGCGAATACTGCAAAGAGGTCACCGAAGACGCGTTCCGCATCCACGGCGGGTACGGCTACTCCAAGGAGTATGAGATCGAGCGTTTGATGCGCGAGGCACCGTTCCTGCTCATCGGTGAGGGCACCAGCGAGATCCAGAAGACGATCATCAGCAAGGGATTGCTACGGGAGTACGCTGCGCGAGGATGATCCGCTGTTGGCACGACGGGGTACCTCGTCGACGAGGTGATGCGTTATGACCAGTCCATTCAGAGGCCAGGGTCCGATGCCCGGCCTGCCCACTCCACCGACCGGCTGGCCTATCGGCTCCTACACCACCTACGCCGAGGCTCAACGTGCGGTGGATCACCTCGCAGACAACCAGTTTCCGGTCGCCGAAGTCACGATTGTCGGGGTGGACCTCATGCTGGTGGAGCGGGTGCTGCGCCGGTTGACCTGGGGCCGGGTACTCAGCCAGGGAGCGGCGTCGGGTGCCTGGTTCGGGCTGTTTGTCGGGGTGTTGCTCAGCCTGTTCGCTTCACAAGCCGGGACCGGGATCATCCCCATCCTGGTGGGCCTGGCCACCGGCGCGGTATTCGGCACCGTGTTCGCGGCCGCCGGTTATGCCGCGACCCGCGGCCGCCGGGATTTCGCCTCGTCGAGCCAGCTGGTCGCGGGTCGTTACGACGTGCTCTGCCAGCCGCGCCACGCCGAGCAAGCCCGCGACATGCTCGCCAAACTCGCCATGGGCCCCGGCCCCGCCCCCGCCTGACGGTCTCAGGGTTCGTGAGACCCCGATAGGTCTCCATGTCTGGGATCCTGGGGTGGGGGTAGGCAGCGCCACTCGGTGAGGGCTGCGATGAGGCCCGTGACGATCGGGAGCGTCGCCAGGGTTTGCGGGTCGCACCAGCGGGCGTCGTCAGCGTCATCGCCGGGACGCAGTGTCCCGCCGCTCACCCGGCAGCGATAGTCATAGATATCGAAAACTGCTCCACCGGGCGCGCGCCGTTGCACGTTGCCCAGCATCCGGGTGACCTCGACTGCCAGGCCGGTCTCCTCGGTGACCTCGCGCATCACTGCATGTGCGTCGGTCTCACCGATCTCCACCCGGCCACCGGGGATCGACCAGCGTCCCCGTCCCGGCTCGTGCGCTCGTCGCACCAGCAACAGCCGGCCCGCGTCGTCGAGCACCACCGCCCCGACGCACCGGATCCGCCGCTCGGATGGGGGTGTCATCAGCGATCATGGTAGTAGGTTCACGAGTGTCGCCGCTTGATCGATGATGTGAATGCGGGACAATGGCGACATCCGCTGTCCCAGCGGCCAGACAGCGCCTGACAGGGCCAGACGGGGGCCAGACGGGTAGGTCACAGTGAGTGTGAAGACGCCGCAGGTAGCGCTGACATGATTGGCCGGCAGTCCAACGTGCTGCTCAACCCTGCCGTGGAGCGGCGGGTGATCCGAGTGCGGCGGCACTGGGCAGTATTGATCGTGCCGCTGTTCCAGACCATCGGGATCGTGGTCGTGGCGTTCGTGCTGTCCAAGCTGCTCAGCGGGTTCGGCAGCGGTCTGTGGCTGGTGCAATCGTTGCTCTGGTATGCGGCCGTCGCGGCGTTGATCCGCTACGCGTGGCGGGCGCTGGAGTGGTGGGTCGAGATCATCATTGTCACCGACAAGCGATTCATGGTCACCAGCGGCATCATCGAGACGAAGAACTCCATGATGCCGATCACCAAGGTGACGGACATGAGCTTCATGCGACCGCTTCTCGGGCAGGTGCTGGGTTACGGAACCCTGCGGATCGAGTCAGCCGGCCAGAAGCAGGACTTGGAGTACATCAAGTACCTGCCCCGCCCGGAAGAGGTCTTCCACGCGATCTCCGAGCTGATCTTCGGCGACAAGAAGCAGGTTCGTTCGCATAACTTGGATCGACCACCCGTCCCGCGCCGCAGGCGCAGGCTCCGCCCGAGGTGGAACGGCCCTGAGTGAGGATGTTCACAGCCGGAGCAGGCCGGCGCGGGTGCGCATCGATCTGCACGCCCACTCCACTGCCTCGGATGGAACGGACAGCCCAGCCCAGCTCATGGCAGCCGCCGCGGCGGCCGG
>DATFDO010000311.1:0-3608 GCA_035252045.1 Pseudonocardiaceae bacterium
TGCAAGATGATGTTGCTGGGCACTTCGAAGAAGAAGTAGCCGATGAAGAACAACCCGGCGCCCAGCCCGTAGGCCGCGGTGCTGAGGCCCAGGTCGGCGTTCATCGTCAACGCGGCGAATCCCACGTTTACCCGATCCAGATAATTGATCAGGTACAGCACCCCGAGGAATGGCACCAGCCGTACCGTGACCTTGCTCGCGGTGATCATCTTTTTGCCTTCTGGATGCAGACTGCCCTTTTCCAGGCTCCAAAAGGGCAGTCTGCATCCAGACTGCCGTCTAGGTGGGCTCGGGGAAGTGACAGGCGACGTGGTGGGTGGGAGCCCGTTCGGTGAGTGAGGGGGTTTGGGTGCGGCAGATGGGTTGGGCTTTCCAGCAGCGGGTGTGGAAGGGACAGGCCGGGGGTGGGTGCAGCGGGCTGGGCGCCTCGCCGGTGAGCCGGATGCGGCTGCTGCGCCGTGCCGGGTCGGGCACCGGCACCGCCGAGAGCAGCGCCACCGTGTAAGGGTGCCTCGGCTGGGAGTACACTGCGTCGCGGGCACCGAGCTCAACGATCTTGCCGAGGTACATGACGGCGACGCGGTCCGCGACATGCCGCACCACCGACAGGTCATGGGCAATCAGCAGGTAGGTCAGCCCCAGCTGGTCTTGCAAATCCTCCAGCAAGTTGATCACCTGGGCCTGGATCGAGACGTCCAGCGCCGACACCGGTTCGTCGGCCACGATCAGCTTCGGGCGCAGCGCCAGGGTGCGGGCGATGCCGATGCGCTGGCGCTGCCCGCCGGAGAACTCGTGCGGGTAGCGGTTGTAGTGCTCCGGGCTCAGGCCGACGAGTTCCAGCAATTCCTGCACCGCGCGCCGCACCCCGCCGGGCGGATCGACGCCCTGGATCCGGAACGGGGCAGCGACGATGGTGCCGACAGTGTGCCGCGGGTTCAACGACGAGTACGGGTCCTGGAAGATCATCTGGATGTCCCGGCGCAGCGGACGCATCCGCCGCGCCGGCAGGTGGGTGATGTCGCGCCCGTCGAACACGATCGACCCGGTAGTCGGCTCCAGCAGCCGGGTGAGCAGACGCCCGGTGGTCGTCTTGCCGCAGCCCGACTCGCCCACCAGCGCCAGCGTCTCCCCGCGCAGCACGTCGAAGTCCAGCCCGTCGACGGCCCGGACCGCGCCAACGCGGCGGCGCAGCAGCCCCCGCCGGACCGGGAAGTGCTTGCGTAGCCCGGATACCTGCAGCAGCGGCATGCTCACAGCGTTGGCCGGATCTCGTCGTGGAAGATGTGGGCCCGCTGCGCGTCGGGCAGGTGGCAGGCGACCAGGTGTTCTGCCGAATCCGCCGCGCGCAGTTCGGGGCGCACCGTGCTCGACTGAGGTTGCCGGTGGCGGCAGCGCGGGTGAAACGGGCACCCGGGCGGGACGTCGATCAAGCTCGGCGGGCTGCCCGGGATCGGCACCAGCCGCTGCGATCGCTCGCGATCCCAGCGCGGCATCGAGCCGAGCAGGCCCCAGGTATAGGGATGCCGGGGCGCGGCGAATACCTGACTGGCCGGCCCGTACTCGACGGCCCGACCGGCGTACATCACCAGGATGTCGTCGGCGACTTCGGCGACTACGCCCAGGTCGTGCGAAATGATCAGGACTGCGGCCGGCAGGTCCCGGATCAGGTCGAGAATCTGGGCCTGCACCGTGACGTCCAGCGCCGTCGTGGGCTCATCGGCGATGAGCAGATCAGGGTCGCACGACAGCGCCATCGCGATCATGACGCGCTGCCGCATGCCGCCGGAGAACTGGTGCGGGTAGTCGTCGACCCTCGAACGCGCCTGCGGGATACCGACCCGGTCGAGCAGCTCCACCGCGCGCGCCCGCGCGGCCGGCTTGCTGACGTCATGGTGGCACCGGTATGCCTCGACGATCTGGTGGCCCACGGTGTAGTACGGGTGCAGCGCGGACAGCGGGTCTTGGAAGATCATCGCCATGGTGCGGCCGCGCAGCGTGCGAACCTGCTCAGGCTCCGCCGACACCAGCTCAGCGCCATCGAGCCAGATCTCGCCGGAGATCCGCGCGCTACCCGGCGGGTGCAAGCCCATGATCGCCAAGCTGGCCACGCTCTTGCCCGAGCCCGACTCCCCGACCACGCCCAGCCGCCGGCCGCGTTCCAGCCGTAGCGACAACCCGTCGACGGCCTTGACCACGCCGTCTTCGGTAGGGAAGTGCACCCGCAGGTCGCGCACGTCCAGCAACGGGCTAGTCAGCACCTTAGGCTCTGATCCCTCTGTCGTGATAGCAACGGTCTGGAGGGTAGAGGGAGTTCTCGTGCTTCGTCTCAACGCGGTGAGCAAGCGGTACGGCCGGGGCAGGTGGGTGCTCGGGACGTCGACCTCGAGGTTGTGGCTCGGCGGCGCCCCCGCTGATCTGCAGCTCGATCGGCTGGCGCTGGGCGGTGGCAAGGACGCCCGCTGCGGACACTGTCCCGGGGGCAAGGCGCAGAGCCGAGCTGCAGCGATCAGTACCGGACCCTCGGGTCGACTACGGCGTAGAGCAGGTCCACGACCAGGTTGGCCAGGATGATGAAGAAGCTGGCGACCAGCACCACCCCGAGTACCTTCGGCAGGTCGTTGTTGACCACCGCGTCCACCGAGTACTTGCCGATCCCGGGCAGCGAGTAGGTGCTCTCGGTGAGAATCGCACCGCCGAGCAGCAGCCCCAGGTCCAGCCCGAAGATCGTCAAGATCGGCGTCAAAGCGGAGCGCAGCCCGTGCTTGAGCACCACGGTGCGCTCGGGCAGTCCCTTGGCGCGGGCTGTGCGGATGAAATCCTCGCCCATGGTGTCGAGCATGCCCGCCCTGGTCAGCCGGGCGTACGCGGCGGCGTAGAGGAACGCCAGCGTGATCCACGGCAGTAGCAGGTCATACGCCCAGCGCAGCGGGTTGTCGGTAAAAGCCACGTAGCTGCCGCCGGGCGCGGTGATACCCAGCCAGTAGCTGAAGATCGACAACGCCAGCAGTCCGGTGAAGAAGATCGGCAACGAGACGCCGGCCAGCGCGATGCCCATCGCGGCGCGGTCGAAGGCACTGCCCCGGCGCAGCGCGGAGACCACCCCCGTGGACACTCCCGCCAGCAGCCAGATCAGCGCCCCGCCGGTGGCCAGCGAGATCGTCACTGGTAATCGATCGAGCAGTTCGGGCAGCACCGGGTTCTGGGTGAGGAAGGAATACCCGAAGCACGGCGCCGGGCAGCGCACCGTGGTCGGGCCGGTGCTGTAGTCGGCGCCGAGCACCAGACCCTTGACGAACCGGGCGTACTGCACCCAGATCGGATCGGTGAACCCGAGCTTGACCGCGATCTGGTGGATCACCGCGGGGGAGGCGGTTCGGCCGACGTAGCGGGAGGCGAGGTCCTCCGGGGTGGCCCCGGCCAGCCGGGGCACCAGGAAGAACACCACAAACGTCGCGGCCGTGACGATCAGCAGCAGCAGCGCTGCCGCGATCATCCGACGCATGACGTAGGCACCCACCGCTATCTCCGGGTGGTGCCCAGCGCCAGGTAGTCGTACATCTGGAACCCGTCGGAGATGAACACATTGGTCAGGTTCGGCGGCCGGTACA
>DATFDO010000312.1:0-2777 GCA_035252045.1 Pseudonocardiaceae bacterium
AACGCCTCGTCCTCACTTTCGGCGATGATGCCCTCGATGAGCTCGTTGCGCGCCACGGCGAACTCGTCTACGTCAATAGCGCTGTCTATCCCGCCCTCGGCGGGGGGGTACCCCTTGCTGTAGTCGAACAGTCGCTGGGACAGCAGCCCGGCCAGACCAGTCACCGCCCCGGAGGAGTCGCGCACTGGCAGATACAGCGGCAGCACCCCGTCGCCGAAGGCCGCCCGGCAGGCGGCGGTGACGCCGTCCAGATCGGCCCGTGGGTTGTCCAGCCGGCTCACCACGACCGCGCGGGGAACCCCCGCCTCGGCGCACTCGCGCCACAGCGCGACGGTGGAGGGGTCGACGTCCTCCCCTGCGGAGATCACGAACAGGGCCGAGTCCGCCGCCCGCAGCCCGGCGCGGAGTTCGCCCAGGAAGTCGGCGTAACCCGGGGTGTCCACAAGATTGATCTTGACGCCGGCGTGCTGCAGCGGCGCGATGGCCAGCGTCACCGACCGTTGCTGGCGCACTGCGGCGGGGTCGTGGTCGCATACGGTGGTGCCGTCCGCGACCGTTCCTGCGCGGCTGATCACGCCATTGGCTGCAAGTAACGCCTCCACCAACGTCGTCTTTCCCGCGCCGGATGGCCCGACCAGGGCCACATTGCGGATCACCGACGGGTCCTGTGCCGCCAAGGCCGAATCGGCACGCTCGCCGCTGCCTTTGATGCCCATGAACTCCCACCCTCAGCTGTCCGGACCGTGTGGTCGATCTCACACCGGCGCGCCGGTCGAGGCAACCCCCCGCCGGCATTCATCCGCGACGCTGGCACCAGCCCCGACGTACGATCGAGTTCGAGGCAACCCGTGGCTGTCCCGTGCCACTGCCGTGAGGAGCGAATTTACCGTGCCCGCCGACAACAGCACCATTGAGCGCCAGATTGGCACCGCACGGGTGAAGCGCGGAATGGCCGAGATGCTCAAGGGCGGTGTGATCATGGATGTGGTCACGTCGGACCAAGCCCGGATCGCCGAGGACGCGGGCGCGGTCGCCGTGATGGCGCTAGAGCGAGTCCCCGCCGATATCCGCGCCCAAGGCGGCGTGGCCCGGATGAGCGATCCGGACATGATCGAGTCGATTATGGGCGCAGTCTCCATCCCGGTGATGGCCAAGGCCCGCATCGGGCACTTCGTCGAGGCGCAGGTCTTGCAGGCGATCGGCGTCGACTACATCGATGAATCCGAGGTGCTGACGCCGGCCGATGAGGCTCATCACATCGACAAGTTCGCGTTCACGGTGCCCTTCGTGTGCGGTGCAACCAACCTCGGCGAAGCGCTGCGGCGGATCTCCGAAGGGGCCGCCATGATCCGCTCCAAGGGCGAGGCCGGCACTGGCAACGTCGTTGAGGCCACCAGGCACATGCGCGCGATCCGCACGGCGATCCGGGCCCTGACCACCATGGCGCCCGATGAGCTGCCGGCCGCCGCCAAGGAACTGGCTGCGCCACTGGAGCTGGTGGCAGATGTCGCCGCGGCCGGCGCGCTGCCGGTGGTGCTGTTCACTGCGGGTGGGATCGCCACCCCTGCCGATGCGGCGATGATGATGCAACTCGGCGCTCAGGGGGTCTTCGTCGGCTCGGGCATCTTCAAATCGGGTGACCCGGCCAAGCGGGCGGAGGCGATCGTCAAGGCGACCACGTTCCACGACGACCCGGAGATGATCGCGAAGGTATCCCGGGGATTGGGCGAGCCCATGGTCGGGATCAACCTCGACGAGGCGCCCAACGCCCAGCGGCTGGCCCAGCGCGGCTGGTGATCCCCGGGCAGGATGCTGCTGACGCTGAGGCGCTGCTCGTCTCAGCCTCCTCGACTATGCGCCCGGGCGCGCGGTTGCGTACCCCGTCAGCTGAGGCCGGGGCCGCACGCCGATCCCGGATCAGCCGCGGCACCGTGCTGGTGCACGCTGACCTGCACAACCACACTCTGCTGTCCGACGGTGCGGGTGACCCGGAGGCGGCTTTCCCCACCATGCGCGATGCCGGCCTGGACATTGCGGCGCTCACCGATCACGCGATCCGGGGTGCCACCGTGGAGGGCACCGGCACCGGGGGTACGCCATGGATCGGGTTGGACCGGGCCGGTTGGCGGCGCACCGGGGAACTCGCCGACGCCCATGACCGGCCCGGCGAATTCACTGCGATCCGCGGATTCGAGTGGTCCCACCCGCAGCTTGGACACGTCAACGCCTGGTTCAGCGAGGACTTCACCGATGTCGCGACGCATGGCGCGATGGACGGCCTTTATGCCTGGCTGGCCGGCGCGGGCCGGCGCAACGGCGTTCGCGCCACCGGCGGATTAGCGGGTTTCAACCACCCAGGCCGGGAGCCCGGCCGGTTTGGCGGTTTCCGTTACACGCCCGCGGTGGCTGACCAGATGGTCAGCCTGGAGATGTTCAACCGCACCGACGATTACCTCTTCGAGGGGGTCGCGGCGGGTGGTCTGTCTCCTCTGGTCGCCTGCTTGAACGCCGGCTGGCGGACCGGGCTGCTCGGAGTCAGCGACGAGCACGGTCCCAAGTGGGGATTTTCCGGGACTACCGGCCGGGCCGGATTGTGGGTGACCGAGCACAGCCGCGCCGGAGTTGCCGAGGCGTTGCGGGCCCGACGGTTCTTCGCCACCCGGATCGCCGGACTGCGGGTCGACGCCACCGCCGGTGGGCTGCGGATGGGCTCGGTGCTGCGGCACACCGACGGACCGGTTGAGTTCGTGCTCGATGTCGAGGGTGGGCCCGGATGG
>DATFDO010000313.1:0-5807 GCA_035252045.1 Pseudonocardiaceae bacterium
AGCCAGCACCTCACTCCACTGACCAGCCGTGCCACGTCGGTGACGGACGGCAATGCGGTCGGAGTGCCACCTGCTCCCCCAGCAGCGACCCCGGTGCCCCCGGCGACCGATCTGCCCGACGACCGCTACCTCAACCGGGAATTGTCCTGGCTGGATTTCAACGCCCGAGTGCTGGCGCTGGCTGAGGACGCCAGCCAGCCGCTGCTGGAACGGGCCAAGTTCTTGGCGATCTTCGCGTCGAACCAGGACGAGTTCTACATGGTGCGCGTCGCGGGGCTCAAGCGCCGCGAGGAAGCCGGGCTTGCGGTGCGCAGCGCGGATGGCCTGTCCCCGCAGGATCAACTGGCCCACATAGCCATGCGCAGCCGGGAGCTCACCGGGCGCCAAGCCCGGATCTGCCTCGACTCGGTCCGCCCGGAGCTGGAGAAGCACGACATCACCTTCGTCACGTGGTCCGATCTCGACGATCAGCAGCGGCTGCGGCTGTCGGGCTACTTCTCCGAGAAGATCTTCCCCGTGCTCACCCCGTTGGCGGTCGATCCGGCGCACCCGTTTCCCTACATCTCCAGCCTGTCACTGAACCTGGCCGTGACGGTGCGTGACCCGGACAGCCGCGTCGAGCGCTTCGCCCGCGTCAAGGTACCCAACAACGTGCCGCGGCTGGTGCGGGTGGACATCGATCAAGACGGCCGCGGCTCGCCCCGCGCCACCTTCCTGCCACTGGAAGAGCTGATCGGGGCTCATCTCGGTGAGATGTTCGCCGGTATGGAGGTCGTCGACTGGCACCCGTTCCGGGTCACCCGCAACGCCGACTTCGAGGTCGAGGAAGACCGCGACGAGGATCTGCTCCAGGCCATGGAACGTGAACTCGCGCGCCGCCGCTTCGGCCCGCCGGTGCGCCTCGAGGTGGCCGACACGATGACCGAGCATGTCTTGGAGCTGCTGCTGCGCGAGCTTGACGTAGATCCACATGACGTCGTCGAGGTACCCGGCCTGCTCGACTTGTCCTGCCTGTGGCAGCTCTACGCGCTGCCCGCGCCCGAGCTCAAAGACGACCCGTTCGTTCCGGCCACCCACCCGGCCTTCGGGGAAGGCGAGAGCCCGAAGGACATCTTCGCCACGCTGCGCGAGGGTGACGTGTTGGTGCACCACCCGTACGACTCGTTTTCCACCAGCGTGCAACGGTTCATCGAACAGGCGGCCGCAGACCCGCAGGTATTGGCGATCAAGCAGACGCTCTACCGGACCTCCGGCGACTCCCCAATCGTCGACGCCTTGATCGACGCCGCCGAGGCCGGCAAGCAGGTCGTCGCGCTGGTGGAAGTCAAGGCACGATTCGATGAGCAGGCCAACATCCGGTGGGCCCGGGAGCTGGAACGGGCCGGGGTGCACGTGGTCTACGGGCTGATGGGGCTCAAGACACACTGCAAGACCGCGCTGGTGGTGCGCCAGGAGGGCTCGACGATTCGCCGCTACTGCCATATCGGCACGGGTAACTACAACCCGAAGACCGCGCGGCTCTACGAGGACATTGGCCTGTTCACCGCCAAGCCGGAGATCGGCGCCGACCTCACCGACCTGTTCAACTCGCTGACCGGTTACGCGCGGCAGACGTCCTACCGCAGCCTGCTGGTCGCGCCCTACGGCATCCGGCGCGGCATCGTCGAACGGATCGAGGATGAGATCGCGCACGCTCGCGCGGGCCGCCAGGCGGGAATCCGGATCAAGGTCAACTCTCTGGTCGACGAGCAGGTGATCGACGCGCTCTACCGGGCCTCACTGGCCGGCGTCCGGGTCGACGTCGTGGTCCGTGGCATCTGCGCGCTCATCCCCGGACGTCCGGAGCTGTCGGACAACATCCACGTCCGCTCGATCTTGGGCCGGTTCTTGGAACACTCGCGCATCTTTCTTTTCGCGGGCGCGGGCGAGCACTGGATCGGCAGCGCGGACATGATGCACCGCAACCTGGATCGGCGAGTGGAGGCGCTGGTGCGGGTGGACGATCCAGCCGTGACTGATGAGCTGGACGCGATACTCGACTCCGTCTTGGATCCCGCGACCCGGTGCTGGGTGCTGGCCGCGGACGGCTCATGGCGGCCGTCACCGTCGGATGGCGCCACCGTGCGGGATCATCAAGTGCAGGAGATTCATCGTCACCGCAGGAGTGAATGACCAGTGCCCGCCCTGATTGCCGCCGGCGCGGTGGTGTGGCGGCGCTCGCCATCCGGCGAGGTCGAAGTGGTGGTGATACACCGGCCCCGCTATGACGACTGGTCACTGCCCAAGGGCAAATCGCACGGCGGAGAACTACTACCGGTCACCGCAGTCCGTGAGGTGGCCGAGGAAACGGGCCAGACCATCACGCTCGGTATGCGGTTGGGCACGACCGCATACCCGGTGCCCGCCGGCGACAAGGTGGTCCACTACTGGCTGGCGCGCACCGCGGGTGGTGACTTCTGTCCCGGCGACGAGGTGGACGTACTGCGCTGGCTGCCCGTCTCGAAGGCGCTGGAGCTGCTCAGCCATCCTTACGATCGCACGCTGCTGGGCGGGATCGGCAGCCCGACCGCGGTCACTGCCACCGTGTTGCTGGTGCGCCACGGTGACGCCGGTGAGCGCGAGGCCTGGCACGGCGACGATGATTTGCGCCCGCTGACCGCCGCGGGTTACCGGCAGGCCAAGGCGCTGCGCGTGCTGCTGCCACTGTTCGGCGCCCGGCGGGTGTACTCCGCGTCGCCGCTGCGCTGCCGGTTGAGCGTCGAGGGCCTCGCCACGGACCTCGGAGTGCCCCTCGTCACCGAGTCTCGGTTGTCCGAGGAGGGGTACTTGCCTGATCCGGCTGCAGGCGTGCGGCGATTGCTGGAGATCGCGGCCGAGCCGGGAGGTCCCGCGGTGGTGTGCAGCCAAGGCGGAGTGATTCCCGATCTGGTCGGCAAGCTCGCCGAATCCGCCGGGCTCGAGCCACTCGACGTGACGAGCGCGAAGGGCAGCTTCTGGGGGCTGTTCTTCGGTCCACACTCATCCATGTTTGCCCTGCTACGCGCCGACTATTACGACGACGCAGTGGGCTGCGGTTCGTGAGCCGTCCACGACTGAGATCGGCAGGCTACTCAACGCATGCCCGAAACTGAGCTGATCGGCGTCTCCCGGGGTGTCATCGAGTGCGTCCCGGATGAGCTCCACCGCTCCACCCGACCGACCTGGCCAAGCCCGCCAGAGCTGAAGTTTCGGCGATCAAGACACCCCGGGCGACGTAGGTCGATCCATTAGGCCATCAGTCCTCGCATTGTCGTGGTCGGCAGCCAGGCTGGGCGCTGGGTCTCGAATGCGTCGATCTTCTCGGCATGCCGCAAGCTCAGCGCGATATCGTCGAGGCCCTCCAGCAGCCGCCAGCGGGTATAACCGTCGATCACGAAATCGAATGTCAAGTCCTTGGCCTGCACCGTCTGCTCGGACAGGTCGACGGTGACCGCAGTACCCGGTTCGCTTTCCAACAGCTTCCACAGCAATTCCACATCCTCGCGCCGGCACTGCGCCGCGAGCAGGCCTTGCTTTCCCGCGTTACCACGGAATATCTCGCCGAATCGCGGCGAGATGACCACCCGGAACCCGTAGTCCAGCAACGCCCACACCGCGTGCTCGCGCGACGATCCGGTACCGAAATCCGGCCCGGCGACCAGCACGCTGCCGTTGCGGTAGGCCTCGTGGTTGAGCACGAAGTCGTCGTGCGCACGCCACGCTGCGAATAGCCCGTCCTCAAAACCGGTACGCGTGACCCTTTTGAGATACACCGCCGGGATGATCTGGTCGGTATCTACATCAGATCGACGCAACGGCACCCCAACGCCGGTATGCCGCCTGAACGCCTGCATCGTAGCCACTCCTTTCCCCACCTTTCCCGATATGGAGCCATATCGGGGTCAACGCGGGGTCGATAATCCCGACATGGCTCCATATCGGGGTGGTGGGGTTAGGGGAGGTCGGAGGGGGACGAGAGGGTGCCGCGGATGGCGGTGGCGGCCGCGACCAGTGGTGAAACCAGGTGAGTGCGGCCGCCCGTGCCCTGGCGGCCTTCGAAGTTGCGATTGGACGTCGAAGCGCAGCGCTCGCCAGCGGCGAGCTGGTCGGGGTTCATGCCCAGGCACATCGAACAGCCCGCTGAGCGCCACTGAGCACCGGCCGCGGTGAACACCTCGTGCAGGCCCTCGGCCTCAGCCTGGGCGCGTACCCGCATCGAGCCGGGAACAACGAGCATGCGCACCCCGTCGCGCACCCGGCGGCCGGCGAGCACCGCCGCGGCTGCCCGAAGGTCTTCGATTCGCCCATTGGTGCAGGATCCGAGAAACACCGCGTCCACCGCGATGTCGCGCAGCGGCGTGCCGGGTTGCAGGTCCATGTACGACAGTGCCTTGTGCACCGCGAGCCGCTCGCCGTCGTCGGCGATCTGCTCCGGGTCGGGCACTCGCTCGGACAGCGGCAGCCCCTGGCCGGGGTTGGTGCCCCAGGTGACGAACGGGGTCAGCGTGTCGGCGTCGACGTGCACCTCGGCGTCGAAGACGGCGTCGGCGTCGGTGTGCAGCGACTGCCAATGCGCCACCGCAGCGTCCCACTGCGAGCCGACCGGCGCGTGCGGCCTGCCGGCCAGGTAGTCGAACGTAGTGGCGTCCGGCGCGATCATGCCGGCGCGAGCTCCCGCCTCGATCGACATGTTGCAGATCGTCATGCGGGCTTCCATGGACAGCTGCTCGATCACGTTGCCGCGGTATTCCAGCACGTAGCCCGCGCCGCCACCGGTGCCGATCCGGGCAATCACCGCCAGGATGATGTCTTTGCTGGTAACACCGGCCGGCAGCGACCCGTCGCGGCTGCGCACCACGACCGACATGGTCTTGAACGGGCGCAACGGCAACGTCTGGGTCGCCAGCACGTGCTCCACCTCTGAGGTGCCGATGCCGAAGGCCAGCGCACCGAAGGCGCCGTGCGTGGACGTGTGCGAGTCACCGCAGACCACGGTCATCCCCGGTTGGGTCAACCCCAGCTGAGGGCCTACGACGTGGACGATGCCCTGCTCGATATCGCCCATCGGGTGCAGCCGCACGCCGAACTCCGCACAGTTGCGGCGCAGCGTCTCCACTTGAGTGCGCGACACCTTGTCGGCGATCGGCAACTCGATGTCTGCGGTAGGGACGTTGTGGTCCTCCGTCGCAATCGTGAGGTCCGGCCGGCGCACCGGTCGGCCGGCCAGTCGCAGGCCGTCGAAGGCCTGCGGGCTGGTGACCTCGTGCACCAGGTGCAGGTCGATGTACAGCAGATCGGGCGCCGCGCCGCCCGCGCTGGTATCGGGATCGATGTCGCCCCGGTAAACCACGTGGGCATCCCATACTTTCGCGGCTAGTGTGCGTCCCATCGGCGTGACTTCCTCCGCCATCTCTCCCACATGCTGGACTTCTCACATGTCGGGAAGTTAATATCGGTACGTGGAACAGCATAGCGGCATCGGCGTGCTGGACAAGGCTGTGATGGTGCTGCGCACGGTCGCCGCGAGCCCATGCGGGCTTGCCGAGCTGTGCGTACGCACTGGACTGCCGCGAGCCACCGCCCACCGGCTGGCGGTGGGGTTGGAAGTGCACCGGCTGCTGCGCCGGGACGCCGACGGACGATGGAGTCCCGGGCCCGCGCTGCGCGAGTTGGGCGAAGGCGCCCTCGACCCCCTGCTCGACGCCGCCGCCCTGGTGCTGCCACGGCTGCGGGAGGTCACCGGGGAAAGCGTCCAGCTCTACCGGCGGGAGGGCTTGGTGAGGGTGTGC
>DATFDO010000314.1:0-4362 GCA_035252045.1 Pseudonocardiaceae bacterium
ACGGTACTGACCGTGTTGCATGCGGCCGCGCAAGCCGCCGCGGCGGTGTGCTGCGACGACCTCGCCGAGGTGGCGTCGACGGCCACCGCAGCCGCGGCCGGCGCGCTGGCCGACACGCCTCGCCAGCTCGCGGCGCTGGGCGCTCCGGGGGTGGTCGACGCGGGCGGTCGCGGGTTGACCCTATTGCTGGAGGCACTGCTGGCGGTGGTGTCCGAGCGTCCCGGTGCTCGCCCTGCGGCGAACACCCAGATTCGCCCGAGCGCGCCCCGGATGGTGCAGGTGGCGGGTAGCTCCACGGCTTACGAATACGAAGTGATGTACCTGCTGGACGGCGCCGGCGAGGCCGAGGTGATCCGGTTGCGCGGTGAACTGTCCACGCTGGGCGACTGCGTGGCCGTGGTCGGTACCACCGCGTTGTGGAAGGTGCACGTGCACTGCTCCGATGTCGATGCCGCGATCGACGCCGGCAGGCGAGCTGGACGGCCACACCGGATCACTGTCATGCGCTTCGCCGATCAAGTGTTGGAGGCAGCTGCCCGAGATCGGTACCACACCGACCATGCCGTACTCGTCCTGGCCGGCGGAACCGGCCTGGCGCAACTGTGCCGCCGCGAAGGTGCCGTCGCCGTGCCGGCGACCAGCAGCGCCGCCGACCTGCTCGAAGCCTGTGCCGCCACGCACGCCCGGCACGTCACCATGCTGGCCGAGACCAGCGCAACGACCGCTGCCGAGGCCGCCGCTGCGCAGCCCGAGGGCACCGGCCAGGACGTGGTGGTCGTGGTAGCAGGGTCCGCGGTGCAGCTACTGGCCGCGGTCGCGGTGCACGACGCCGCACGGCCTGTGGCCGAGGATCGGGCAGCGATGACCGACGCGGCGACCGCGACCCGCTATGGGGAGCTCACCACCCGGGACGGGCTCGGTGGGTTCGTTGGCATACTGGACGGTGAGGCCGTCGTGATCAACCGCGACCTCCTGGCCGCAAGCCGTGAGCTGGTGGCGCGGTTGCTGATCGCGGGCGGCGAGTTGCTGACCGTGCTGCTCGGCCAGGATGCGCCGAGCGGCTTCGCGGCGGTGCTGACCGAGCAGCTGCGTGCTGCGCATCCGAAGGTCGAGATGATGTGCTACGCCGGTGACGTGCCGCAGCGCGTGTTACTGGTCGGGGTGGAGTGAGCAGTGGCCGGCATCGACGATGCACTGAACCGGGTGATCGACGCGAAAACGGCGTCCCTGCTGGCCCGCGAGCTCGATGTGCACACCGTCGGTGATCTGCTGCGGCATTACCCGCGCCGGTACGCCGATCAGGGGCAGCTCACCCCTATCGCAGGGCTTGCCGTCGGGGATGACGTCACCGTGGTCGCCGAGATCCGCAGCTGCTCGTCGCGCCGGATGCAATACAAGCAAGGCACCATCCAGAGCGTAGTGATCTTCGATGGCACCCGCACCCTGAACCTGACGTTCTTCAACCAGCACCGGGTGCTGCCCAGAGTGTTCACGCCCGGTCGCAAGGCGTTGTTCGCGGGGCGGGTGACGGCATACGGCAAGAAGCACACCCTGCAACTCACGCACCCGAGATACCAGCTGCTCGACGGTGACGCCGACTCACTCGCCGAGTTCGCCCGGGCGCTGATCCCGGTCTATCCCGCCACCAAGGACCTGCCGTCCTGGACCATCCAGCTGTGCATGCGGCAGGTCTTCGATCTGCTGGACGACCCGCCAGACCCGCTGCCGGCTGATCTACGTGCCCGGCACCGGTTACCGGGGCTGGCTGCGGCACTACGGGCGGTGCACCGCTCCGACGACCGTGCCGAGATCGTCGCCGCGCAGCGCCGGCTGAAGTGGGACGAGGCGATGGCGGTGCAGCTGACCCTCGCGCTACGGCGTCAGGAGGCGGGCGGCCGGCTGGCCCCGGCTTGCCCGCGCCGGCCTGGCGGGCTGGCTGCTGCGTTCGACGCCGCGCTGCCCTTCACGCTGACTGCTGGGCAGCGGGAGGTGGGCGAGGTGCTGGCCGCGGAGCTAGCCGGAGAGCATCCGATGAACCGGCTACTGCAAGGTGAGGTCGGATCCGGCAAGACCGTGGTCGCGTTGCGGGCGATGCTGCAGGTCGTCGACGCCGGGCGGCAAGCGGTGCTGCTGGCGCCCACCGAGGTGCTCGCCGCGCAGCATGCCCGATCCCTGCGAGAGATGCTGGGGGCGCATGGCTGCGCCGGAGAGCTCGGATCGGCTGAGCACGCCACCCGGGTCGTGCTACTTACCGGATCGTTGCCGGCCCGGGCTCGCAAGCAGGCCCTGCTGGACGCGGCCAGTGGTGCGGCCGGGATTGTGGTGGGCACCCATGCGGTGATCCAGGATCGGGTGTCGTTCGCCGACCTGGGTTTGGTGGTGGTCGATGAGCAGCATCGCTTCGGCGTCGAGCAGCGCGATGCGCTGCGCGCCAGGGCAGTCGATGGCACCAGCCCGCACGTCCTGGTGATGACCGCGACCCCGATCCCGCGCACCGTCGCGATGACCGTCTATGGCGACTTGGAGGTGTCAGCGCTGCGCGAGCTGCCGCATGGGCGGTCGCCGATCGCCACCACGGTGGTACCGGTGGGGGAGAAGCCCAGTTGGTTGGACCGGGTGTGGCAGCGAATCATCGAAGAGGTCGCCGCCGGCCGGCAGGCTTACGTGGTGTGCCCGCGCATCGGTGGGCAGGACGCCGTCGGTGAGGACGCCCCAGCGAGCGACCCGGCTGGCGATCCAGCCGGCGAGGCCGGCGAAGACGACGTGCGCCCGCCGCTGGCGGTGCTCGAGCTGGCTCCGCAGCTGGCGGAAGGCCCGCTGGCACCGCTGCGGCTGGGCATACTGCACGGCCGCCTGCCGGGAGACGACAAAGACGCCGCCATGCGGTGCTTCGCTGCCGGTGAGATCGATGTGCTGGTGGCAACCACCGTCGTCGAAGTCGGGGTCGATGTTCCCAACGCCACCGTCATGGTGATCATGGATGCGCAGCGGTTCGGGATCAGCCAGCTGCACCAGTTGCGAGGCCGGGTGGGCCGTGGCTCGGATGCTGGATTGTGCCTGCTGGTGACCGACTCCCCGCCGGGGTCGGGCGCCCGGGAACGGCTCGATGCGGTCGCCGCCACAACCGACGGCTTCGAGCTGGCCCGCCTGGATCTGGAGCTGCGGCGAGAGGGCGACGTGCTCGGTGCGGTGCAGTCCGGCCGCCGTTCCGGGCTCAAACTGCTGTCCTTGCTGCGCGATGAGGACCTGATCGTCGCGGCGCGGCAGGCCGCCGCCCAGTTGATCCATGCCGATCCCGAGCTCACCGAACATCCCGAGCTGGCCAGGCTGGCCGCGGACCTGCTCGACGAGCAGCGGGCCCAATTCCTGCACAAGGTGTAAGCCCTGGTGCCGCACCGGAGACTCGACGGCCGGCCGGACAACACCGCCGGGCGGCGGTAGCTGCCGTCCTGCTCTCGATGCAGCACGGTGGCCGGCGGCAGCTCGCCGCAGCTCGCGGCTGGCTCCAGCGCGCACAGCGGCTCTTGGCGGCTGAACCGATTGCCCCGAGCAGGGGTCAAACGCCTCGGTGCGCGACGGGACATCGAAACCGCCGCCGCTGACCGGTGACATTGCCGTCGACGCAGCGTGAAATGACCCCGGGCAGCAGCCGCTTAGGGCCTTTGATCGCGGTTTGGTGTGTTGCGCGACTTGTCGAGCGTGTTGCTCAATGCGGTCGGCGGGCGGCCCCACCCATGCTCCAGCCGGCTGCGACCGGTCGTGACATCCCGCCACCGTGATCATGAGTGTCGGGGTACACCGGCCGGGTCAGTGCTTGCCAATAAGGTTCTCCGCGCCGAGTGGGAGGGTGGACGATCAATGGCCGCAGCAGAAGTGGCTGCAGTCGCTGCTGCATTGACGACGCGGGCCGAGATCCGGCGCGTGAGTGCCCTTCAGACACTGTCCAGGGATCAGCAGGCGAGCCTCGGCCAGTTCTTCACCCCAGAGCGTGCCGCGGCGCTCATAGCTGATCTACCGCGGCTCCCGGAGGCAGGTCGATTTCGTGTGCTCGACCCGGGTGCGGGCTCAGGTTCACTGACAGCTGCGCTGGTTGCCCGAGTGCTTCGACAGTGCCCGGCGGTGGAGCTGGAAATCGTTGCCGTTGAGATTGATCCGGAAGTTGAGCACTACCTCCGGGAGACCTTAGCTGATCTTACCGAGACTGCCCGTACGGTGGACGTTAAGGTAGCCGCCGAAACCGTATTGGGCGACTACATCGAACTTTCGACCCGCGTGACGACGAAGCCCGCTGTACTTGATCGTGCGTTTGACTTAGTCATCATGAATCCGCCCTACCGTAAGCTGGGACGCAATGACGCACAC
>DATFDO010000315.1:0-3331 GCA_035252045.1 Pseudonocardiaceae bacterium
GGTCAAGATCCGCGGGTTCCGCATCGAACCCGGTGAGATCGAGTCGGTGTTGCTGGCGCATCCGCACGTCAGTGCGGTAGCCGTGGTCGCCCGCGAGGACCAGCCCGGATCGAAACGGCTGGTCGCCTACGTAGTCCCGGCGACCCCGAACCCGCCGACCGGGACGGAGCTGCGCGCTCATCTCGCACGGACCCTGCCGGACTACATGCTGCCCGCGCTGTTCGTGACCCTCGAGGAACTGCCGCTCGGGCCGACCGGGAAAGTCGACCGCAAGGCGCTACCTGCTCCCGACCAGCTCGCGCAGCCGGTGGCGCAGTACGTGGCGCCCCGCAGCGCCACCGAGCAGACCCTGGCCGAGATCTGGGCGCAGGTGCTGGGCGTCGAACGAGTGGGGATTGACGACAATTTCTTCGAGCTCGGCGGCGACTCCATCCTGAGCATCCAGGTGGTGTCGCGGGCCCGCCGGGCCGGCGTGCAGGTGACCACGCAGGACATCTTCTTCCGCCAGACGGTTGCTGAACTCGCGGCGAGCGCGCAGACCGAGCCGCCGGCGGGACAGGCCGACAGTGCGGTGATCGCCGGCCCGGCGCCGTTGACGCCGATCCAGCAGTGGTTGTTCGCGACCCATGGCGCGGTGCCACATTACAACCAGTCGTTCGTGCTGGAGCTGACCGAGGACCTCGACGAGCAGGCCCTCGGCGTGGCCTTGGCTGCGGTGGTGGCGCACCATGCGGCATTGCGGATGCGCTTTGTCCAGCTGGACGACCAAATTTCCCCGGCGACTCAGTGGCACCAGGACGTCGAAGCGGTGGAACACGCCGAGGTCTTGCGCCGGTGTGACCTGTCCGGCACCGACGACCACGGTGCCCAGGTAGCGATGGCGCGGGAAGCGCTGGCCGCTGCGTCCAGCCTGGACATCGTCGCCGGCCCGGTGTTGCGTGCGGTGCTGTTCGGGTTCGGGCCGGGTCGCCGGCCGTGGCTGTTCATCGGGATCCATCACCTGGTCGTTGACGGGGTATCGTGGCGGATCCTGCTCGGTGATCTGCAGTCGGCTTACGAACAGGCGTGCGGTGGCCACCCGGTGGAGCTGGAGCCGGTCGGTACCCCCTTCACCCAATGGGCACACCGGTTGAGCGAACACGTGCACGCCGGTGGGTTGGATGAGGATCTGCCCTACTGGTCGGGCCTTTCCGATCAGGCACTGGCTGACTTGCCGGTCACCCGGGCCGGCGCGAACACCGCTGGTTCGGCCCGCACCGTGACGGTCCGGCTGGGTCGGGAGGACACCGATGCTTTGGTGCACCGGGTGCCCGCGGCCTATCGCACCCAGATCAACGACGTGCTGCTCACTGCCCTGGGGCGGGTGCTGTCCGGGTGGACCGGGCGGCAGCGCGTGCTCATCTCCCTGGAAGGGCACGGTCGCGAAGAGATCCTGCCTGGCGTGGAGCTGTCCCGCACCGTGGGCTGGTTCACCTCGCAGTTCCCGGTGATGCTGGCCATTACACCGGACACCGGCTGGGGTGAGTTGCTCAAGTCCGTCAAAGAGCAGCTGCGGGCCATCCCGCACCGGGGGCTGAGCTACGGGGCCCTGCGCTACCTGAGCGCCGACAGCCCCCTGGGTACTGACGTCACTCCGCAAATCAGCCTGAATTACCACGGCCAATGGGAGGCCACGGCGGATTCCGGTGGGCTCTACCGTGGCCTGGCGGGCCCGCTGGCGCCTGATCATGCAGCCGAGATCAGCCGGCCGCAGTTACTCGACGTCATCGGGGTAGTGGCTGATGGTGAGCTGCAGCTGAGCTGGACCTACTCGGAGAACGTGCACGACGAGGCCACCATCACGCAGCTGGCCGTGGAGATGCTCGAGGCCCTGCGGCAGATCGTGGCGCACTGTGCCGACCCCCAGGCCGGTGGGTGCACCCCGAGCGACTTCCCGCTGGCCCGGGTGTCCCAGGCGCAGCTCGATCACCTCGTCGGTGCTGGCCGGGAGGTGGAAGATCTCTACCCGCTGACGCCGTTGCAGGCCGGAATGGTCTTCCACAGCCTGCTCGACACCGCCTCAGCGGCCTATGTCGATCAGATCCAGCTGCGCATCTCGGGGGTCAGCGACCCGCACGCGCTGGGCACCGCCTGGCAGCGGACCGTTGAGCGCACCCCGCTGCTGCGCAGCTCCATCGCCTGGGCCGGAGTCGATGAGCCATTACAGGTGGTGCACCGGCATGCCGCGGTGCCGATCGCCTATTACGACTGGCGTGAGCTGTCCGACCAGCAGCGAGACCAAGAACTGGCTCGGGTCACGGCGCAGGAACGGGCCGGGATCAACCTGAGTGCCGCACCGCTGCTGCGGTTGGTCATCGCGCGACTGTCCGAGGACGACGTCCTCCAGATATGGACCCACCACCACGTGGTCCTCGACGGCTGGAGCTTGGCAGCGGTATTCGGCGAGGTCGTGGAGCAGTACACGGCGATCGTGCACGAACGCGCACCGCAGCTGGTCACCCGGCGACCGTTCCGGGATTATCTCCAGTGGCTGGCCGAGCAGGACCGGGCCCAGGCCGAGCAGCACTGGCGAGCAGTTCTCGCCGGGTTCGATGCCCGCACCCCGCTGCCCTACGACCGCCCACCGCGCCAAGCGCACCGGTCGGAATCCTCGGAGTCGGTGCACATCCAGCTCGACGACCACGACACCGGCCGGTTGCAGGAGGTGGCTCACCGCAACGGGCTGACGGTGAACACGATTGTGCAGGGCGCATGGGCGTTGCTGCTGTCGCGCTATAGCAGTCAGGGCGACGTTGTGTTCGGCACCACCGTCTCCGGCCGTCCCGCCGAGCTGGGTGGGGTGGAATCGATGATCGGTATGTTCATCAACACCGTGCCCACCCGGGTGCGCGTCGATGATTCGCAACACCTGGTGTCCTGGCTGCGGGAGCTGCAAGCCGCGCAGATCAATTCCCGCCGGTACGACTTCATGTCTCTCGCGCAGATCCAGACCTACAGCGAGCTGCCCGCCGGCAGCGCAGCGTTCGAGAGCATGTTCGTCTTCGAGAACTACCCCTTCGACTCCGCTGCTGTCGCCGGCGCCGGCCTGCAGGTGACGGAAAGCCACACCCGGGAAACGACCAACTTCCCGCTGACCGTGCAAGCCTCGCTGCGCAACGTGCTCGGCGTGCAGCTGACCTACGACCCGCAGCTGTTCGATGCGGCGACGGTTGAGCGGTTGGCGGGGCATTTGTTGGTGTTGTTGGGTGGGATTGTTGCTGATCCGGATCGGCCGGTGGGTGAGCTGTCGGTGCTGACTGCCGCGCAGCGTCATCAGTTGTTGGTGGAGTGG
>DATFDO010000316.1:0-4161 GCA_035252045.1 Pseudonocardiaceae bacterium
TATGGAGACATATCGGGGTGTGAGGGCCTTCAGGGGTGGCGCTGGTGGACCAGGTCGGCCAGGGCGCGCATCATGCGCTTGTTGCGGAATCCCAGCAGGACATCGGCCACTGCGGAGTGCAGCCGCGCGCCGGGACCCGTCAGCGGGTGCTCATCGATAATCACCAGGGTCTGGCCGGTGCCCCAGGGCAGCAGCGAAATCGATACCCGGGCACTTCCCACCTTGCCGGCGTTGGCCTCGAGTTCCAGCCGGCGCCCCGTCTCGACCAACCGCACCGTGGTGACATCCTCGATGGTCCAAGGGCCGATGCCCACTGTGTAGTGGATCTGCGAACCCTCCGCCGGCCAGTCCCGGTCGACGTCGCGGATGTCCTGGGTGCCGACCACCCACTCCGCGTACGCCCAGCCATCGCTGAGCACGTCCCACACCTGCTTGGGATCGCGGTCGATCAGCACGTTGAGCACAGCCACGCAATGCGAATACCCCCGCGAGCGACGTCGCAATCCCGAGATTGTCAGGGGTGGGACGGCGCCGGCGGTGCTCCCTCGAGCTCGAAGAACAGGTCGTCCGGGTAGCACCACCACCAGTTCTCGCCCGGTTCGTAGGACCGGATGAGCGGATGGCCGGGGTGACGCTGCCAATGAGCGGTGGCGTGGCGATGAGGGGAGTTGTCGCAACAGCCGACATGGCCGCAGCGCATGCACAGCCGGAGGTGGACCCATCGTCCCCCGATTCGCAGGCAGTCCTCGCACCCCTGCGCCGACGGTGTCACATCCGCCACCGTGTCGAGGTGCGTGCACGTGTTGGGCATCAGACCAGCCTCGCTTTCAGTCGTCGACGGTGTGACTGTGCACCCAGCTGTCCACCTGAGACCAGGCATCGTCGAGCCAACCGGCCAAGGTTTCGCGGTCACGGGGGACCGTCGCCGCCGGCGCCAACACGGTGCGCACGATCAGGTCGTGGTGCACGGGAAGCCGCCACCACGGGCGGCCCCGGCCATCCGGCGCGAGGCCGGTATGGGCGAGCAGCAGTACGTCGGCATCCGGCGAGCCCAGCAGCGCCGCCGCCGCGCCACCGCGGTGCGGGGGAAGGGTGTAGGTACGCCGGATGGCGCGTTGTGCGGCGCCGTGGGCGCCGGCCGCCGACAGCGACGACACCGCGCGGCGCCATCGCGGCCAGCTGAAGTTGGCGCCCTCGGGGAACAGCAGCAACGCCTCGCCGGGGGACATCGCGGCCGCGAGCTCGTGAATCCTGCGGCGAGCCCGCGGTCCGCGATGGCCGACGAAGCACAGCGGCAGGTGGTCGGCGGCCATGTCGAGGGTGGGTTCCAGCCGCAGCGTGGACTTGAGCACCACGCGCAGCCGCAACCGGTAGTGCACGACCAGCAGCCAGGCGATGAACAGCGAGTCGCCGGGTCCGCAGTGCCGGGCCAGCACGAGCAGGCCATTGCCGGTGGTGAGCTGCTCGCGCGTCGCGGATCCGTCTTCGAGCACGAGCCGGACGTCGAGGATGGCTTGCACCGCGGCGTACGCGCGGGCCAGCACGTCACGCAGGACGCCATCCCAGTCGCGCTCGTCGCGCCTGATCAGACGCCGCAGCGTGGATAGCTCGATGCCGGCGTAGGCCACCACCAGGGCGGTGCTGCGAACCGGCCGCGTCGAGCCGATCCCGGCGGCCACCAGCCCGGCGGCGACCAGCAGCAGTGGCGCGTAGATCAGGATCAGGATCTCCAGAATGATGACCGTCGGCACGGTCAGCGCCCGGCGCAACGCGGTCATGGCAAGCCGGCCAGGTAGGCACGGGTGGCGTCGTAAGCGCGTTGGGCACGCTGATCGATCCGCCGGCGGTCGCGGTAGCGCAGGTTCGACCAGGTCGCGGCTCGCCGTTGCGGCTGACCCGTCGGCAGCACGTGCACGGTCACGCCCTCCGGTACCCGGGCGAGGTCGGTGTGGAAACGGTGCCGGCGGGATATTTCGAAGGCCACGAAGCCGACCTCCCACGGGAAACGAGGCACCGCCAGCTGTTCCTCCACGCGCCCGACGTGCAACACCCACACCGTGTCCGCGCCCTGCTGCACCGCGCGCTCCAGCGGGATGCTGTTGACCAGACCGCCGTCGAAGAAATGCTCGCCGGCAATCTCCACCGGCGGGAAGACACCGGGCAGCGCGCACGACGCCAGCACCGCGTCGATCAGGTCACCGGCGCAGAACCAGTGTTCGCGAGCGCGCTCGATACTCGCCGCGACGCACTCGAACGGCACGATGAGTTCCTCGAAGGTGTGCACCGGTAGCCAGTCGCACAGGCGGTGGCGGAGCCCGGCGTTGCCATGCAGCGACGTGCCGCTGCGCATGATCTCTACCACCTGCCCGACCAGCGAAGCGCTGAACACCCCGTCAGCCGCTAACTGCTCCCACATCGCCAGCAGCTGCTGCGCGCCGTCACAGGTGGGGTCCCCGGCGAGAGCCGCGCCGTTGATCGCACCTATCGAGGTGCCGCAGATCAGGTCCGGGACCACGCCCGCCTCAAGTAACGCCCATGCCATGCCCGCCTCGGCGGCGCCGAGCACGCCACCGCCGCCGAGAACGTACGCGGTGCGGGTCACACCACGCCACGTGCCATCGTCGACCTCATCTCAGCCCCGCCGTGCACTTCCCGGATACCCGGGTACGCGGCGCGCTACGCCCCTTGGCGGCGGGTGGCCTCCGGCACAGGCTACGCATAGCCCGGCATGGCTGGGGACCTCCGCAGCCGGGCGACACCGTCGATCATCGTCTCCCACGAGCTGCCGCTCGAGCAAAGCGCCGCATGCAGGGCTTGCCACTGAGCCGCCGCCGGACATATACCCTCTACGGGTATATTGTATCCGCGGGAGGTCGGCTCATGTACGGGTACGGCGGGAGGCGGCAGCGATGAGCGTGCTGAGCGCCGTCGGGGGCAGCCTGTCTGAGGCGTTCTCGATGTTCTGGGAGACCCTGTGGGCGCTGGTGGTCGGGTTCGGGCTCTCGGGGGCGGTGCAGGCCTTCGTCTCCCGGAGCCAGATGCAGCGTGTCCTGGGAGACCACCGGCCGGGCACCATCGGCAAGGCCGGGTTCTTCGGGATGGTGTCCTCGTCGTGCTCGTATGCGGCGGCGGCGCTGGCCAAGTCGCTGTTCGCCCGTGGCGCGGACTTCACCTCGGCGATGGTGTTCATGTTCGCCTCCACCAATCTGGTGGTGGAGCTGGGCATCGTGCTGTGGCTGCTGCTGGGCTGGCAGTTCGCGCTGGCAGAGTTCGCCGGCGGCGCCGTTATGATCGTTTTATTGACGGTGGTGGTACCCCGGGTAATTCCGGATAGCTGGCTGGCGACCGCGCGGACCCGGCTCAACACCGGGACGCCTGACTCCGGCATGCACGCCCATCACGGCCAACCCGCCGAGGACCTCGACGGCCATCGGCGCCGGCCGGCCGGCGAGCGGATCCGCAGCCTGGCGGGCTGGTCAGATGCCGCCGGCTACACGATCAGCGACGTCACCATGCTGCGCAAGGAGTTGCTGATCGGCTTTGTGGCGGCCGGGTTCGCCACCGTGCTGGTGCCGACGTGGGTATGGCAGTCGCTGTTTCTGACCGGCCACGGGCTGGCCTCCAGCGTGGAGAACGTCGTGCTGGGGCCACTGCTGGCGATCCTGGCCTTCGTCTGCTCGATCGGCAACGTCCCGCTGGCTGGTGCGCTGTGGGTCGGCGGGATCTCCTTCGGCGGGGTGATCTCGTTCATCTTCGCCGACCTGATCACCCTGCCATTGCTGCTGATCTACCGCCGTTACTACGGCACCCGCCTGACCCTGCGGCTGCTCGCGGTGTTCTGGGCCGTGATGAGCATGGCCGGGCTGGCCACCGAGTACCTGTTCAGCGCCGCCGGGCTGGTGCCCACCACCCGCCCCCAGCTAGTGGCGATGGGCGGCGTGCACTGGAACTACACCACCATCCTCAACATTCTCGCTTTGATCGCTTTCTCCGTCCTGTACTGGCTGTACCGCAACCGCGAACGTTTCGGCGGCGGCGCCGGCTACGCCAAGGACCCCATCTGCGGCATGCAGGTCGACACGATCACCGCGCCGGTCACCGCCACCCGTGCGGGGCAGATCTACTACTTCTGCTCCGACCACTGCCAGCACCGCTTCACCA
>DATFDO010000317.1:0-6880 GCA_035252045.1 Pseudonocardiaceae bacterium
GTTCGTGCCCGAGGCGCTTATCGCGGCGCTCGACCAGCTCACCGCTGCCTACACGGCCGCCCGGTCCGATCCTGACTTCACCGCTCGGCTCAATGGCCTGCTCGCCGACTACACCGGCCGGCCCTCGCCGATCACCGAGACGCCCCGGCTGTCGGAGCACGCCGGTGGCGCGCGGATCCTGCTCAAGCGGGAGGACCTCAACCACACCGGCTCGCACAAGATCAACAATGTACTGGGTCAGGCGCTGCTCACCGAGCGGATGGGCAAGCCACGGGTGATCGCGGAGACCGGAGCGGGCCAGCACGGGGTCGCCACCGCGACCGCATGCGCGCTGCTCGGCCTGGAATGCGTGGTCTACATGGGGGAGGTGGACACCCAGCGCCAAGCGCTCAACGTGGCCCGGATGCGGCTGCTCGGCGCCGAGGTAGTGCCTGTCAAGACCGGATCGCGCACGCTGAAAGACGCCATCAACGAGGCGCTGCGGGACTGGGTGACCAACGTGGACACCACCCATTACCTGCTCGGCACGGTCGCCGGGCCGCACCCGTTCCCAGTGATGGTGCGTGATTTCCACCGGGTCATCGGGCTGGAGGCCCGCGAGCAGATGCTGTCCCGGTACGGCCGGTTGCCCGACGCGGTGGCCGCGTGCGTCGGTGGCGGCTCCAATGCGATCGGCATTTTCCACCCGTTCATCGACGACCGGGGCGTGCGCCTGGTCGGCTTCGAGGCGGCCGGCGATGGGGTGGACACCGGCCGGCATGCGGCGACGCTGTCCGCCGGCGAGCCCGGGATGCTGCATGGCGCGCTGTCCTACCTGCTGCAAGACTCCGACGGGCAGACCATCGAGACGCACTCGATCTCGGCCGGGTTGGACTACCCCGGGGTGGGGCCCGAGCATTCCTGGCTCAAGGACACCGGGCGCGCGGAGTACCGGCCGATCACCGATGCGCAAGCGATGGAGGCCTTCCAGTTGCTGTCCCGCACCGAGGGGATCATCCCGGCAATCGAGTCGGCGCACGCCGTGGCCGGGGCGCTGCAGCTGGGCGCTGAACTGGGGGACGGAGCGTTGTTACTGGTCAATCTGTCCGGCCGCGGTGACAAGGACACCGATACCGCGGTGAAGTGGTTCAACCTGCTGGAGGGACAGCGATGACCGCGCGGCTGGCGTCGTTGTTCGAGGCCTGCGGCGCCGAGCATCGGGCTGCGCTGGTCGGCTACCTGCCCGCCGGCTACCCGACGGTCGACGGGTCACGAAGCTTGCTGCAGGCCATGCTGGACGGCGGTTGCGATCTGGTCGAGGTGGGGGTGCCCTACTCCGATCCGGTGCTGGACGGGCCGACCATCCAAGCCGCCGCGGATACCGCGCTGCGTGGCGGCGTACGGCTGAAGGACGTGCTGGGGGTCGTGGAGTCCATCGCTGCTGCCGGTGGGCGGGCCGTGGTGATGACCTACTGGAACCCGGTGCACCGCTACGGCGTGGATGGCTTCGCCCGAGATCTCGCCGCTGCCGGTGGCCTCGGCGTCATCACTCCCGATCTGATCCCCGACGAGGCGCACGACTGGCTCAGCGCGGCCCAAGCGCACAACCTGGACCGGATTTTCCTCGTCGCCCCGTCGTCTACCGACGAGCGGATCGCCGCCACCGCCGCCGCCACCCGCGGCTTCCTGTACGCGAGCTCCGTGATGGGAGTGACCGGCGCCCGGGACGTGGTGAGCAGCGCTGCGGGAACATTGGTCGGCCGGGTGCGGGAACTGGTCCCAGGGCTGCCCGTGGGCGTCGGCCTCGGAGTGCGCAACGGCGCGCAGGCCGCCGAGGTAGCCGCGTTCGCCGACGCCGTGATCGTCGGCTCCGCCTTCGTCACCGCCGCGCGGGATGGCGAGGAAGGAGTCCGCGCGCTGGCCGCCGACCTCGCCACCGGTGTGCGCCGTCCCGCCCCGCAACCCGCCTGACTTACCCGCGCCGCTGCGTCATCCGGGCGAGAGATACCGTGTCGCCGTGCTTACCGCGATGTTCTTTAGCTCGATTCCGAGCCCGGATCGGGGGGTCTGGTATCTGGGACCGGTGCCGATCCGCGCTTACGCGCTGTGCATCATCGCCGCAATTATCGTGGCGATCCTGTGGGGCGAACGTCGCTGGCAAGCCCGGGGCGGTCAAGCTGGCGCGGTGACCGACATCGCGGTGTTCGCGGTGCCGTTCGGTCTGGTGGGCGGGCGTCTCTACCACGTAGCCACCGACTGGGAGAAGTACTTCGGGCCGGCTGGTGACCCGGTCGCCGCGCTGGAGGTCTGGAAGGGCGGCCTCGGTATCTGGGGGGCGATCGCGCTCGGAGCCGTCGGGGCCTGGATCGGTTGCCGGCGGCGGGGCATTCCGATGCCCGCGATGGCCGACGCCGTCGCGCCGGCCATCGTGACCGCGCAGGCGATCGGCCGGCTGGGCAACTATTTCAACCAGGAACTCTACGGCGGCCCGACCTCCCTGCCCTGGGGTCTGGAGATCCGCGAGCGGGTGAACCCGGTCACCGGCATTCCCGACCCACTCAACGGGATCGCGCAGGGCCCTCCGGTGGAGATCGTGCACCCGACCTTCCTCTACGAGATAATCTGGAACCTGGGGGTTGCGGCGCTGGTCGTGTGGGCCGACCGCCGTTTCCGGCTCGGTCATGGGCGGGCCTTCGCGCTCTACGTCGCGGGCTACACAGCGGGCCGGTTCTGGATCGAGCTGATGCGTGCCGACCCGGCTACCATGATCTTCGGGCTACGCATCAACGTAATCACCTCAGCGGTGGTGTTCATCGCCGCGGTGATCTACCTGAGCGTGGCGCCACGGGGCAGGGAGGATCCGGACACGCTCGCCGAGCGCAAGGAGCCGGCGCTGGCCTCCTAGTGCTTACTCGGCGCCGCTAGCATGCGGCGGTGGGTTTCGACGGGTTCGGCGAGCACGTGGTCGACTTCTACGAGGGGTTGGCCGCGGACAACTCGAAGGCCTACTGGGGTGACCACCGGGCTGTCTACGACGATCAGGTTCATGCCCCGATGCTGGCGTTGCTGTCCGAGCTGGAGCCGGAGTTCGGCACCGGCAAGGTCTTTCGCCCGTACCGTGATGTCCGGTTCAGCAAAGATAAGAGTCCGTACAAGACGCACTGTGGCGCCGTGATCAACATAGCTGGAGCCGCCTTCTACACCCAGGTAGGGGCCGACGGCCTGCTCGTTGCGGGTGGCGCTTACCACTGGTCTAGTGACGAGATCACTCGCTACCGGATGGCAGTGGACGCCGAGCGCAGCGGGGAAGACCTGCGGCGCCTGCTCGCGGCGGTGGCCGACATGCAATGCGGTGGTGACAGCCTGCGCTCACGTCCTCGGGGTGCGGCGGCCGATCATCCGCGGCTGGACCTGTTGCGGCAGCGGTCGCTGTATCTGTGGCGGTCGTGGCCGCCGGACGAGGTGCTTCACCAGCGGAACTGCCTGGACCGGGTCCGGCAGGGCTGGCGAAGTACCCGGCCCCTGACTGAGTGGCTGGCCAGGCACGTCGCAACAACCGCGGCCTAGACACCCACTCGACATCTGAGCGCCATCTGATCGATCCGGCTGCAGGACTAGTCTGTCCGACTATGAGTCGACGCGCGAAGATCGTTTGTACGATCGGGCCGGTTACCGCGACCCCGGAGCGGATCCGGGAGTTGGTATGGGCCGGGATGGATGTTGCTCGCCTCAACTTCAGTCACGGTTCGCACGCGGATCACGCGCGGGTGTTCTCGATGGTCCGGGAAGCCAGCGACGAGGCCGGCCGCGCGGTGGGCATCCTGGCCGATCTGCAGGGTCCCAAGATCCGGCTGGGTCGGTTCGCGGCCGGTCCGGTGCAGTGGCGCACCGGCGATGAGGTGCGGGTGACCGTCGAGGACGTGCCCGGCACCCACGACCGGGTCTCCACCACGTACCGCGGGCTTGCCCAAGACGCCCGCGAAGGCGACTCGTTGCTGGTGGACGACGGCAAGATCGCCCTGCTGGTGCGCAAGGTCGAGGACACCGAGGTGGTCTGCGAGGTCATCGAGGGCGGGGTAGTCAGCGACCACAAGGGCTTGTCGCTGCCCGGGATGAACGTCTCGGTGCCGGCGATGTCCGAAAAGGACATCGCCGATCTGGAGTTCGCCCTGGGGTTGCGGGTGGATCTGGTGGCGTTGTCGTTTGTCCGGTCGCCGGCCGATATCGATCTGGTGCATCGGACGATGGATGCGGTGCCGGGAGGCCGCTTGCCGGTTATCGCCAAGCTGGAGAAGCCCGAGGCGGTCGACAATCTCGAGGCGATCGTGCTGGCCTTCGACGGGGTGATGGTGGCACGGGGCGACCTGGGCGTGGAGTTGCCCTTGGAGAACGTGCCGCTGGTGCAGAAGCGGGCCATCCAAGTCGCCCGGGAGAACGCCAAGCCGATCATCGTGGCAACCCAGATGCTCGATTCGATGATCGGCAATGCCCGGCCGACCCGGGCGGAGGCCTCCGACGTGGCCAACGCGGTGCTCGACGGCACCGACGCGGTGATGCTGTCTGGCGAGACCAGCGTCGGTCGGTACCCGATCGAATCGGTGAAAACCATGAGCCGGATCGTGGAGGCCGTGGAAACCGGGTCGCACCACGTCCCGCCGCTCAACCATGTGCCACGGACCAAGCGGGGCGTGCTGTCCTATGCGGCGCGCAACATCGGCGAGCAGCTCGAGGCCAAGGCGCTCGTGGCCTTCACCCAGTCCGGTGACACCGTTCGCCGGCTGGCCCGGCTGCACACCCACCTACCGCTGCTGGCGTTCACCCCGGAAGCCCCCGTGCGCAACCAGCTCGCCCTGACCTGGGGAACCGAAACGTTCCTGGTGGACCGGGTGGAGACCACCGATGCGATGGTCCGGCAGGTGGATCAGGCGATGCTGTCGATCGGGCGTTACCAGCGAGGCGATCTGGTCGTGATCGTGGCGGGATCCCCGCCCGGCACAGTGGGTTCGACTAACCTCATCCGGGTGCACCGCCTGGGTGAGGAGGATCTTGGCTGACCCTACAGACGTCGCATGGCAGCAGCGGGACGATGCTCCGCGGGCGGCCGACGGTGTGCCGTGTGGCCAGCCGGTGCTGGACGGTCTGATGGTCTTGCTCGACCTCGAACGCATCGAGGACAACATCTTCCGCGGTGTCAGTCCCACGCATCCCCACGTGCGCGTCTTCGGTGGGCAGGTGGCCGGCCAGGCGCTGATCGCAGCCGGTCGTACCGTGCCGGTCGAGCGCCAAGTGCACTCGCTGCACGCCTACTTCGTCCGGCCTGGCGATCCCCGGGTGCCCATCGTCTACAACGTTGACCGCATCCGCGACGGGCGCTCATTTACCACCCGGCGCGTGGTGGCGATCCAACACGGCGAAGCGATCTTCGTGCTGTCTGCGTCGTTCCAGTTGCCGGAGGTCGGCCTGGAGCACGCCGATGAGATACCCGAGGTGCCGCCGCCGGACCAGCTCGACGATTGGGCGAGCTGGGCCCGACATGCCGCGGATAACCCGACGTTGATCACCCGGATGCCGAGGCCGTTCGATCTGCGCTTCATCACTCCACCGATCTGGGCTACTACCGTACGGCGGCGGAGCAGTCCGCCGGTGGGTGATCGGCTGTGGATGCGAGCTGACGGCGTGTTGCCCGACGACCCCTTGCTACACGTCTGTGTACTCGCCTACGCCTCGGACCTGACGCTGCTGTGGTCAGTGGGTGCCGCGCACGGTCACGCGTTGGGTCAAGATGTGATGGCCGCCAGCTTGGACCACGCGATGTGGTTTCATCGGCCGTTCCGGGCCGACGACTGGGTGCTGTGCGACTACACCTCACCGTCGGCGGCGGGCGGGCGCGGGTTGGCGACCGGACGGTTCTTCAGCCGTGAGGGCACATTGATCGCCAGCGTGGTGCAGGAGGGCGTGGTACGGCTGCCCCGCTAACGCCTGCCCCCTGTACCCGGCGTGTCGCGCCCCCGTGCCCGGTATGTCGTGTTCCTGTGCGCGGGGTGTCGCGGCCCGGGGTTAGCGGGCGAGCGGCGCCGGATCGGGATTGGTAGTGGTGCGGCGCCGGGACGGGGGTTGGCGGTACTTGAAGGGCGGCCTAATAGCGGAGCCCGACGAGCTAGCGGAGGCCAGCGAGGTCCATACCACGGAGCTCCTTTTTGAGATCGGCGATCTCGTCGCGTAGCCGGGCGGCCAGCTCGAACTGCAACTCGCGCGCCGCGCCCATCATCTGGTCGGTGAGCTGCTGAATCAGATCCGCGAGTTCGGCGCGAGGCATCGACGAGGTGTCCCGGCCCTCCAGCACGCCGGCCGTACCCCGAGGCCGCCCTGGCTCGCCGGCCGCGCGCTTGCCCCGGGAGGCGTTGCGACCGGATCCCCCGACGGCAACGGTTTCCGACGTGTCACCGGCCTCGGCGTACACCCGCTCCAGAATGTCGTTGATCCTCTTGCGGAGCGGTTGCGGATCGATCCCATGCTCGGTGTTGAACGCGACCTGCTTGGCTCGCCGCCGGTTGGTCTCGTCGATGGCCCGGCGCATCGAGTCGGTGACGGTGTCGGCATACATGTGCACCTCGCCGGACACGTTGCGAGCGGCCCGCCCGATGGTCTGGATCAGTGAGGTCCCGCTGCGCAGGAAGCCTTCCTTATCGGCGTCAAGGATCGCCACCAGCGATACCTCAGGCAGATCCAAGCCCTCGCGCAGCAGGTTGATCCCGACCAGCACGTCGAACTCGCCCAACCGCAACTGGCGCAACAGTTCCACCCGGCGCAGCGTGTCCACCTCGGAGTGCAGGTAACGCACCCGGACGCCCAGCTCGAGAAGGTAGTCGGTGAGGTCCTCGGCCATCTTCTTGGTCAACGT
>DATFDO010000318.1:0-3870 GCA_035252045.1 Pseudonocardiaceae bacterium
GACTTTCTGGACCGGCTGGCCGCTTGCGATCCGGAACAGCCAGAACACCACTGGGATCGCCACATCCACGCCACATTCGTAGCCCTGGGATCGCGGGCCGCGGAGCAGGGGGTGGTGCTGCGGGCCCTGGTGGATCTGTACCTGTCCGCCGCCTGGCGGGCCTGGCACCAGCTGCCGGCAGTCGCCAGTGCCGACACCACCGCCGTTCGTGCGGCTGGGCACCGGGTGCTGCGCGCCTGTGACGACGTCGTCGCCGCCCTGGCTGAGGGCTACACCGCCGCCCGGCGGGCCGTGGTGCGCCGCGAGGAGGCGCAGCGCCGTGAGTTCGTCGACGACCTGCTGGCCGGCACCGCCGACCCGGCCGGCCTGCTGGTCCGTGCGCAGTCCTACGGCCTGCAGCTGGCTGGCGCGCACGCGGTACTCCTGGCCCGCACCGACGTCGCGTACCAGGAGGCCAGCCCGTTACTGACCGAGGTATCCGCCGCAGTCGCGGGTCCCCTCGGCGCCTTCGAGGCCTTGATCACGACTCGGGACGGCCAGCTCGTCATCGTGTTGCCGGCGCTGCCTGCGCCGACCCTGGACACCGCGCTCGCCGCGGCGCACCGCGCCCTGACGTCCGGCGACCGCCGGAACCAGAAAGTGTGGCTAGTGCTGGGGCGGGCCCATCCCGGCCCCTCCGGAGTGGCCCGCTCGTTCACCGAAGCGCGCGACGCGCTGGCCGTCGTTGAGCGACTGCGGTTGTCCGAGCCGGTGGTGAGGGCGCAGGACCTGCTCGTCTATCAGGTACTGCTGCGCGACCGGGCCGCCCTGTGCGACCTCATCGAGACCGTGCTCACCCCGCTGCGCCGGGCTCGTGGCGGAGCCGAGCCGCTGCTGGAAACGCTCGATGCGTACCTCGGCAGCGGCGGGAACACCACACGCACCGCGCAGCTGCTGCACCTGTCGGTGCGGGCGGTCACCTACCGCCTCAACCGCATCGCCACCCTCACCGGCCTGCACCCCGGCAACCCCGCCCACCGTTACCCGTTGCACACCGCGGTGCTCGGCGCTCGCGCGCTCGGCTGGCCCGGCAACACCGAAGTCATTGCCGACAACCGGCAATAAAGCCTCCCGGATGATGGCTGACAATCCGCGAGCGTTGGGTGGTTTCGGCAGCCACACTGGTTGTTGTCAGATTTGGCGCAACGTCACGACGAAAGGGCATGGCATGGCATCGTTGATCGACCGCATCACCCGGCTGGCGCGTAGCCCGCAGGGGCAACGGCTAGCGCAGCGCGCCCAGCAACTCGCCCGTGACCCCGATACCCGCCGCAAGATCGAAGACTTGCGGACCCGATTGATGAAGAAACGTTGATCACTATGTCTAGGCTGGGTAACGGCCTGAAAACCGCGCTGTTGCTGGGCGGCCTGGCTACCCTGATCTTGCTGATCGGGCAGGCACTCGGCGGTGCGACGGGCCTGCTGATTGCAGGTGTCGTGGCGCTGGCGATCAATGGAGTGTCCTACTTCTACTCCGACCGGCTGGCCTTGCGGGCCATGCGCGCTCAGGAGGTCAGCCCGCACCAGGCGCCCCGGCTGCACGCGATGGTGGCCGAGCTCGCCGCCGGCCAGGGTTTGCCCATGCCGAGGGTGTACCTCAGCCCGTCGGCGACGCCCAACGCGTTCGCCACCGGACGCGACCCGTCACACGCGGCGGTCTGCGTCACCACGGGCATCCTCGAGCTGCTCGACGAGCGGGAGCTGCGCGGTGTCCTGGGTCATGAGATCAGCCATGTCGGCAACCGGGACATCCTTATCGCTTCGGTCGCCGCCGGTTTGGCCAGCATGGTGATGATCCTGGTGAACCTTGCCCAGTTCGGCGCCCTGTTCGGCTTCGGTGGCAATGACGAGGACTCCGGTCCAGGTTTCCTGGACATCATCCTGCTGGCGCTGCTGGGCCCGCTGGCCGCGGGGCTGATCCAGGTCGCGATCAGCCGCTCGCGGGAGTACGCCGCTGACGCTTCGGGTGCCCAGGTCACCGGCGACCCGCTGGCGCTCGCCAACGCCTTGGCCAAGATCGAGACAGCGACGCAGGTCAAGCCGCTGGCCGCGACTACCAGCGCCGGACCGGTGAGCGCGTTGATGATCGCCAATCCATTCTCCGGGCGCACCATGATGCGGATGTTCTCCACTCACCCGGACACCGCTGACCGCATCACCCGACTCCGGGCCATGGCCACGACGGGGCGCTGACACAACATCAGACAAGGGAGGAATAACTCGATGGGTTTGCTCGACAAGCTTCGCGACACGTTCGGCAGTGGTGTGAATGGATCCGATGACCAGCGAGGGGTGCAGCACCAGGCAGGCGCCTCGGGGCAGGATCCCGATGAGGTGGCCGTGGAGCGTTACCGATACATGTTGCGTACCGCGCCGCCCGAGACCATGGAGCAGGCTCACGCTGAGGCCTTCGCGAAGCTGACCCCCGATCAACGCCGCAAGGTGCTCCAAGACCTCGGCAACACCGTCCCCGCTGCCGAACGGGCCACCTCGGACGATCCGCAATCGCTCGCCCGGATGGCGACCCGCGCCGAAATGCGCCAGCCCGGCACGATGGAACGCGTGCTGGGTGGGGGCCGCGGCGGGATGGGGATGGGCGGCGTGATCGCCGGTAGCCTGCTCGCCAGCGTGGCTGGCGCGTTCGTGGGCACCGCGATCGCCGATGCGTTCCTCGGCGATGAGCTGGGCGGTGACGCGATGGCCGGCGGCGAAGACATGGCCGTCGACGACCCTGGCGTTGATCCGGGTATGGACGATTTCGGTGGAATGGACGGCTTCGGCATCTGAGTCCCGGTCGCGGACCAAGAATCCATGACTACCGGCCTGGATATCAGCTGGGTCGGCTGGGCGGTGACGGCCGGGCTTGTCGTGGGCCTGCTGGCCCTCGACCTGGGCCTGGCGGCCGCCCGGCCGCACCGGGTCGGCTTTTCGGAGGCGGTTGCCTGGTCGGTGTTCTACATCGCCGTCGCCGTGGCGTTCGGCGTCTGGTTCACCCTGGCTCACGGCGGCGAGTTCGGCACGGAGTACTTCGCCGGCTATCTCGTCGAGAAGAGTCTCTCGGTCGACAACCTATTCGTCTTCGTGATCATCATGACGACGTTTGCGGCGCCCGAGGAACATCAGCACAAGGTGCTGACCTTCGGTATAGTGCTGGCGCTGATCATGCGCACGATCTTCATTGCGGTGGGCGCCACCCTGATCTCGCTGTTCTCGTTCGTATTCCTGCTTTTCGGGCTGGCGCTGATCTACACCGCCGTCCAGCTGTTCCGGCACCGCAACGCCGACCCCGACATCGAGGGCAACGCGGTGGTTAAGGCTGCGCGGCGGATCCTCCCGGTCACAAACGACTACGTCGACGGCACGCTGGTGGCAAAGATGGACGGGCGTCGCATGGTAACGCCGCTGTTCATCGTCCTGGTCGCGATCGGCAGCATCGACCTGCTCTTCGCATTGGACTCCATTCCCGCGGTGTTCGGCGTCACCGAGGAGCCCTACATCGTCTTCGCGGCCAACGCCTTCGCGCTGCTCGGCCTGCGGGCGCTGTTCTTCCTCGTCAAGGGCCTGCTGGACCGGCTGGTGTACCTATCAGTAGGGCTGGCGGGCATCCTCGCCTTCATCGGCGTGAAGCTGATCCTGCACTGGGCGCACGAGGACATCAGCACCAGCGTTCCGGAGATCCCCACCCCGGTGAGCCTAAGCGTGATCGTGGGGGTCCTTGCCATCGTCACGGTGGCAAGCCTGAGCAAGACCCGCACCCGGGTCGGCTGACGCTACTGCCGGTGGTTACGGGGGGAGGCGGGCCAGGTCGGCGGCGCCGACGAGGCCGGCGTC
>DATFDO010000319.1:0-13128 GCA_035252045.1 Pseudonocardiaceae bacterium
CACGTGCTCGGCGCCCCGGTGCTGGGCGCAGTGTTCGGCCTGGGCTGGACGCCGTGCCTCGGGCCCACCCTGGCCGGGGTGATCGCGCTCGCGGTCGGCACCCCCGGTGGTGGACTGGCCCGGGGGGTGCTGCTGGTGATCGCCTATTGCCTCGGGTTGGGGCTGCCGTTCCTACTCGTCGCGTGGGGAGCTCGGCGGGCCGTACGCGCGGTGGCCTGGCTGCGTACCCACGTCCGAGGGGTGCAGCTAGTGGGTGGAAGTTTGCTCGTCATGGTGGGCCTGCTGCTGGTCACCGGGTTGTGGGCGGAGCTCATCGCGATCCTTCGGGCACCGGTCGCCGGGTTCGAGGCCCCGATCTAGATGAGCTCGATCTAGATGACCCAGGCGAATCCCGTCACGGCCGTGCTGCGCAACACCTGGCGCGGGCTGACCAGCATGCGCACCGCGCTGATGCTGCTGTTCCTGCTGGCCGTGGGCGCGCTGCCGGGAGCGTTGCTGCCGCAGTATCCGCTCAACCCCCAGCGGGTGCGCAGCTACCAGGCGCAACATCCCGTCCTGGCGCCGATATTGGACCGCTTGGGTTTCTTCGACGTGTTCGCCAGTCCCTGGTTCGCGGCGATCTACTTGCTGCTGTTCGTATCGCTGATCGGCTGCGTGCTGCCGCGCAGCCTCGAGTACGCCCGGCAGCTGCGCAAGGAGCCGGTGGCCACTCCGCGCAATCTCGGCCGGTTGCCGCACCATGCCCGCGGTGAATTCGATCAATCCGCCGGCGAGATCATCGCCTCCGCACGGCGACGGCTCAGTGGTTGGCGCATCGCCGAGCGTGAAGAGCCAGGCGGTGCCCGGACGATCTCCGCCGAGCGGGGTTACCTGCGGGAAGCCGGGAACCTCATGTTCCACCTGGCCTTGGTCGGGCTGCTGGTGTCCTTCGCGATCGGCAAGCTGGTCGGCTACCAGGGCCAGGTGATCGTGCTCGCCAACGGTTCACAGTTCTGCAACTCCGGGCCGCTGGCCTACGACTCGTTCACCCCGGGGCGGTCCGTCGACGGCACCGCGCTGACCCCGTTCTGCGTGCAGGTCAACGGCTTCACCTCGACCTACCTGCCCACGGGTGAGGCGGAGGACTTCCGCGCCGCGTTGTCCTACCAGGGCCCCGACGATCTCGCCACCGGTACCTGGCATCCCTACCAGCTGCAGGTCAACGATCCGCTCCGGATGGGAGGTACCCGGGTCTACCTGATCGGCAACGGCTACGCGCCCCGGTTCACCGTGACCTTCCCCGACGGGCAGCAGCGCAGCTCCGTCGTGCAATGGGCACCGGTGGAACTGGGCACCATGCTCTCTGAGGGGACGACCAAATTCGATCCACCCGGAGTGACAGACGACGCGGCACGGCGTACCCGCCAGCTCGCGATCACCGGATTGTTCGCGCCGACCGCAGCGTTTCGCGGTTCGCTGCTGTCCTCGAGCTTCCCGGATCCGCTCGATCCGGCGGTGGCGATCGACGTGCTCAAGGGCGACCTGGGCAACAACTCCGGGCGCGGCCAGTCGATCTTTTCGATCGACCAGTCCATGGTGGACTCCGGCCGCTTGAAGCAGGTGGCGCGCAGCAATTTGCGGCCGGGTGAGCAGCTCACCCTCCCCGACCGCACGATGGTGCGCTTCGACGGGGTGACGAGGTTCGTGTCACTACAGGTCTCCTACGACCCGGCGCAGCCCTGGGTGCTCGGTTTCGCGCTCGTGGTGCTCGCTGGGCTCGGATTGTCGCTCACGATCAAGCGGCGCCGGTTCTGGGTACGCGTCACCCCGGATGGACCGGCCGGTACCGTGGTTGAACTGGGTGGGCTGGCTCGCACCGAGGCTGCCGGATACGGCGAGGAGTTCGACCGGATCGCTGCTGACCTGCTGCCGCCGGGGGCGGCGCGGCCACCGGTGCCCACCGGGGCGCCCGAGGTGTCAAGGTAAGGAGGGTAGGCGATGCCGATCAGTCCGGTACTGGCGTCCTATAGCGACCTCGCCTACGGCACCGCGCTGGTGCTCTACCTGCTGGCGATGGCCCTGCATTCGGTGGAGTACGCCGCGCGAGTACCGGTGCCGGCGATCGCTGCCGGCGCTGACGGGTCGGTCGCAATGCTGGTGCGAGGACGGCCCGAACGGACCGGCCGGTCCGCGGTGGCACTGACCGGGCTCGCGGCGCTGGTGCACGCCGGTTCGCTGGCGCTGCGCGGCGCAGCGATCGGCCGGGTGCCGTGGGCGAACATGTACGAGTTCATCTCAGCCATCTGCTTCGTCGCAGTGGCCGGCTGGCTGGTGGTGTTGTACCGGCAACGGGCCGCCGCGGCATCGTTGCAGCGGCTGGGCGGGTTTGTGCTGCTCCCGGTCGTGGTGCTGATGTTCCTGGGCGGCACGGTGCTCTACGCGCGCGCGCAGCCGCTGATCCCGGCGCTGAACTCGTACTGGATCACGATCCACGTCTCCGCGGCGATCACTGCAACCGGGATCCTGCTGGTCTCCGGGGTGGCCAGTGTGCTGTACCTGGTCGGCGCATCGGCGGGATCACGGATCACTGCCCGGCTGCCGGACAGCGCAACCCTGGACCGGCTGGCGTACCGCACCGCGGTGATCGCGCTGCCCATCTGGACATTCGCGATCATCACCGGAGCGATCTGGGCCGAGGCCGCGTGGGGTCGCTACTGGGGTTGGGATCCTAAGGAGACGTGCGCCTTGGTTGCCTGGGTGGTGTACGCGGGATACCTGCATGCCCGGGCGACGGCCGGATGGCGTGGCCGGGGGGCGGCCTGGATCAACGTGACCGGTTTCGGGGTGATGCTGTTCAACCTGTTCTTCGTCAATATCGTCATCGCCGGCTTCCACTCCTACGCCGGCGTTTGACGGCTGGGGTCACCCAATCCGGGCGGCACAACCCCCGGTCAATGCTCCTCGCCGGGCTGCTGACCCCTGCTGTTCAGACCCCGGAGGAACTCCGGATCGTCGTCCGGTGCGAGCATGGAACGTGCTGGTGGGTGCTGCGGGCGCAACGTCTTCCATAGCAGCGCGATCATCCCGCCCACGCCGATCGCCGCTATCAGGTACTGCACTCCCGGCTTCCTCCTCACGTCGCCACCAGCGTAGTAGCGTGCCGCGAAGCCTGCGTCACGCGGTCCTTATCCAGCGTTTTTGCGAGCCGTGCGGTTTGCGGACCGGTCCAGGGGCGCGGGGGTGGTCAGCGAAGCGAGCAGGGCCCGGACCTCGGTCTCCCGGAAGCGCCGGTGCCCGCCTGGGGTTCTGATCGAACCGATCCGGCCTGCCGATGCCCACCGGGTAACGGTTTTGGGATCTACCCGGAACAGTGCAGCCACCTCTCCGGGAGTGAGCAGGCGTTCGGTGCTCTGTGGCTGGGACATGACGGGCCTCCCCAAGCTCGTCGACCTCACAGTAAGAACCTAACCGGAGTATCGTGACAGGTCGCCCGCCAGGTACTCGAACGGTTCTGTAGAGGTAAAGCGTCGGTAATGGGATGAATCATCCCAAATCGCGACTTCCGACAGAACTGCTGTGGCGGCTGCTGCGATGCCCTGGGCTCCGTTGGCCAGGAGTTTGACGGCTGAACGTGACGGGTACTCCTCACCGGATCCCCCAATGGAGAGGAGCGATCATGGCTGAAGACCGGACCCAAGCGCCTTCGGCGGAGGAGCTCAAGGACCGCTTTGACGAGCTCGGCAACAAGTCGAATCTGGGTGCAGGTGACAAGGAGCCCGACCCTGCGACCGCTGACAATCCCCCCAGCGACATCAGTGCTGGAGACCAGAAGAGGGTGCAGACCTGAGCTGGTCCTCACGGTAGATAAGGGTTGGCCCCTGACCGGCAGGTCAGGGGCCAACTTTCTGCTCGCTACTTGAAGGTATCCTTGATCTTTTCGGCGGCCTGCTTGATGTTGCCCTTGGCCTGGTCGAGCTGGCCCTCGGCCTTGAGCTGGTCGTCGTCGGTGGCGTCGCCGACCGCCTCCTTGCCCTTGCCCTTCAGCTCTTCGGCCTTGTTATCGATCTTATCGCCGAGACCCATCATGTCCTCCCTCAGTAGTGTCCGGCGCCCCGCCGGCCGGCGGAGCGCCCCGTCATGCGGATAACAGCCGTTGAAAAAATTCTCGGTATCGCTGAAAGCTCACCCGCAGGTCTTCTGTCGAGGTGGGGTCGCTGATCTGGCCCCGGCTGACGTTCTCGTGGATCTCCCGCAGAGTCCGGTCGACGAGCACGCTGGCCTCGTGGACCGCCTGCTGCGGGTCATCGACGAAGGTCACCTGCACCTGCTGCCATTGATCACGCAGGCCGGCCGGGTCATTGAGCAGCCCCACGCGCTGAGCGCTGCCGTCGGCCGCCGCCTGCTCGACTCGACGTTCACCAGTATGCGGTGGTGCGGTCTCCTCGACAGGGGCCGTGCTGGCGGGGGCTTCGGCGGTGGAAACCGGCTGCTCGACAGTGGCCGTGCTGGCGGGCGCTTCAGCGGTGGAATCAGGTGTCGCATCAGGTGTGGGATCTCTATCCACGACCCGGTTCAGCTCGCTGTCGATGAATCGACGTACTCGCCCGCCGAACCCCTCCCGCCGCGGCTGTTCGTGCTCTTGTTGGGTATTCATCTTCTGCTCCATGGCGTCTGGCGGCTCAGCGGTCGTGGACGAGCTCGTCGAACAGTGCTCGGTAATGCACGAATGCCTGGCGCAGCTCTTCGGTGTCGGCGCCGTGCCCATTCGCACCAGGACCGCCTGTGTGGCGCTGCCGGGCGGCATGTGCGGCGCGGTAATGCTCGACGACCTCGGGATGGTCTGCGGCCACCAGCTCGGCTCGCTCGCCGAAGTCCTGCACCGGGTAGCCGCGGTCTTGCATGACATCGGTGACCAGCCGGTCTGCCTCGTCTAGTGCATGACCCGGCTGATCCACGAAATCGGTTTGTACCGCTTGCCAGCGCTGGGTATAGCGATCGCGGGCCTCGGGGTCGAGCTGCCGGATGTCGAGCCGGTCGCGCCGATGGGCGACGTCACGTAGATGGCGCTGCGCATCACGTTCGCTGCCCCGGGCGGCGACCTCGCGATCGTACTCAGGCCCGAAGCGTTCCCGTAGGTTCGCTTTGCTCCGCCAGCGAGCGACCGCCGCCAGTACTACGATCACCGCGAACACGACAATGCCCAGGATGATCCAACCAATGGTGTCCATGTCAAGCCTCCGTGCCGTCCCTGCTTGACCTGGGACTACCCGCTGAGGAGGAGCGCTACACGCGCTTTACCCGTTTGGTCCATTTCGGTCCGGCGCGCGGCGTGAACCGGGTCGCAAGAGACCACGCTGCGCGCCGTTAAGCTCGACAGCCGTGGCCACCCCGGAAACTCCACCGACCGGCTCTGCGCTGGCGCGGGATGTGGCGCTGTACACCGTGGCGCGGTTGGCCATGGTAGTCATCGCGGCGTTGCTGCTGGTGCTGGCGGGTGTCCCGGTGCTGGTATCGATCCTGCTGGCTTTGGTGGTGGCGTTGCCGCTGTCGATGCTGCTGCTCGGGTCATTACGCACCCGCGTCAACGCCGGGCTGGCGATGCGGGGGGCGCGCCGCCGCGCCGAGCGTGATCGGCTACGCCGTCAGTTGCGGGGCGACGAGCGCGGCGACTAGAGGGCCAGCGCGGCACCCGTCGCCATGGCCCAGACCAGCATGGCCAGTCCGGTGTCGCGCAGTACTGGAATCAGATCAACGCCGTGGGCTCCGCCACGGACGCGCCGCAGGGCGGGCACCGCGAAAATTAACGCGAGCAGGGCTGCCAGGGTGGTCCAGCGGGCTGTCGCGAGGCCGAGGGTCACGACGAGCGGGACGGCGAGCAGCGCGGTGTAGAGCGTGCGGGTCCGCCGGTCGCCGAGGCGTACTGCGATGGTGCGCTTGGCGGCCAGCGCATCGGTGGGGATATCACGCAAGTTGTTGGCCACCAGCACGGCAGCCGACATCGCCCCTACCGCGATCGCGGTCACTGCGCCGGTCAGGGTGATGCGTCCGCTGACCACGTACTGGGTGCCGAGCACCGCAGCAAGACCGAAGAAGACGAAGACGGCCGGCTCACCGAGCCCGGCGTAGCCGTACGGGCGCGGTCCGCCGGTGTAGCACCACGCCGCGGCCATACAGGCCGCGCCCAGCGCCAGCAGCCACCACCGCCCGGCCAGGGTGACCAGCACCAGCCCTGCTACCCCAGCGATCGCGAAGCTGACCAGCGCGGCGGTGCGTACTGCGCCGGGTGCCGCGACGCCGGATCCCACCAACCGCATCGGACCGACCCGAACGGCATCGGTGCCCCGGATGCCGTCTGAGTAGTCGTTGGCGTAGTTGACCCCGATCTGCAAGCCCAGTGCCACCACCAGAGCCAGTACCGCGCGCGCCCAGTGCGATGCGCCGAGCGCGGCTGCCGCGCCCCAGCCCGCCAGCACCGGGGCGATCGAGTTGGGTAGTGTTCGCGGCCGGGCCCCCTGCACCCACTGCGCCACGCTCGCCACGAGCCAACCCTACGGGGTGGTGCAGCGCTGCGCGGATACTTGTTGAGCGTCCTGATTGTCCGGGTGCTTGCCGGTCCCGTCCGGCTCGTCGGCCGCCCCGCCGGAGCTGACATGCGCGGCGGGGATGTACTGCTTCGGGCCGATCCGCAGCCATTGATCGGTACTGCCAGCGCTGCCGGTGACGCGCTGGCCCGGGACGGCGCATTCGACCATCAGCTTGGCTTGCTTGGCGGCCAGGCCGACCATCGCGTACTTCTCGCCAGGTCCGCTGCGCACCGGCAGGGTCGGAAGCTTCACGGTCGCCGGCGATCCGGCCTGTACCCACAGATAGCTGACGGTGACCCAGCTGTTGTCGCGCAGCCCCAGACCGTCCAGAAATGTGCCATCCGCCAGGTCGATGCCCGCCGGATTACGGATGTCCCGGCCGAACTGGTCGGTGCCGCCGTGGTAGCCGTCGTGGTAGGCGGCCTGTGCCTCGGGCTGACCCTGCGGCAGGTCGGACCAGGACTGGCGGGCATTCGAGGGATTCCAGTAGTCGTCGGTGGTGTTCCACGGCCCGACATCCCACACCGGCGCCCATTCACACCGACCGTTGTCCGCGCAGATTTTCACGGTGTAGTCGCCCGAGCCGCGGGGAGCCAACCCACGCCGCGAGGGCAGCGCGACGAAATGGTCCCGGTCGTGGATCAGGTGGCCATTGGCCGTGGTGGCGCCGACCAGCCCCTCGCGGGTAGCGAACACGCGGTAGGCGTGGGCGTCTCGGGGGCGTGCGGCGAGCATGTGCACACCGGGCTCGGCGGTCAGCCGCAGTGATTTGACAACTGGGCTCACGCCGCCCTTGGCGGCCCTCAGCACGACCCTGGCCTGCAGGGCAGTGACCGCGGCGCCCAGCATTGCGGGAGCTGCGGTGCCCGCCGGGACCCACTCCGTCCACGAACCGTCGCCGCGAGTGCCGCGGACATCTACGTCAACAGCCGATCCGGCGGGGCGCTCGGCGACCACCTGAGCCACGGTTTGGCTGCTGAACCGGGTCAACGGATGCACCTCTGTAATCAACATGCCCTCGGGGTTATCGGACCTGATGCTCGCCGGTCCGGCTGGGCGGGAGTCCAGGCGCAGGCCGCCGGCGTCGAACCGGACGTTCGTATCGTCGGCGTCCGGGCTCAGGCGAGCCAACCAAGTGGTGACTCCTTCGGCACCCGTTGCGGGATCGCTGGCTTGGGCGAGCGCCGGCGAATCCGCACCGGCCAGCCCGGCGATCAGTGCCGCGGCGGTCAGGGCGGCGATCCAGGCCACGCTGCGGGCACGCCGGTAGTGACGAGCCAACGGCGTCACGGGAGCCTCCTGACTGTCGCGGGCACGTGTTTCTGTTGCGGCTGGTGTGCCTTCTGTGACTATTGAGACTGTTGGTATCCAGAGAACCTCGACTATGCGACGCCGTCCATACCCAGAGTGGGTGAACGCGTACCCAGCGTGCCGGATCAGCGAGTGCGGGCGGCAAGGATGGATCGGACGGCTTGGCGGTCGGGCTTGCCGACGCCGCGTAGTGGTAGCGCGTCAACCAGGACGATCTCCTTGGGCACCTGCGCGCCGGTCAGCAAATGATGGGCTGCCGCGCGCAACGCACCGAGGTCTGGAGGATGGCCAGGATCGGCGGCTATCACGGCGGCGGTGACGCGCTCACCCCACTCCGGGTCCGGCACCCCGACTACGCAGGCTGCGGCGACCCCGGGCAGGCCGGTGAGCACGGCCTCCACATCGGCAGGCGCCACGTTGAGTCCGCCGGTGACGATCACGTCATCAGCCCGACCGAGAACCTGCAGACGGCCTTGTGCATCGAGCCGTCCCAGGTCGCAGGTCCGAAACCAGCCGTCGTGAAACGCCTGCAGGGTTGCTTCGGGAGCATCGAGGTACCCGGTGGCCAGCGTCGGACTCGCCAACTCGACGCAACCGTTGCCGTCCAGCCGGACCTGCACGCCGTCCAGCGGTCGCCCGTCGTAGACGCAGCCGCCCGCGGTCTCGGTCATGCCGTAGGTGGTCACCACGGACACGCCGGCTACGCGAGCCCGCCGCAGCAGAGGCCGCGCGGCCGCGGCGCCGCCCAGCAATACCGCGTCGAAGCCGGCGACCGGCTCGGGATCGGTGTCGAGCAGCCGGGCCAGCTGGGTGGGTACCAGCGCCGTGTAGCACCGGGCGGGTGCACTGGTCAGCTGCTGCGCGGCAGTGTTGAACGCGGCCGGGTCGAAACCGCCGCGCAGATCCAGGATCGCCGGCCGGTGGCCCGCCAGCCAGGCCCGAACCAGTACCTGGAGTCCTGCAACGTGGTAGGCGGGCAGCGCCAGCAACCAGGCGCCGGTACCACCGAGCCGGGTATGGGTGGCGGCGGCGGAGGCGACCAGCGCGGCGCCGCGCAGCTGCACCCACTTGGTTGCTCCCGACGAGCCCGAGGTGCCCAGAACTGCGTGACCGGGCCCTGGGTCTCGAGGTGGCTCCGGCTGCCCCGGCCCGACCGGGGCAACTGCCGCGCCGCCTGCCAACATGGCCCGCACCGCAACGTCCAACTCGCCGACCCGCTCGGGCGACCCGTCGCAGTGGATCACTCGCATGGCAGCACCACGCAGCGATTCCCCCTCCCGATCATGTCAGCTGATCGTCAACCGTACCCGCTTCTGACCGCGCGGCACCGCCATGATCGCCATTTGCTGCGGTGCGCGTGGCGCCTGGGAGATTGTTGCCGGGGGCTATGTAGGCCCTTCCATCAGGCAACAGCCGGCGACATGTGAGGTACGTCACGGCCTGGCCCTCCCGGTTGGATGTACGCCGAGTTCGTCGGGCGGCCGTGTGGGTATGTACCACCGGACTGCGGGGAGTGCCCGGGGCCTGTGGGGCGGAGAACGTGACAAAGCGACGCGTGACTGATCCGGAACCGCGAGATGAGCGCTGAGACGGCGGGCGGAGCCGCTGGTTTCGGCCGGGCCACCCGCCATGGCGCGCAAGCTTTGTTGGAGCGGGGCAGCGCGCTGGTGGGTGGACCGGCCCGCGCCCGGGTGGTCCTGCTTCTTGCGGGTGCTCTTGGCTTGCAAGGCGCTGATGTGGCGACACTGTCCGCTACCGCGGACAACTTGCAGCGGGTTTTCGGAGTCGGCAACACAGCCATCGGGCTACTGGTGTCGGTCACCGCGTTGGCGGGAACGCTGGGCACTATCCCGGTAGGCGTGCTGACTGACCGTACCCGGCGCACCCGGCTGCTGGCCACCAGTATCGGGCTGTGGGCGGTGGCGATGCTCTTCACCGGCGCCGCGACGTCATTCGAGTGGCTGCTGATCGCACGGGTTGGGCTTGGGGTGGTCACCGCCACCGTCGGGCCTACGATCGCCTCGTTGACTGGCGATTTCTTCCCGGCCCGGAGCCGGGCTCGGATGTTGGGCTACATCCTTGGTGGGGAGTTGGTCGGCACCGGAATCGGTTTCACCGTCTCCGGGGAGATCGCCGCGCTGGTGGGCTGGCGGTTCGCGTTCTGGTGGCTGGTCATACCCACCGTGGCGCTGGTCTGGTTAACCTGGCGGCTGCCCGAGCCCGCTCGTGATGGGCACAGCCGGCTGCAACCGGGCCAGACCGACATCCCCGACGAGCGTGAAGTCGGCACGTTCGGCTCTCCATCTCCAGAAACCGATTCCGCAAGCGAGGAAGCCGACGTCTCCGCCGGGCAGGTGGTCCGTGGCAAACACGTCGAGCCGGAGCCTGAGCTGGTACTCACTGAGGATCCGACGAACCGATCCCTGTGGTGGGCTGTCCGCTACGTGCTGCGGGTACGCGCCAATGTTGTGATCATCATCGCGTCCGCATTGGGCTACTTCTACTTCGCCGGCCTGCAGGCCTTCGCGATCATCTTTGTTACCAGCCAGTACGGCATCAGCAAGTCGGTAGCCAGCGTGTTGACGCTGGTGGTGGGTATCGGGGCGGTCGCCGGGGTCTACCTCGGCGGCCGCACCGCCGATCGGCTGCTCGGCCGTGGGTTGATCAACGCTCGGGTAGCGGTGCCCGCGGTGGCGCTGTTCGGAGTCGTCGTCGTGTTCGCCCCGGCGGTGGCCACCACGTCCCTCGGGCTGGCCCTTCCGCTGCTCACCCTTGGTGCTGGGCTGCTCAGCGCGGCCAACCCGCCGCTGGACGCCGCCCGCCTGGACATCATCCATCCGGCGCTGTGGGGGCGTGCCGAAGGAGTGCGCACCGTGCTGAGAACGCTGGCACAGGCGGCGTCGCCGCTGCTGTTCGGGTGGGTGTCCGAGCGGGTGTTCGGTGGCGGCCGCCAAGGCCTGGAGTACACCTTCCTGGTTTTTCTCGTCGTGCTCATCGTCGCCGCGGTGCTGTCGCTGTCCGCCATGCGCAGCTACCCCCGCGACGTCGCCACCGCTGCGGAGTCGTATCGACGCCAGCCCTTGACGGAGGCCAGCTGAGGCCATGGGATCGATCGTCATTTCCGCTGTTGCTGCGATCGCGGCCGGGATGGCCCTGGCCGCGACCGGTGTGTTGCAACAGCGGGTGGCCAGCAGCCGCCCCGACGACGAGCAGTTCTCGCTACGGATGCTGGCCAAGCTGGCGCGCAACAAGACCTGGCTGTTGGGTATCGGTGCCGCCGTGCTTTCTTACGGGTTCCAGGCGCTGGCACTGGCGTTTGGCCCGCTGGCCCTGGTCCAACCACTGGTCGTGTCCGAGTTGCTGTTCGCCGTCCCGGTGTCGGCGAAGATGCGCGGGATCCGGTTGGGCAGGCGGGAGTGGACCGCGGTGGGGATCGTCGTCGCCGGGCTGGGTATCGGCATCGTCTCCGCGCACCCACGCAAGGCAGACCCGCTGGTACCCGTCGAGCTGTGGGCCTACGCCCTGGGCGGCATCGCCTTACTGGTGGCGTTGGGGTTGCTGATCGGCCGCCAGCTCACCGGCCCGGCCAAGGCGTCGCTGTTCGCGCTCGCCGGAGCATCGGTGATGGCCCTGCAGTCTGCGCTGTACAAGGCCACCATCACCGCACTGGAGCGCGACAAGATCGGGGTGTTCACTCACTGGCATGCCTACGCGCTGATCATCGCCAGCTTCCTCGGGCTGTACCTGGTGCAGAACGCCTACCACGCCGGTCCGCTGGCCGCGAGCATGCCCGTGATGGACGCGGTACTGCCCACGGTGGCAATCGCGCTGGGCATCGGCTTGTTCGGTGAGCGGGTCAACACCAGCTGGTGGGGCTTGACCGGCGCATCGGCGGGCCTGGTGCTGCTCATCAGCGGCATCGTCGTGCTGGACACCTCCGGCGCCGTGCGCCGCCAACAGCGCGTCGAGGAAAAGAGCCGAAAGCAGGCCTCCCACGAGGATAGATCGGCGGTAACCGCCAGCGGCGCCTCAGCCCAGCACCGAAAGGGATCATGATGACCAGGCACACCGCGACAAACGCTGGCACCGCTCCGCCGCGCTCATGCTGAGCGTCGCCCTCGCCATCCTGGCCGCGCTGGGCAACGCGACGGCATCGGTGCTGCAACGTAAGGCCGACCGGGAGGAGCCGGAAGGGCAGGCCACCGGCCTGGCCCTGCTCTGGCACCTGGTCCACCGGCCGGCCTGGCTCGCGGGGATCGCCGCGCTGATCGTCGCGTTCTTGCTGCAAGCCGCCGCGCTGGCCACCGGGGCTATCGCGCTGGTTCAGCCAATCCTGGTGCTGGAGCTCGCATTTACCCTGCTGCTGGCCGGCATGGTGTTCCACAGCCGGCTGCATGCCCGGGAATGGACCGCCATTGCCGGAATGACCGTCGGGCTGGCCAGCATGCTCTTCGCATTACAACCGCGCGGCGGCGCGCCACAACGGGCATCCGGTTGGGGATGGACCATTGGTATTGCAGTCAGCCTCGCGGTCGCCGGCCTGTTCGTCGTGCTCGGCTACCGCGCCGAGGGCATCCACCGCGCCGTCTACCTTGGGCTCGCCACAGGTATCGGTTTCGGATTCATTGCCGCTCTCGTCGCTGGGATAGGAGCCGCCTACGGTGCGTCGGGCATCGGTGGCGTGCTCAGCGCACCGCAGACGTATTTGGTGATCGTGCTCGGCCCGGGATTCTTCTTCCTGCTGCAGAAGGCCTTGCAAGCGGGTCGATTAGTCGCCTCTCAACCCGCGCTCACACTCGCCAACCCGGTGGTCTCCGTTGCTTTCGGGGTGGCGGTGTTCGACGAGCACCTCCGGGCCGGGACATGGCTGGTCCTCGCCCTGTTCGGTGCGGCGCTCATCATCGGGTGCACCGTGCTGCTGGCTCGCTCCCCGTTGCTCCACGGTTCCGAGCATGCTCGCTGCGGCCCCGACCAGCCGGCACCGCAGCAAACCCCGCGGCGGCAGACGACCCCGGTCCAAGGCACCGGGTCCTGAGCAACACTGGCGACCTCTATTGGTTGGCTCGCTGGAGTAGCGCGGCGGTCTCGTCTTGAAGTCGGCGGGCCTGCTCATCAATGGTGCGCTCCTGCTCGATCAGCGTGCGGTGGGAGTCGGCCACCTGCCGCTGCTGATCGTGCGGAAGCTCATGTAGTCGCTCTTGCTCCGCCTCACGATGGTGGCGGATGTCGTCCTGGAGGCGGCAGAGCCGGTCGA
>DATFDO010000320.1:0-13029 GCA_035252045.1 Pseudonocardiaceae bacterium
CCACCCCGAGCGCAGGCCGCCTCATTCGCCGACTCCAGATGGTGAATCGCCGGCGCCAGCAACCACGGCAGCGAACAACCCACCAGCACGTGATCCGCTTGGTGGGCATCTGCGGTGACCGTGTCCTGCACCCAGGAGAACTCCGCGTCGTCGAGTATCGCGCGCCGGCCCTCGGTCAACACGCGCCCACATCGAGTGTCGATGACGACCAACGGCACGCCGTCAATGTCCCAGCGAAAACTCCACCGAACCGGCACCGTGCCCGCGTCAATGAAGTCGGCCATCTCCCGCAACACCGGCCAGGCGTCCGCGTCGGCGCCCTGGACCGCGCGCCAGGTGACGTCGGCGTGGCGGTGCTCCGGAGACAGGTTGCCGATGTGCTGGTAGACCCAGTAGGAGGCCAGCGCACCGCGGATCCGCCCGGGCCACCACGGCTGCGAGGTGACCCGATCTCGCCACGCCGCCGAGGTATTCCAGTCGTCGCGGACATCATGGTCATCAAAGATCATGGCAGTGGGCACGGTGGACATCAGCCACCGGACTGGCGGATCCGACCAGCTTTCCAGGTACAACCGGGCGTATTCGGTGAAGTCCACCACCTCGTGACCGGGAGGTGCCGTGGTGTCGCGGCGAGAATCCATCCACCTCTCGGTCTGCGGGGTCGGCTCATCGGCGTAAACCTGATCGCCGAGCAGCAGCAGCGCGTCCGGCCACTCCTGCGGCGCCATGCCGGCCATCCGGGCGGCGAGCCCGTCCAACGCGTCAGCGCCGATAGCGGCCGCCGCGGCAGGGTCGCCGGGTTTGGCACGACGGCAAGAGCCGAAGACCACCCGCACCACCGCCCGGGCACCTCGGGTACGGATCCGGCTGTCGGGCCAGGATGATCCTGGCCGCGGCCAGACCAGCTCTCCATCGAGGTGCACCTGATACGTCCGGACCGAACCCGGTGCCAGCCCGGTGACCTCCACCAGCGCGTAGTGCTGTTCACACACGGTGAACGTCGATGCCCGGCAACCGAGCACCTCTACCTCAGCCGGATGCGACGTCTGCACCCACACGGTCGCCGTCGTCCGGCCGACGTGGCGCAGCACTGGGCCAAGCAGCAGCCGGGTGCGGTCGAACGGCGCTGCGGTGGTCACTACTCCTGCCTACCCGAGTCGGGCCGGGTACGCGACACTGGAGCGTGATGGTGACGACTCCTCCCTCGACGGGGGCGAGGATGGGCACACCCGCCGGACGGTGGGTGTTGCTGGCGACGATCTGCGGCTCGGGCATGGCGATGCTCGACGCCACCGTGGTCAACATCGCGCTGCCCTCGATCGGGCACGACTTCGGTGCTGGATTCCGGACCTTGCAGTGGATCGTCAACGCCTACACGCTCACGCTGGCCGCGCTGATCCTGCTGGCGGGAGCACTCGGAGATCGGTACGGGCGGCGCCGGCTGTTCATCATCGGGGTGGTGTGGTTCGCCGTCGCGTCGCTGCTGTGCGGGCTGGCGCCGACCGCGGAGATCCTGGTGGCCGCCCGGGCCCTGCAGGGCATCGGCGGCGCCCTGCTCACCCCGGGCAGCCTGGCGATCATCTCCTCGTCGTTCGTGGCCACCGACCGGGCGCGGGCGGTGGGTGCATGGTCCGGGCTCAGTGGCGTCGCTGCCGCGGTCGGCCCCTTCCTGGGTGGATACCTGGTGCTGCTGAACTGGCGGGCGGTGTTTTTGATCAACCTGCCGGTCGCCGTCTTCATCGTGCTGGTGTCGCTGCGGCACGTGGCCGAGACGCGGGACACGCACAGCCCGCCGGGTCTGGACGTGACCGGCTCAGTGCTCGCCGCCGCCGGGTTGGCCGGGCTGACGTACGCGCTGACCAGCCTGGGCTCCGGCGGCGGGGGCGCCGGCCGCGCTGGGGTCCTCGTCGCCGGAGCCGGCGGGATGGCCGCGCTGGTGGCCTTCGTAGTGGTGGAACGGCGCTCGCCGCACCCGTTGGTGCCGCTGGCGCTGTTCGCCGACCGCCGGTTCAGCGTGGCCAATGCGGTCACCTTCGTGGTCTACGCCGGGCTCGGTGTTTTCTTCTTCTTGCTGGTCCTGCACTTGCAGATCGTGGCCGGCTACTCCCCGCTGGTCGCCGGGACGGCGTTGCTTCCGGTGACCGCGCTGATGCTGCTGCTGTCCGCCCGGGCCGGTGCGCTCGCCGAGCGGATCGGTCCCCGGCTGCCCATGTCGCTGGGACCCTTGCTGGCGGCGCTGGGCTTCCTGCTGACCCTGCGGATCGGGCGCGGGGCGTCCTACCTCGGCGATGTGCTCCCAGCGGTCGTGGTGATGGGGCTGGGACTGTCGCTGACCGTGGCGCCGCTCACCGCGACCGTCCTGAGCTCAGCCGACCCGCGCTATGCCGGCACCGCGTCGGGAGTGAACAACGCGGTCGCTCGCTCGGCCGGCCTGCTGGCCGTCGCAGTCATCCCGGCGGTGGCAGGCCTGGCCGGCGCTGACTACACCGACCCGATGTCCTTCGAGGCCGGCTTTGACACCGCGATGCTGATCAGTGCGGCCCTGCTGGCACTGGGCGCGTTGCTGGCGGCGGTGCTGCTGCGCGAGCCGCGCGTTGCAGTTGTTGCTGCTCCCACCGAGCGCATCGCTCTCGAGCGCTGTTCTCACTGCGGCATCACCGGCCCGCAACTGCACCCCTCCGCATCACCCCTTTCCCCCCGTTCCCGACATGGAGACACATCGGGGTTATGAACACCCGGCAAACCCCGATATATCTCCATACCGGGTGGGAGGAAATTGATGACGACGATCGAGCCGGCCGCGGAGCGGTATGACATCGCGCGGGCTGTGCTGCTGGCAGCGGTGGCCGCCCTTGGCGGGTTCCTGTTCGGTTTCGACACCGCCGTGATCAATGGAGCAGTGCTCGCCATCCGCGAGACGTTCCGGATCGGCGCCGGGTTGACCGGTTTCGTAGTGGCCTCCGCACTGTTGGGCTGCGCGGTGGGTGCCTGGCTCGCCGGCCGGCTCGCAGACCGGGTGGGCCGTATCCGGGTCATGGTGCTTGCCGCTGCGCTGTTTCTGGTCAGCGCGATCGGTTCCGGGCTGGCCTTCTCGCCATGGGATCTCACATTGTGGCGAATCATCGGCGGCCTGGGGGTGGGCGCGGCGTCGGTGATCGCACCGGCCTACATCGCGGAGATCGCGCCCGCCTCGATCCGCGGCCGGTTGGGCTCGCTGCAGCAGCTGGCCATCGTGTCGGGGATCTTCGTGGCGTTGCTGTCGGACTACTTCCTGGCCACCAGCGCGGGGAGCGCGACGAACACGTTGTGGTTCGGGTTGGCGGCCTGGCGGTGGATGTTCATCACGCTGGCCGTTCCCGCGCTGGCTTACGGGATCCTCGCGCTGCAGATACCCGAATCCCCGCGGTACCTGATCTTCCGTGGCCGCACCGTCGAGGCCCGCGCCGTACTGTCGCAGGTACTCAAGAGCGGGGTCGACAACCGGATCCGGGAAATCAGCCGCACGATCATTCAAGACGCCCGATCGACCTTCCAGGACCTCCGCGGACCATTTCTCGGCCTGCTACCGATCGTCTGGGTGGGCATCCTGCTGTCGGTCTTCCAGCAATTCGTCGGCATCAACGTGATCTTCTATTACTCGTCGACACTGTGGCAGCAGGTTGGGTTCACCGAGGCCGACTCGCTGATCATCACAGTACTGACGTCAGTGACCAACATCGTCGTGACGCTGGTGGCGATCGCCGTGATCGACAAGATCGGCCGGCGCCGGCTGCTGCTGATCGGCTCGGCGGGCATGTTCGTCAGCCTGGCGGCGCTGGCCTACGTCTTCGGTACCGCCCCCATCGTCGACGGGCAACCGTCGCTGACCGCCATGGCCGGCACAGTCGCCCTCATCGCGGCCAATGCCTTCGTCGTGTTCTTCGGCATCTCCTGGGGACCGACGGTCTGGGTGCTGCTCGGCGAGATGTTCAACAACCGGATCCGGGCCGCGGCACTCGGTCTCGCCGCATCGGCTCAATGGATCAGCAACTTCATCGTCTCGACGACGTTCCCGACGCTGGCCGACATCAGTCTCGGAGTGGCCTACGGCCTCTATACGATCTTCGCGCTGCTCTCATTGCTCTTCGTGTTCAAATTCGTGCAGGAGACGAAGGGTAAGCAACTCGAGGACATGGTGTAGAGGATCAACCGGTCATGAGCGATGACGTCCTGGTCTCGACAATGAATGATGTCCCCGGTTACGAGGTCGTTGCGGTGCACGGTGAGGTATACGGGCTGATCGTCCGGGCACGCAATGTGTTCTCCAACATCGGCGCAGGGCTGCGGACCGTCGTCGGCGGCGAGGCGAGGGGCTACACCAAGCTCCTCATGGACAGCCGTGATCAAGCAACCGAGCGGCTGCGGGAGGCGGCCGCCGCGCGCGGCGCCAACGCCGTACTCGCGATGCGCTTCGACTGCAACGAGATCGGCAACATCATGAGCGAGGTCGCGGCGTATGGGACGGCCGTCACGATCCGTCCCCTGAGCTGACACCGGCCCGGGTGCCCACGATGCTAGCCGCTGCGCTGCTGGCGGAGCAGGTCCCGGATCTCGGTGAGCAGCTCGACGTCGGTGGGTTCGGCCGGCCCGGCCTCCTCGCCGCGCTTGCGTCGTGCCTTGATCGCATTCATCGGCACCACTATCACGAGGTAGACCACCAACGCCACCAGGACGAAGTTGATCACTGCTGTGATCACCGCCGCGAAGTCCACGTACGTGGTCTCCTTGCCGCGGATAATGGTGAAACCCAGACCCGGGCTACCGGCCGGGGTGATCGCGTTGATAAGTGGCTTGACGACCTTGTCGGTGAACGCTGAGACGACCAAGCCGAACGCGACGCCGATGACCACGGCGACGGCGAGGTCGACGACGTTGCCACGCAGCAGGAAATCCTTGAAGCCTTTGAGCACCTCGAACTCCTTCCGCCGGTCAGCTGCGCAGTGTAATGCGCAGTGACGGCGTGGAGTCCGGGGAAACCACTTGTCGCCGAGTTTCGACAGTGTGGATGCTGGATGGATGACCATGATGTCGAACTCGGCGACACGGTGGCGAACACCGACGGATCGCTGAAGGGAGGTACGGATGGCGACCGAGGTCGAGGTGGTCAGCCGGTTCTATGCCGCTATCCGGGCGGGCAATCTAGACGGGGTCGCGGCATGCTTTGCAGCCGATGGAGCGTGGCATCTTCCCGGCACCGCCCCCATTTCCGGCACCCACCGCGGTTGGGCAGCGATCCGCGAGGTGGTCGCTACGGTGTTGCGGCTTTCCGACGGCACCTTCCGTGCCGAGCTGGTCGACGTTGCAGTCGGCGAGCGGTACGGCGTTGCCGTCCAACACGCCACGGCGCGCCGCCTCGGGCGAGTCCTCGACGTCACCGCTTGCCAGCTGATCCGGATGTCCGGCGGGGTGATCGCCGAGATGCGCGGTCATTATTCCGACGAGGCCGCGCTCAGCTCTTTCTGGCAATAGGTCACCAGCGGACCGGTAACGCGGCGAGGCCACCGATCAGCACACCGGTACGGAGTTGGAGTTCTTCGAAGGGAACGGCAAGCTGGAGCGTAGGGAACCGGCGGGGCAGCGCGGTGAACACGGCGTGGAGTTCGATGCGGGCGAGGCTGGCCCCGATGCAGAAGCGGGGACCGTGCCCGAAGGACAGGTGCGGGTTTGGGGTTCGGGTGATGTCGAAGCGGTTTGGATCGGGGAACGTCGCGTCGTCCCGGTTGGCGACGGCGCTGGTCAGCAGCACCGCATCGCCGGCGCGGATCGTCACGCCGGCCAGGTCGATGTCGTGCTGGGCGTAACGGGGCAAGCCACCGCTGCCTGGCACGGCCATCCGTAGGATCTCCTCCACCGCGCCCTCGACCAGCCCGGAATCACGCCGGATGGCGTCGCACTGGTCGGCGTGGGTGAGCAGTAGCAGGGTGCCGTAGTCGATGCGCGTGACGGTGGTTTCGTGGCCGGCGAACAGCAGCATGGCGGCCAGCGCGGCGATGCCCTGGTCGTGGTAGCGCCACTGAGCCTGGGCGCTGATCAGATCGGAGATCACGTCCTGGCCGGGATGGGCGCGCTTGTGACTGATCAGCTGGTGCATGTAGGCGACCAGTTGCTCCAGCGCGTCGGTCGCGGCCTTGCGATCGGACAGGTTGCTTGCGCCGGCCGACCAGCCCCGGAACTGGTCGCGGTCGCTGTAGGGCACGCCGAGCAGCTCGCAAATCACCTGCACCGGCAGCGGGAACGACAGCGCCTCGTGCAGGTCGGCTGGCGGTCCCTGGTCGGCGAGTTCGTCCAGCAGCGTCTCGACCAGCTCGGACACATGCGCCCGCAACGCGTGCATGCGGCGGGCGGAGAACGCCGGGGTCAGCAGCCGGCGCATCAGGGCGTGGTCAGCGGCCTCGGTGGCGGCGTTGCCCGAGGGGCCGCCGAGTATCGCGGACGCAGAGATCCGCGCGGCCCGATCGGGGTCGGGGTGCGAGCGACCTAGCCGCGGGTCGGCCAGCAACGCCTTGACTTCAGGGTAGCCGGTGACCAGCCAGGCCACGTCGCCCGCGGGGGTGCGCACCGCAGTGATCGGCGCGGTCGCCTGTAATGTGCGGTACAGCGGCGCAAGGTCCAGCACTCCAGACCGCGGGAACGGCAACTGAAGCAGCTCATCGTTCGTCATACTCACCTGCCCACCTATGGATGCCTTAGTACCGTGGCGCCCGCTTCGAGGTCGAGGAGATATTGCTTGCGGGGCAGACCGCCCCCGTAGCCGGTGAGGCGGCCCGTGGCGCCCACGACGCGGTGGCAGGGCACGATGATGCCGATCGGGTTGCGGCCATTGGCCAGGCCGACCGCCCGAGCAGCGCCGGGCCGCCCGATCCGCTCGGCGAGCTGGCCGTAGCACATCGTCTCGCCGTAGGGGATCTCCCGTAGCGCCGCCCACACGGTGCGCTGGAATGGGGTGCCGGCCAGCGTCACGGGAACGTCGAAGTCGGTTCGTTGTGCGGCGAAGTACTCCTTGAGCTGCCGGATCACCTCGGTGAACGGCGTGGGGTCCGGCGGCCCGAACGCCTCGTCCAGCGGCCGGTGCCGCTGCAGGTCCATGTAGAGACCGGCCAGCACGCCGTCGCGGGCGACCAGGGTAAGCGTGCCGATGGGGCTGTCCACCTCGGTGTGTACACGATCTTGCACAGGTTTTCCTCTCCTTACGCTGGTAACCGGTTGATGGCGTGGTCACCGGTCGCCCATAGGTACTGCACGGCGTACGCGCGCCAGGGACGCCAGGCGCCGGCATGACGGGTCAAAGCCGGGGCGCTGACCGGAAGGCCGGTGGCCCGGGCGGCGCGGCGGACCCCGAGGTCGGTCGGCACGAAGGCGTCCGGATCACCCAGCGCGCGCATCGCCACCGTCTCGATGGTCCAGGGACCGAAACCCGGCAGCCGGGCGAGCTGAGCCCGAGCCTGCTGCCAATCACTGGACGGGCTCAGGTCGATCTCACCGGTGACCAGCGCGCCGACCAGGCTGGTGAGTGCGGTGCGGCGCGCCTGCGGGAGCGCGAGCGTGGCCGGACCGAGCGTGGCCAGCGCCGCTGCATCGGGGAACAGGTGGGTCAGGCCGCCTGCGGGGTCGTTCACCGGGTCACCGTAGGCGGCCACCAACCGCCAGGCGTGCGTGCGGGCCGCCTGGGTGGATACCTGCTGGCCGAGCACCGCGCGCACGGCGAATTCCGGCGCATCGACGGTGCGGGGCACCCGGCGGCCTGGATTCTTGTCTACCAGCGCGGTGAGCACCGGGTCGCTGCGCAGCAGCTCATCGACGGCCACCGGATCCGCGTCGAGGTCGAGTAGCCACCGGCACCGGGCGATGGCCGTAGCCAAGTCGCGCAGGTCCGTCAACGCCAACCGGCAGTCGATGTGATCAGGCAGCGGTCGGAGCGCGGCGATGCCGTAGCCGTGCGGCAATCGCAAGGTGCGCCGGTAGGCCCCGTCGCGCCATTCCTCCACCCCGGGTACCGCGGTCGCGGCCAGATGCCCGAACAGGTTGTCCGGGCACAGCGGCAGGCGAAACGGCAGCCGCAACACCAGCGATCCCGACGTGGCGGGCCGGTGGCTGCGGGCCGCGCGAGCGCGCAGCTCGGTCGGGGCGAGGGCGAAGACCTCCTGCACGGTGTCGTTGAACGCACGCACGCTCGCGAAGCCGGCCGCGAAGGCGATGTCGCTCATCGGCAACGAGCTCGTCTCGATCAGCAGCCGCGCGGTTTGGGCTCGCTGGGCACGCGCCAGCGCCAGTGGACCGGCCCCCAACTCGGCGAGCAACTGTCGCTGGATCTGCCGGATGCTGTAGCCCAGCCGCGCGGCCAGGCCGGGCACACCCTCGCGGTCAACCACCCCATCGGCGATCAACCGCATCGCCCGAGCCACCAGGTCAGCGCGCACGTTCCACTGCGGGGAGCCCGGGCTGGCGTCGGGCCGGCACCGCTTGCAGGCGCGGAATCCGGCCAGCTGCGCTGCCGCCGCGCTGGGATAAAACCGCATGTTGTGCGCCTTGGGCGGGACCACTGGACAGCTGGGCCGGCAGTAGATGCCCGTGGTGATGACCGCGGTGAAAAACCAGCCGTCGAATCGCGCGTCCTTGGACTGCACCGCTCGCACGCACCGCTGGACGTCCTGGTACATGCGTCCAGCATCACCCGCCACCGCGGCTGAAGCTAGCGAGAATGCGACATCATCGGCCCGGCGTGACGATCAGCCGGGCAACGCGTCAGCTCTCTTTGAGGGTGCTGGTCAGGAACCTGATCGTCTCGGTGGGAGATTTGGCCTGGACACACAGGCGATCCATGACCACCAGGTAGTGCTGGACGTCCTCGTTCTTGTCCAGGTACAGCGCGCTGGTCAATTGTTCGAGGTAGACCAGGTCAGGCAAGTCGTGTTCGGAAAACCGCAGGATGGTGAACGGGCCGCCGACGGCCGCGTGCGCACCCGAGTAGAACGGCATGACTTGCAGGGTGACGTTGGGTAGTTCGGCCATGTCGATCAGATGCTGGATCTGGTTTCGCATCGCGGCGCGCCCATCGAGGCGCCACAGCGCAGCCTCGTCGATCACACCCCACAGGTTCGGCGCCTCGGGCTGGGTCAGGACCCGCTGACGCTTCATCCGCAGCGCGACCCGGCGGTCGATGTCAACGCTGCTGGCGTCGGGATGGCCGAGCTGGAAGACGGCACGAGCACCGTCCTCGGTCTGCAACAGGCCGGGCACCAGTTGGGGCTCATACGTTCGGATGACCGATGCGGCCTGCTCCAAGCCGAGGTACATCTCGAACCAACTCGGCAGGATGTCGCTGTAGTGATGCCACCACCCGGGCACGTTGGCTCGCCGGGCCAGCGCCAGGAATGCTGTGCGCTCGTGCTCATCGGTAATGCCGTAGAGAGTGAGCAGATCCGCCACGTCACGCTCCTTGAAGCCGACCCGTCCGAGCTCCATGCGGCTGATCTTGGCATGGGATGCCCGGATCGCGTGGCCAGCCGCTCCGGCGGTGATGCCGCTTGTTTCCCGGAGCTGACGTAGCTGATTGCCCAAGACGATACGCAGGGCAGTGGGCCCTTGCGGTCGTATCGGAGCGTGACCAATGGCCGGATCGTTACCCGACCGAGCCGCCCTCACCATTCCTCCTACGGGTGAAGCACTACGGATGGTCTCACCATAGACTGCGATACGACCACCCGGAACCCCGGCTGCCGCTTCCCCGTCCCAGGCCGGGGGCTCACCCGGCCGGCTAGCGGAACTCATCAGCCTTCACGGCTCCGACGAAGTCGGCCATCGCGGCACGCGGGTAGATCTGGATGGGTCCGGACGGCTGTCGTGAATTGCGCACGGCGATCATGCCGGGCGCGGCGTTTGCCAACTCCACACAGTTGCCGTTGGGATTGCTGCGGCTGCTCTTTCTCCACGTGGCATTCCAGACCGGCACACTGTTCGTGACTTGCGGCATCTCCAAAACCTTCCCATAAGCTCCGACTGGCGGACCGCCGCCAGAGCGGTCAAACGCCCCAAACCGAGGTAGCGCGAGGATATGCGATTGCATCCGTACTTGCATACGTACACGACGGCCTGTCTCAGCAGCCGGTGTGGCATTCCGGTGAACCACGTGACGTGTTGCAGCGGCCACGCAGCGCTCGCCAGCAACAATCGCAAACTAGGAGAGACCTATCACGGTGAGTGATACCGGCGGCGGCGTTGACGGCCCGAAGGCGTCCTGATTGCTGGCGGTGAATATTGCGGTGAGTGCATGCGCGCCCTTGGCCAGCTTCGATGTGACGGCCAGCGCGAAACCACCGAACACGGGCCGTGGTGGGCCCAGCTCGGCGTCGCCGTCCATGAACTGAACGGTGCCTGCAGCGTTCGCGGGCGCCACCTGCGCGACGAGGATCACCGGGGTTCCTTGGATGACCGGGCCGCTCGGGATAACCATGAAGGTCGTCGCGGTGGCCTTCGCGCCGGCCGGCGCGCGGACCACGGCGGGCACCGACGGCGATGTTGAATCGCTGCGGTCCGGCATGTTCGCCGGGGTGAACACCGCGGTCAACGAGTGCGGCCCGGGCGCCAGCGTCGTGGTCGTCGATGCAGTGCCGCCGGAGACGGTCACCGGGCCACCGACGTTGCCGGGGCCGTCCTTGAACTGCACCGAGCCGGCCACTGCGGGCGGCCTGATGGTCGCCGTCAAGGTCTCGATAGTTCTCGCCGCCAACGGCGCTGCGGGTGACACAGCCAGCGTGACCGTGGCAGTTGTCGGCGCGGTAGCGCCGCCGGTTCCGCCCGCACACTGGGTCAGCGCCGCTGCCCGATCGCACGGTTGGGGTTGCGGGACGTCTTTGATCAGCTGATCTGTGCCGTCGGGGGACAGCGCCGGATTGTGGCAGTTGCTCAGATCGGTACCCTTGATCTTCCCGGTCGCACCCGGGATCTGGTTGATCTGGTCGGCGGCGGCCTGCACGAGATTGATCGGCAGTGGCGAGTAGCCCAGCGCGTCGGCGCGCTGCTGCCCGTCGCACACCGCGTAATAGGCAAGCTCAGACAGCGTGCGACCGCTGTCCGGACCGAAGTTGGCGGTGGTGGCCTGAGGAATGATCAGGTAGCTGTAGCTGGACAACGGGTACGCGCGGGGATCGGAATCGAGGTAGACCTGGCTCAGGTCGTGGGTCAGGTCTGGGCGCACCTTGGCATTGAGCAGGGCCAGGGCCACATTGCCCGCGCTGGGCTCGACGTAGTAGCCGGCCGCGTTGAGCATCTTCACGACGGGGAAACCCGCGTTGCGGGCGTAGGAGTACTCGACGTAGGTGATGGCGCCGTCGCTGGAGTCCTGCGCGACGAACGCGGCCACTCCAGGCGAACCCGCTTTGGCTTGGATGTTGCCGGTCAACGGGTAGGAGGCGGTCGACCCGCAGGGTGTGGGCTGCCTGCCGGCACGATGGCAGTACTCGTCCCAGATCTGCGGATACTGGCTGGCCAGGTAGTCAGTGAGCTGTGCCGTAGGGCCCGCGGAGTCGGAGCGCACCACGGGCACGATGGGCCGCGCGGGCAGCGCGAGGCCTGGATTGTCGGCCTTGATCGCCGGGTCAGCCCAGTTCGTGATCTGCTGGGTGAAGATCTTGGCGATGATCTCGCCGGACAGCCGCAGGTTGGTGACCCGCTTGTCACCAATCGTGAGGTTGTACATGAACGCGGTGCCACCTGCGACGATCGGCAGGTATCCAAAGGCGCGCGCCGGCGGCGGGTCCGCGACCCCACCGTCGCTGCCACTGTACGGGAGCTCCGAGACGGCGTAATCAACGCGACCGTCGCGAAAGTCGCTAAGGCCATTCGACGACCCCTCCGGGGAGAAGCTCACCGTCATGCCCTCAAGGTTGTTGAGGTCGCGCCGCCACTGATCCAGCGCATTCGAGGCCCAGGTGGATCCGGAGCCGCTGATCGCGACGAAACCGGCGGCGCCTGCGTTGGACGGGAAGAGGGCTTGCGCACCCAGCGTGACGGCGAGCGCGGCGACCACGGCAGCCAGCCGGTGCAGCCACGGCGCCCTAACCGGCATCGTCGCTATCCATCCGGCACGCCTTCCGCATCGAGCGATTCAGCGACGGTGCGTCATAAACGTGAACGGCATCAGGTCACGAGATGACGGATGCCCCCACAGGGGATGTCTACCTGTCGATCCGGCGCGCGGATCAGATTCGCGCGCCGCAATAACAACTGATGGATAGGCGCCACACCGTCTCAGCTCAGATGCAAGTCGACGAATGCAAAAGGCTGGCCAATAGCCTGCGGAGATATCGCCGCGTCGAAGCGCGCGTTGCCGCAACGACCTTGGCGGCGATCGAGTGGCGGTCAGCGTCGACGCCATCCGAACGCGACGCGCGTACGCGCGTCGCTGTCGTCAGGAGCCGGGACGAAAATCTTCGACACAAGGGATGGCCTCCTATTGAACAACGGTGCCTATTTTGCGATACTATTTTTGCAACGCAGGGACGCACGAGTCGGCCGCCGTAGACGGCCTGCTCACTGATAGTTGTCCGAGGTGGTGGCGTGGAGCGGACACTCCGCGCCACCGTTCGGCCACGCTCGCCCCGGTTGCTCATCAAGTTCGGCACATTCTCACGCCGGTGTCGTGAACTCGATATCAGCAACCTGCACGCTGGCGCGAACGTCAGTGCTGTCAAGTTCACGCCACCAGCCGGCATGGTAAGAACGCCACGGTTCACTTTAGCTGTCCGACGCGACCTCACTAGAACGTGAAATTCAGGACATTCGACGTTGACGGTCGGGCAGCCTCGGGATTGGCTGGGGCGAACTCCGCGGTCAGCGAGTGAGAGCCCGGAGGGATCACGAAGAAGCCGCCGAATGCAATGCCGGTAGCTATCGGCACCGGGTTACCGAGATTGGTAGTACCATCCTTGAACTGGACGGTTCCGGACGCTCGCGGCCTCACATTCGCGAAGGGAATCACAAAACCTCCCAACC
>DATFDO010000321.1:0-23605 GCA_035252045.1 Pseudonocardiaceae bacterium
ATCGTGGGCACCGACCCCGACAGCCTCGACCAGCCGGACCCCTCGCACGCGGGAGACCCCTCGCACGGTCCCAGCACACCCATGCTGTCGCCGTTGGCGGAGGCGATCACCGCCTCGCTGCGCACAGTCGCGCGGGCCGTAGCACGCGAGCCGGTTCCCGCCGACCCCGCCACGCGGGCCGCAACCGCCAAGGCCGCTGCCGACGACGCCGAGCAGGCCACCACCAAAGCAGCCCACAAGGTGTTCACCGTGGGCGGACCCCGCACCGGTCACACCACCACCGCGGGCACCCGCCCGCCCACCGCCGCCGAGCGCACCGCCGTGCGGGTCCTGGCCCGCGCGCTGAGCACCGCCGGGATACGGGACCGAGTCGCGACCAAGACGACTTCGCCGACGCCTCCAGGACGGTTGCGGATGCGCGGTGCGCTAGCCGCAGACGCGCAACGAGCCGCCGGGGCACTGCCCACCGCCGAACCGTTCACCCGCATCACCCACACCCCCGTGCCCACCCCGCCACTGCGGCTCGGAATCGCCTGCGACGTCTCCGGCTCCATGCAGCGCCTCGCCCCCACGATCGCCTCCACCGCGTGGATCCTCGCCCACGCCGCCCACCACACCACCGTGCCCGCAGACACCGCGACCGTGATCTTCGGCCACCACGTCCGGCCCATCACCCGCCCCGGCACCGCACCCGCCCAAGTGACCGAGTTCACCGCGAACGACAACTACGAGGACATCCCCACCGCGATCGATGCCCTCGACGGTGCCCTCGGGCTCTCCCACCCCGGTGCCGCCCGGCTACTGGTCATCGTCTCCGACGGCCACTTTCGTGGGGACCCCCGCCACGAGGGGCAACAACGAATCGACCGTCTACGCGCCGCCGGGTGCGGAGTGCTGTGGCTGACCACCGACACCACCGACACCCCACTCGACGGGGTCACCGTGCATATGCTGACTGACCCCGCCGCCACCGTCCGGACCATCGGACACGCCGCTACCACCGCCCTACGCGCCACCCACTAACCCCCGGGACCGTCATGGGGTTTGTCACCAGGTGACCTCCCCACGACGGGCACCACACCACCTGGCCAAGAGGGCACCCACTGCGGCCGGAATTGTTAGGCATCGCATCAGGGACCTCCGCTCGCCCCGATAACCGGCACCCCGAGGAGTTTTCGATCATGGACACTATCGACACCCGTCGGTGAGCTGATCGCCGCCCTGCAGGACTACGACCCCACACCCGGTCCGGTTGGCCACCCAACCTCACCGGCCCTTTGAGTACACACCCTCGGTGGGGTCGCGCTGACCCCCGATGATGCCGAGAGTGTGGGCACCGAACCCACCGGCAACCCGGTGGTGTGGATCGCCGTGGGGTGCCAGGTCGATTACCTGCCCGAGATCGCCTGCGACGCCCTGGGATGGTCCCAGTGATCGCCGCGCTGGCCGGGTCCGCCGCGCGGGCCGTGAGGGCCGCCCGCCGGGCCCGCAACGCCGGCCCCGACGGATTCCCCGAACGTCACCGGGATTGGCACACCTGGCAACAGCGGGCAAGGCTCGCTCGCACCCTGGCCAACACGCTAGGGGTGCCAGTGGAACAGGTCAGCGTGATCAACGACCCGAACCGTGTCTACGGCGCGGTACCCGGTGACCTACTGATCGTCACCGACCCCCGCCCCGACGACGAGTGGCGGTTCGTGCCCGACCTCCGCGCGACCGAGACCTTCCTGCTCCTGGATGACTGCCCCGCCTGCGGTGCCACCGTCCCGATCACCCGGGTCGCCACCCTGGCCGACCTCGGTGCCTACCTCGACACCGACGACCCCGACCATGACCCCGTGCAAGGATGCCCCGACGAATTCTCTGAGACCCCCGCTCACAGTGCCAACGGAGACTTCACGCGTCCGGATGATGGCTGGCGCTATCGGCCGCGCGCTGACTGAGGAGGTGCCCGTGATCGCCGACCGACAGGACCTGCTCGTCACCGTCGCACCCGGCGCGGGGACCGTATCGCAAACCCCTGACAGCGTGACGTTGGTGCGTACACGGATCCTGTCTGCCGTCGATGTTTAGCTTGCGGTAGGTATTGGTGAGGTGGACCTCGATGTGCGTCTGCTCAGGAACAGCGTTTGCGCGACTGGCCGCGCTGGCTCGCCACCGAGTCTCGGCCCCTTGTCTGGTTCGACATCGCTCCGGCGCTCGGATTCACGCTGTACGTGCCCAGCCTGGCGCTGGCCGAGATGCGAGCCGTGGCCCGCATGCGGCGCCGCTGCTCGCCGATTTGCTGACCCACCCGTCGGTCATCGTGGGCGAACTCGACGCCACCGCGGGTGCCTCAGGTTGATCAATTGCTTCTCAAATGCGGACGTCTTCGACGCTTGCGCGGCTCATGTGGTGCACGTCGCGCGAACGAGGCCGGCCCGCATTCACCACCGATCCCGGCCGACTGCGCCGGGTGGATCCCGACGTCCAGCTCGATTTGCTGTGAGGGGGCCATGCCGACGAACGGCCGGACCGGTCTAGTGATCCCGGTGCCAGCGGCTGATGGGCTGCTGGAGTTGGTGGAGGCGCGGCATCCTGGGTCGGTACGCCAGGGTGTGCCGGCGCATGTGTCGCTGTTGTATCCCTTCGTTGGTATGGCCGAGCTCACCGAGCGGGACACCGACGCGTTGCGCGAGTTGTTCCTCGAGCAGGAACCGATGCGGGTGGTGTTCGTGGAGTGCTACCGCCGCGGTGGTTTCGTGGCGTTGCGTCCTAGCCCGCTTGAGCGGCTGACCGAGTTGACGTACAAGACCATGCGCCGGTGGCCTGATGTGGTGCCCTACGAGGGCCTCTATGGGGATGTTGAGCCGCACTTGACCGTCGCCCTGGACACGTCGGAGGAGACGGCCCTGACGATCGAACAGGAGGTCACCAACCAGCTACCGATCTCGGCTGAGCTGCACGAAGCGTGGCTGCTGGCCTTCGACGGACGGTGGATGTTGCGGGATCGGTTTGAGTTCGGCATGGTTCCTAGCTCTGGATAGGCGGCGGCTCGCCGCGGGTGAGCGCGTCGGAGACCAGGGTGAGCCAGCGGACTTCGCTGTCCAGATCGTCCTGAGCGATGGTCGCGTTGGAGCCGGGCACATACTCGCGAGGCGCCATGTTGTGTTGCCGCCGGTGCACGGCGGCGCGAATATCAGCGGCTTCGATAGCGGCCGCGCGGCGTCGGTCGGAAGGTCCAGCGGCGGCCTGGCGGCGATACTCGTGGGTGTCGGTGGGATCGCGGTAGGGCTGGAGCGCGAGGAGGCCATCGCGGATGGCGATCACCCGCCGGTAGAGCAGTTCGGCAATGTGGCCCGGCCACGACGGGCTCCATGGGCGGACGGGTGTGGCATGGGTGATGTCGGGCTGCGCCTCGTGCAAGATCTCCCATAGCGGCCGCAGCCGGTGTAGTGAGCGCCGGTGCCGGATGCCGCGAATGAGGTGTTCCAGCCACGGGCCGAGCGTGGGCACGGTAGTGCCCAGAATGACGAGCAACACCGCGTAGGCGGGCATCGCGATGGCGAAGGCGCAGTCGAGCGTCGCGAACGCCGAAGCGCAGAAGGGCTCCGCGGGGGAGCCGCTAACGAGCTCGTTAACGATGCTGACCACCTTCTGGATCAGATATCCGGCGTAGAGCACAGATCCGCCAACGATGAGGATCATGCCCAGGCGCAGCCAGGACCGCGCCCCGCGCAACGAGCGCAGCGCGAGCGCCGCGAGATCGACCACGGCGTAGGCGAGGTAGGTCGCATAGACCAGGGTGTAAACAGCCAGCGTCGGTTGGCTGCGGTAGAGCCCAGTGAAGATCCCGCGACCGCTGGGTGGCCTGCTAGCAAAGAACATCACAGCCATGACGGTGACAACGATCAGCAGGGTGATGAGCCGGACGCGGACCTTCGAGGGCACTTTGTCTTCGACGTGACTGATGTGGGACACGAGGGTGAGCAGCCCGAAGGCCGCGACCAGCGTGCAGACGTTGGACAGCAGCCGACCGAGGGAGGGCACGAGCGTGCTTTCGAAGGCCTGCACCGTGGGGGCGAGAGTGACCAACGCAAGTCCCCACGCCAGGGCGGTCACGATGAGGGGGATGTCAGTTGGTTTGCGCTGCCCATGACCGCGGAGGACACCACGGTAGCCAGCGATGAGAAAGGGCACGATGGCGGTGGAGAGAAAGAGCGTGGATACCCCCATCGTCACGCTCCGAAGACGTACTCAACGCGGGTGAGTCGCCGTGCGTCGGCTGGGCAGAGACGGTCGATGGCGAGCTGGGGGCGGAGGCGGGCACGTTGATGGATGAGCGCCGCGATCGTCTCCGCCTCGTGTTCTTCGGCCTGGACGCCGCTGCGGTCCAGCAGGTGCGCGAATGCGGCCGGCGCGAGGTCAGGCGCGATGCGCTGGGCTTCTTCGTCGGACAGGACGCAACGGCCGCGGTGCTGGAAGATCATGTGCCCGACCTCATGGAGGATGATGTGGTCCTGGTGAAAGCCGCTGGTGTTCTGGGCGTAGGCGATCACGTCGTGATCCGGGCGTGGCACCCAGGCGCCGCAGCTGACGCCGGGGTGCCACGTCACAGCGCACAGATCGATGTCGCGGCCGCGGTGGCGTTCGAGCCGGTCGAGGAACTGGTTGATGTCCCAGGGATGAGGCACCCCGGTGCGGCTGAGGAGATCGTGTACCCGTTGTTGACAGCGGGCCCGGATGTCCACCGCGGTAGTTCTCCTTTCCGCTCAAGACGAGCGCGGGACTCGGGGGACCTGACCGTGATCCCCTTGCGGCCTGCGGCCAGGGCGTAAAACGCGGTGCGCGGCGACGGTCGCTCAGCACATCACCAGAGGCAGAGAGGTCACGGGCGCGCTGTGATACAGCATGACCGTTTTCGTGTGGGCTGTAGGCGGCGAAGCCATTGATGTCACCGCGGCGCCAGGAAGCTGTCATGTTTCGTGGCTGGTGGTGGGCTTGCGGCGTCGGCGGGTCGAGCGGGGTTGCTCCTCGTAGGTACGCAAGGTGTCGATCAGGTTGGTGACAGTGTTGCGGTCGCGGGGGCTGAGCTCGACGACGCGTTCGGCGATGTGCCGCGCCTCGGTGTCGCGCCAGGCGCTGACCTGAGTGATCTGGTTGTCGATCCGCGCGGCGGTGTCCTCGTCGAAGAAGTAGGTCACGGGAACACCGAAGAAGCTGGCCAGCGCCTCGACGTAGTGGATACGCGGGTGTGGCTGCTTGCCGCTGACGAGCTGGTGGATCGCGGCCGCGGTCATCGCCCCGGGATGGTCGGCGATCCCGGCGGCGATCTCGCGGTAGCTGTAGGGTCCCCGGTCCGCGGGGTGCACGGTCTCAATGAGATAGGCGAGCTTGCCCGCGAAGGATGGTCTGCCCTGGTCGGGTTTGGTCATGGCCGGCTTCCTGACGCTCGCCACCGTGTCAACGTTGACCTCGATCGTCTCAACAGGTCGTATATGAACGTTGACGTATGGTAGGGGCTCGCTTTCATCTGCGCCACATGCTGTCAATGAATGAATCCAGACCCGTGCTCATATGGTGCGCGAGGGGTAGGAGATGGCCTGAGCGGCCACAGGCCGGCCGGACGGCGACCCGGAGATGGTCCAGGTCGCGGCGCCGGCTGAGGTGTCAGCGCCTAGGCGCACAATGAGCTGACCGCCGGTCTCGCAACCGAAGGCGCGGACCACCGCACGGCGCCAAACGGAGTCGTCGTGGCGGCCTTTCCTGACGATTGCCAACGCCGGGCCAACGCGCCCGTAGTGGCCGGGGAGCCGGTGTAGGCGTGGTGGCGCGCCCAGGCCCGGACGCCACGTCCCTAGGCCGCCCGGCGATCCTCGTTGGGGCTGCCGGCCGCGGACGCGGAGGCCGCGATGGAGGCGGGGATGCTCGCCGACGCTGTGACATGGCCACCAGCCGGGCTGTCGATGCCACTCTCGTGAGGACAATTCGGCGGCGTCAGGCGATGCGCAGGGCCGGTCCGGTCGGTCGGGGGTATCGATCGCGACGGAGGTCGGCCAGGCCGCGGCGCGGTGCGACACACCGGCCTCGCGCCCATCGCGGACACCGCGGTGGACTGGAGCTGATTTGCCCAAGTGATGCCGGCGTGTCCGGTTCGCCGGACGCGGGGCCGGACACTCTTATGGTGTCAACACCAACACCTTAGTTCTTCGCAGTTCGTATACGCATGTTGACAGAAGATGCCGTTTCTGCTTACATCTGCGCCACATTTGTCAACGAACGAATACAGAGAGGGGTTGGGGACGGTGCGGCAGGGGGCAGGGACGAAGCGAGTGAGAGCGGGTCGGCCACTACGGAAGCGGTCATGGCGGTCGTCGCCGAGCGTGCCTGTGTGCGCCTGGCCTGAGCAAAGCAGGCCGGTAGCGGCATGACCCAGCCAACCAATCCCCCGGTCATCGAGGGCAGCGATGCCCAGAAGCCACAGCAGAACGGCAACCCTCAGCTAGCGACCGGCACACAAGTGCGCCTTGACGAAGAACAACAGATTGCCTGGTTGCGCAAGAGCCCCGAGGTCTTCCGCGCTCCCGGAACGCACTTCCCATCAAAAAAGACCATCGGACTATCGGCTCTGGCGATCATGGTGTCAGGACTGGCGGTGGCGGCTATGGCGCACATCCTGACTCCAGGGCCGGTCTCTAGCGAGATCATGGCACCCCCAACAGCGGCACGGCCGCAGGCGCGGCCCGCCACGTCGAGTGTCCTGGCCCCCAACGGTTCACCCACGGTTCCGCCAACCGCCGTGGCCACGAACGTAACCTCAGCAACCGCTCCCGGCGCGCCCGTCAGTCCCGCATCTCCCGTGCTGGCTCCCGCAGCACCGAAACCCGAACAGCACGTGCCCATAGCTGGTGGCACCACCGAGCGTCGCTCCAATTCCCGACACGAACCACTAACTGCCCCGCCATCTCCCGCGCCGGCGCTACCGGAGATGCCAGCGGCCAAGTGGCCCAGTAGCGACGACGGGGACCAGGCAGACAGGGCACAAGGCGCGCCGCCACCACCGCGGTCACAGGACCAACGGGGTCAGCAATCGCAGTGGCGTTGGAAGAAGACCACCACGTGCGATTCCTCCGGCCGATGCGTCGACCACTACAACCCAGCCTCCTCGGACCAGTAACCCGGCATGCATGCACGCACTAGCACCCACAAAACAACACGGACTCGGAAAAGGGAGTCAAAGTGAAACTGATCGAGCCTTCACAGGAGGCACCTCGGCACGATGGCGTGGGTGGCCAACGGCGGCCCAAGCCGATCGTGGCCACGCTTGGCGGTCTCGCCGTCGCCGCGGGCGTGGCCTCAGTGGCGCTGGTGGCCTTCCACCACAACCCAGACGCATTCACCCCATCGCCGGCTGCCATCATCAGGGCAGACCCACCATCGCCGCCACCACCGGGTGCGACAGGAGACCCCGACCAGCAACCTCAGCATGTATGCACGCACTGGGACCCGCAGAACAACACGACCCAAGATGCGCCATGCGACAACCCCTCATAAGCCGGAACCGCGGGGAACCAGTGTGTTCCTGCGCCTCATCTAGGGGTGGCGGGTGGCCGACTGACCGCCGAGAGCTGAGCGCCGGGTCCGCTGCCTCAACCGGCAGCCAGCCGACGGCCTTGTGTCCCAGCCGGTACGTCGGCGCCCACGGCGCGATCAACCACTGCGAGTCCTCATCGCGGCGGCGAACCGGGCGCCGCATTCCGGCCCGACTGGATGAGGCAGTTGAATCGTCATCGGACGGTTGCTGAACCCGGGGAATGCGCGAGCCTGCTGGCGCCGGATGGCCGGCGCTGGGGGCATCGGGTGCGCTGGGTGCACCAAATCGGGCAAGGCCCGAACCGCATACTCCGAAAACGTGTCGTCCACGACATCAACGAGCAGTTCTTCGACCGCCGGAGAAAAGCCCACTTTCTGCTGGCCGTGTGAGGCGCTGGTGGCCGGAGTGGTGTCACCGACTGCCTCCCTCGTCGCCGGGGTCAGCCGCTGGCGGGCGCGAGAACACGGGTTGCATGTGTGCGCTGGAAACCGCGCTTTTCTCCGGGAGATCTCCTGCGCCGTGGCGCGCAGACGCCCCATGCTCTGCCGACGGTAGCGCCCGCTGCCGTTGCTCGCACAGGGCGTCGTAGCGTGCGATCCCGGTGCCGGTGAGCGCGGCTGCGCCTGACACGTCCGGGTCGCTCACCGCGACCAGCCCTGTCTTCCGCAACTCGGCAAGCGTGTCAGCGACATAGCTCGGTACCCGACGGCCGGCGTCGAACCACCGGCCACCCCTCGTGGCTACGCCGCCGGCACTGACCCGACGAAGCGCGATCCAGTCATACAGGTTGGATCCGGCCAGCGGGGCTTGGCGCATGGCGGCCGTCGGGAGTGGTTGACCGCTTCCCCATCTGTCGGCCTCAGGCAAGCCTGGCCGCCGGGAGTGACGCAAGCCACGGGCGTGCTCGGCCGACGGTGAGGAGTGATGTTGGCTGCCCACCTTGTCTGGGCGCGTGTCGGCTCTGCACGGGGGTCCGCTGGCCACGGATGGATCGTGCAGTCCGATTTGGCGTAGTTGTGCACCTGCGGTACACACCGGCCAAGTTCGCCCGGCGGGACGACCCCCAAGCGCCGGCCCAGGCCGCGCAGCTCGCGGCCACCAGCGGCGCGCTGGGCGTGGCGCAGCGAGTCGGCGATGGCTTCGCGGAACACGTCGTGATGGATCCGCTGCGGAGCCAGCTGCTCGGCGTGCATCAGGACCCGCACGCCCTTGTGCCGTTTTGCCGGCGACCAAGGCGCCTATCGAGCTCGGCCCAGAACTCGGCTGGCGGCTGGTGCCGGGCAGCAACTACGGGTGCAACGCCTTGGCGACCTAAGCGCCTGGCCGTACTGACCGAGTTCCACTGCGATGCTGGTACGCCAGATGCCGATGGAGTGGGCCCGAACCATCACTGCGCCCAGGTGCCGACCTCCCTGCGATCCGGGCTAGCGCCGAGGCCCCTCCTTGGGGTGGGTGGCGGCGTCGGGCGGCTTGCGCCGCGATCGCCAGCGCGGCCGACAGATGCAGCATCCCGCACGCCTGCACGGCGTCGTGGTCATCCAGCTGGCTGGTCAGTGCCTGCGCGGCAGCGGCGCCGGAAGGTGCTGCTCGGGCTGATCGGTGCTGCCAGCAGGCTGGACTGACCTCATGGAATGCGGCAGCCCGAATGTCTTGCGCACTTCCCGGTTGCTGGTGGGCGTCTGTGGCGCATGGAGCCGTTGCAACGCCACCAGGAACAACGGGAGGTGTGTGCGATCTAGTCCGAAGTTTCCCGATCTTGAGCGCCTTGTGGGGCTTCGGCCAGGCAGGATAGTGCGTCAGGCCACAAGACTTCTGTCTACAACTGGCCTGACCAGCGAATTCATTGATCACTTTATCTGACGGCGATCGCTGTCGGCATCACTTCCGGTGGACAGAGCTCAGCATGTCCCAAGCGTGTCGCGCACGTTGTGCGCATAGATCGTTCTCTACCCTGAGATCAGTTTCCCCAGGTCATCCGAAGTAGACAGAGAGATTCGCTTGAGCGTCGAGACCGGCCTGGTCAGCGCGGTACTACTCGACCATGATCAAGAAACTTCGGTCTAGTTGTTGGGGGTAGCGGGATCAGGAGTGGTTTTGGCAGCGGTGAACCGTTTGGGCTTGTCCTGGGTTTGGGCGGCGTACCCGACGGCGACGAGTTTGTCTAGGGCGTTGGCCACTGCACCCGAGGAGCGCCCGAGTGCTTTGCCGATTGCGTTGGGACTGAACTTTTCGCCGGGGTGGTCACGCAGCCAGTCCTCGACCAGCCCACGCAACCCACCGGACGGGAGTCGTCGCATCTTCTGCTGCCCGTCCTCCGAGGTGTCCTTGCCCTCGGCGGTCGGCGCGGCGGTGTCCGCCCCGGCGTCCGCAGTCACCTCCTCGGGCGCGTCGCCGTCTGCCAAGGTCTGGTCGGTATCGGTCGTCTGGGTGCGGGTGTCGGACGGTGCGGTCGTGGCGTTCGCGTCGGTGTCGGCGTCTTCGGTTTCCGCAGCTTTCGAGGTGACTGAGGGCGCTTCGGGGTCGGTGATCGACCACAGGTCTGCCGCTCGCCGACCACCTTCGGTGATCCCCGGGGTCCGACTGACGCTGCCCTTGTTCGCCCACCGGGCGAGGATCTTCGCTGCGGTTGATCTGCCGATCCCGGCGTCGGTGGACAAGTCGGCGGCGGTGCTGTTCGGGTTGGCATGCAACGCTTCCCACAGCCTGTGCTCCGTCTCGGTGCACGCCGTCGTGTCGGTCGATTCTGGGACTGCCTGCAAGGCATGGGTGGTGTTTTGGTTGGTGTTGGCGGTGACGGTTTCGTCGGTGCGGGTCCTGCTGGACATGACTACCTCGATTCCTCGTGTGATCGATTGCGGTGGTGTCATGCCCCGGCCGAGGCGGGTGTGGCCCCCGGTGCGCTGCCGGTGTGTGCGGGCTACCCGACTATGGACGCTTCCTTCGCGCGGTGAAGTCAAGCGGGCTCGGCGAAAACGCGCCGACCGGGCGCTGGGGTGTCATTGTCCGGCGAGGCGTGGCGCTGTTGCAGGCGTGCGGCCAGTTCGAGGGCCTGCGCGGTGGGGCTCTCGTCGATCTCGGCGAGGCGAGTGGTGAGCAGGGCTAGCGTGCGTGAGATCGCGTCGAGGTGCCCGAGCCGGTGTTGGAGGCGCATGATGTCGCGGTAGAGCAGTTCGTTGTGCGGGTCGAACGCCCGCGCGGTTTCCAGCAGGTCGAGGGTGCGTTGGGGGTCGGAGTCAACCAGCGCCCGTGCTAAGGCGGCAACGGCGTCGAGGGCGTCGCGGCGAGTGGCCTCGCGGGGGCCCTCGATCCATTCGGCGTCCACTCCTTCGGCGAGAGGTCCGCGGTAGCAGTCCACGATGCGTTGGTAGGCGGCGATCCGTTCGCTGTTGGTGCTCGCCGTTCGCCGCGCGGCCACGGCATCGCACAACTGCCAGCAGTCGACCGTGACGAGGGACGGATCGAGTTGGTAGTGGCCTTCGCCTGTGGTGGTGAGGTCGCTGATGGCACCGCCGGTGGCCTGGTTTACTGCGCGCCGAAGTCTCGACAGTGCGGTGTTCAAGGCGTTGGTGGGCCGTTCAGGTGCGTTGTGTGCCCATAGCGCGGCCACGAGGGCATCGCGGTGCACGCCTTGAGGGTGCAGGGCGAGGAAGGCCAACATCTCCCGCTGGCGTGGGGGGAATGCCGAGGTGATTTCCCGCACTGCGCCATCCGCCGTGGAACGGCCCTCACGGGTGTCCACGGTGTGGTCGAGGGTCCAGAGCACCCGGGGGCGGCCCAGTACGGTGAGCGTGATCGGGGCGGTGTGTGCGTTGCGGTGACCTGTCTCGTCGGGGGCCGCCGTGGCGCGGGTGGCTACGGCTGCGCCCTGTTTTGTGGGTTCGCTGTTGGGTTCGGCGTGGGGCGGCGGTGGTTGACGTTCGGCAGGTGGTGTCAGGCCGCCCGCTAGGTGTGGGTTGATGCCCTCGGGTGCCTCGCTGGGGATCGCGGTGACTTCCAACGCCGCGTCACCGGCGACTTCGTTGGTGTCATCGCGGGCATCGGGGGTGTCGGGTTGGGCTTGGCGCAGCAGTGTTAGCAGCTCGGCGGTCTCGGCTTCGGGAAGGTGAAACATCCGGCTGCCCAGCAGTGCTTGTCCCGGTCCGGGGCTGGCCGAGGAGACGGTGCCGTCGTCGCGGATGTAGGCGCTGATCCCGGGTCGCCATTGGTCCAGCAACACGCCCACCAGCCCGAGTGGCGCGCCGTTGTCGAGGATGGCCTGCAACCGTTGGGTGTTCTGTTCCGCCGGGCGGGCCACCAGCGCCATCGGCGGCCACGCCGAGTGGGTGGTGGAGCCGGCTTCCCGGGCGCGACGGAGCATTTCGGTTTCCAGCTCATCAAGCGCGGCGTCGAGATCAGCGACCACGCGCAACGCGGGCGGACATCGGCCATGCACGTGCTCGCGTCCTAGCAGCAGCGCGAGATCATTAGTGGGCATGATTACCTGCGCGCACTCCGCTGCCACCGGCGGTGGGGTCAGCAGGGCGAGCAGCAGCGCGCGAGCTGCCGCACATGCTCCCGCGCCGACCAACCCCAGCCCGCAGGCGACAGCCAGATCCAGGGCGATCTCCCGCCCGTCGCGTATCCCGAGACCGGGTGCCAGCCGCGCATTCTCGGCCTCGTCAGGAGGGGTGTCATGCGTGGCACCGATGACGAGGGGTGGTGCCTGCCTTGGGTGGTGCTCGCCGTCGTCGCGGGTGCCTTCCGCACACGGGTCGCCGTGTTCGGCGCGTAGATGCGCCAGTCGCAGCTGGTAGATCACCGGCCCCACGGGCAGGTCGTCGCGGCGGCCACTTCCCGGCCGGTAGCGGCGTCGATAGCGGCGTCGGGCCACTACCAGCGTGGTGCTGACGGCGGCGGCCAGGCCCAGCCCGACAAATACGCCCGGCTCCTGCCCGATCGCCGGCCTGGATCCCATGGTGGGGTCACCGTGGGGTGTCGGAACCACGGAATGCACGGGAGCGGTGTTCGGTCTCGCCGGCGGCGATGTCGTCGGCGTCGGACGTGGTGGTGCGGGTGCCGGCATGGTGTCCGGTGCCGCGCGGTGATCCGCACCGGTCGCGGCGGAGATCGAGGAGGGCAGGCTGAGCCGTTCCCCAGGATAGATCAGGTTGGGGTTGGTGAGCCTGCCGCCGTAGGGCTGGGGCTTGCCCTTGTTCAGCACGAAGATCTCTGGCCAGCGTCCGGCGGCGCCGAGGGTGCGCGCCGCGATCCGGGATAGCGAGTCGTGGATTCCGTTCTCCGGTGCGCGTACCACCACGGTGTCCGCATCCTGAGTGACGGAAGCCGTGCGGACGGTGCTCAGCGTCGTGGTGGCGACGCCTTGGCCGTGCCCGTTGATGGCCTCGGTGATCCCGGCAGTGGTGATCGAGGGGCTGCGGTTGCCGAGCAGGGAGACCACGATGCCGGCGACGAGGATGGCGGCGACGGCGTGTACCGGCCCGCTGGTGGGCAACTCGGGCCACCGCAGGCCGCGTGCGGCTGCCAGGACACAGCGCGCCACGTCAATCACGAACGCTGCCCAGGTGATCCAGCACAGGCACGCCAGGAGGTCCAGGAGCAACGGAGTGGTCAGCGGGCCCGACAGCACCGCCTGCATCTCCGCTGGTGTAGGTGCGTGATCGGGCAACGGCCAGCCGATGTAGTGCCACAGCGCCCACGGCAGCACGGCCACCAGTCCGACCAGCACCCCTGATGCCACCAGCGCCTGGCCCAGCCGCCCCACGAGGTCGGCGGCACCGAGCACCAGCCGCCGCGCCACGCAATTGCTGACCGGCCTGCGCGGCGGGATGGAAGGACGTTGGCTGGCGGGCGCGCTGGTCACGGGTCTGATCCCCCTTCTGTTGTCAGGACTCGACGGTGAGCACGCCGCGCACCGGATGTGCGCTGGCCAACCCGTGCACGGTCAGTGCGGGGATCCCGACCAGGGCCAGCAGCTGGGTGCGGTGGGTGGCGGTGATAGTGACTGTCACGGTGTTGCCGGTGACGGTCACGGTGCCGGTCTGTCCAACGGTGCTCAGGTAGCTGCGCGCCATCACGACGGCTTGTGAGCGAATCAGGTGCACGGCTCCGGTGGCGCGGTAGGCACCCAGGTCGAGGGCTTGGGCACCGGCGCGGGCGGCGGCCTCGGCCTGACCGTTGATGCGGACCTTCTCGGCCAAGGCCAGGCCACCGTCCAGAGTCAGCCCGGCCAGGGCGAAGATCGCCGCCAGGACGGTGACCACGAACGCCGAGATGCGACCCTCATCACCGGCCCACCAGCCGCGCCGCCAGTTGTTCCACCGGCGCAGCCGCTGGCCACGCCGTCCCGCGCAGAAACTCGGCGCGTTGACAGTCATGAGCCGCTGCCCGTGCTGGTCTCGATCGAGCGCCAGGTGTCCACCGGCTCGCTGGCGGTGCTCGACACCACGCGCTGATTTGCCACACCGAGGATCGGCGCGTCACCGAAATCGACTGGGCAGGACACGGTCACGGTCACGGTGCCACCGGGAACCAGCCCAGCCGTGTCGGTAGTGACCTGGACCGAGCGGCACACCACCCCGGCGCTCGCCAGCGCGTTTCGCGCGGTGGACTGTGCTGCGGTGACCGCGGCGGGGATGCTGCGTTGCAGGGTAGCCGCGCGGGCGGCCTGGTGGGCGGCATCATCCAGGCGCAGCCGAGCGTCCACTCCCCGGTGGACCACCACCGCGACGAACACCAGCAGCATGATCAGAAGTGGAGTGATCAGAGTGATTTCGGCGGCCACCGAACCCCGATCATCTCGCCACCAGGCCACCCCCCAGCTTGCTCGATGCGCGTGCGTGCCGTGATTCGTTCGCACCGGCGCTCACTTCCCACCCGCGGACAGATCCGGGATGAACCTCTCCACGGGCCCGGTGGCTTCGGCATGCACCGGCAGATGCAGCAACGGGATCACCGCCGTGGTGTCTCCGCTGACCCGGATCACCACGGCCTCGCCGCTGCGGGCCGCGTCGATACGAGCATCGGTTAGCGGCCCGTGGCCGAGCTGATCGAGCAGGTGGCGGGCGGCGGCGGCGCCCTGGGCTGCAGTTGCGTCCTGGGCCCGGGCGGCGGCCAGTCCCCGCGCGGCAGCGGCTTGCGCAATGTGGGTGGCGTGGGACCACAGCGCGAACTGCACGATGGCCATGACCATGAACAGCAGCAACGGGGTAGCGATCACCAGCTCGGCACTGACTGAGCCGCGATCCCCACGCAGCACCCGCCGCAGCTGCTGCGGCCAGCGCCTAGCCATCTCAGAGCCCGAGGTTGATGCCGTTGGCCTTGGTGACAACCTTGCCGACGATGATCGTCACGACAGTGAGGGCTGCCACCACGAGCAACGCGGTGATCACGACCGTTTCGGTGGTGTAGCCGGCGTCGGGATTGCGCCGCAGCTCGGCGATTCGGGCGCACAGCCAGGCGCAGAGCAGGTCCCAGTAGGTCCGCATCGTCAGTTCTCCTTCATAGTCCGTTAAGGACTTGGGCGAGCGCAGGAAATCCGATGAAGATCAGGAATCCCAGGAAAAGCACCATTACCGGAAGCGACATTCGTTCCGTGGCTGCCTGGGCGTCGGCTTCGGCGTCGGTGATCTGGTGGGTGCGCAGTGCCGCGGCCTTGGCCGCCAGTGAGGTGCGGACCTTGGCGCCCTCGGTGCCCGCGAGGTTGACCGAGGCCGCGAGCTCGGCTAGTTCGCTGACGCCGAGTTCGTCGCCTAATTGCCGCAGGGTTGCCCAGGGCGTGGTGCGGGTCAGTCGTGCGGCGTCCAGGCCGCGGTGTATCTGCGCGAATGCCCAGCCATGGCCGATGGCTGCCGAGTCGCGCAGTGCACTGTCCACGCCAGCACCACCGGCGAGGGCCATGCCGACCAGGTCCAGGTAGGCCGAGAGGACGTGGCGGAACCCGACGCGCAGCCGTTTGGCCTCGGCGCGGGCCCGCAGATTGGGCAGCAAAAAGCCGAGAGTCGCGAACACCAGTGCGGCAATTAGCGGTGGTGTGATTCCCAGTGACAGGTCACCGACTGTGAGCAGCAGCTGCGCTAGCACCGGTGCCAGCAGGCCAGCGACCCCACATGCGGCCTGCTGCGCCAGGTGGACAGACGCCGGCCGGCCAACAACCGCCAAGTCGCCGAGCAGGCGGGCCCGGGGCAACCCCAGGGCCTGTAACGGGCCGACGAAGGGACGACCCAGCCGGGCTACCCATCCCGGGTCACTGACGGACAGGAGTGGTGCGGGCAGCGGCGCCGGTGAGACTGCGCTGGCACGGGCAAGCACCGCACCCAAGGCCGGGCGGGGCGGGAACAACCCCACCACCAGCGCCCACAGTCCGATGCCCAGCCCAGCGCCCAAACCCAGCGCGGTGATCACCACGTTCCCTTTCTCGGCCCGTTGACAGATGTCGAGAAGAACCGGACCGGCTCAGGCACCGTCGCGATGCGGGCCAGCCAAGCAAAGCCGAGGCCGAACAGCGCTCCGACAACCAGCAGCAGGACCTGGCCGGTGACCGAGTCATAGGCTGAGAGATACGGACGATCGAGCAGGACCATCCCGGTGGCGAAGCCCAGCGTGGTGCCGACGATGACCCGGATCGAGGTGCGGGTGCGGGCGCGACCGGCCTGGACCCGCATCCGCATGGATGCCTGGTCGCGGGCGGCCAGGGCCAGCGAGCCCAGCAGCTCCCGGAGCTGGCGGGCCTGATGGTCAGCGGCCATCACCAACGCGGCAATGACGAGGTCCCCGGTGGGGTCGGCGAGCTGGTCGGCGAGCGCCCGCAGGCAAGGGACCAGGCGTTCACCGTTGGTCAGCCGCGCGGCTAGTCCGCTGACTTCCGGCCGGATGGCGACCGGGGCCAGTGGCGCAGTGACTAGAATCGCCTGCTCCAGCCCAGCCGCGGCGGCTAGGGTATCCCGCAACATCTCCGCCCAGGTGGCGATCGCTTCGATCCGGTCCACCCGGTGGGCATGCCGCGGAGCGCGGCCCAACACCGGAGGTAGCGCCCAGCAGGCCAGGCTGGCCAGCACGGCGCCCGCCACCCACCCGGTGATGACGCCGGTGACCACGCCAACGGCCACGGCAGTAGCCAGCCGCACCAGCCGCTGATCATTCCGATCAGGGAGATTCCGGCGGATAAGTCTTCTTCGCCGATGCGGGTCCACGCCGCGCCAGCCGGTGATGACCAGCAGCAGGCCCACTCCGGTGGCGAGTCCCAGCACGGCGGTGACCACCGTGGTGGCGCTGATCGTTGCGGTCATTGCGGCCACCCATCCGTGGGTTGCTCCAGCACGCCGGGATCGAGGCCGCCCTCGATCAGGTCGTCCAGGGTGTCGGTGCGCAAGGCCCCCGCCACGGGCCGCGCGCGGCGATCAGGTCCGGGCCTATAGACCTCGTTGGAGATGACCTGGGCGCCGTCGGCACCCACGACCTCACGGATTGACGACACCACCCGAATCCTGCGATTGGTATCGCCGCCATAGGTGAAGGCGAGGTGCACGACGAAGTGCACCGCCGAGGCCACCAATAGGTTGGTGGCTTCCAAGGGAAGTCGCTCGGCGCCTTGGGCAGCGTAGGAGGCCAGGCGGGTAAACGCGATCCGGGAGGAAGACGCGTGCAAGGTGGCCATCGACCCGTCGTTGCCTTGGCTCATCGCATTGCACATCGGGATCACTTCCGGGCCGCGGATTTCGCCGACAATGACCCGATCGGGACTCATCCGTAGGCCCCACCGGACCAGTTCAGCCTGGGAGATGCCGCCCTCGCCCTCGATGTTCGGCTCACGTGCCTGTAATGCGGTGACGTCGGCGTGGCGCTGAGGATCTCGGTCCAGGCCGAGTTCGAAGGCGTCTTCGATCGTCACGATGCGTTCCATGAGATCCATCTCCGACGCCAAAGCGCGCAATAGCGTGGTTTTTCCACTACCGGTTCCGCCGGTGATCAGGATGTTTTTGCGCGCGCGGACCAACGAGCGCAGGAACTGCTCTAGTCCGGAGTCGAGGGTGCCCACTTCCCGGAGTTGGGGCAGTGTGACGGTGCGGTAACCGTGCCGGCGAATTGATAGTGCGGTGACCCCGTCGGAGGTCAGCGCCATCACCGCGAACAGCCGCTCCCCGCCAGGCAGCTGGAGGTTGACTGCGGGAGCGCCCCGGTCGAAACGGCGCTCCTCGGATGACGCTCGCGCAGCGAGCATCCGCACCAGGTTCGTTAGCTCGTCATTCGACGCGGCGATCGGGGGGACCTGCGCCCGTCGACCGTCGTGGTACTGAACGAAGACCCGGTCGAAGCGGTTAACGTTGATCGTCTCCACGCTGGGGTCGTCCAGTAGCGGCTGTAGGCCTGCCATCCCGAAGACTTCGTTAATCACCTCGGTGATCACCTGCTGCTCGGCGTCCTTGGCGACGAGCATCCGGTTGGCCATCAATTCGGCTTCGCTATGTGCCTGAGCCGCCTCGTCCAGAATCGCCCGGGCCAGGGCTTGCCGCTGATCGTGATCAATTGTTGGGCGAGGGTGCGCCGCTTCGACCCGCTTCGGTAGCTCGGTGCTCAACACGGTGCGCAGACGATGGCGCAATCGCGCCAGCGCCGCTGCCGTATTCGGCGACTCGCTGCCCAGGCTTGCGGCCAGACGGGCCGGGTCGTGAAGGGCTGGCACCCGTGGCCGGTGGCTGGGCAGCATCGTCAGCTGTTGGCCGCCGTCAGTCGGGGAAGTCATGACGCCCGCCCGTTTCGAAAGGTGACGTCCGGTGTGGTCGCGTTCAAAAGCCGCGGCATCGAACCCACCGCCTGCACCCGGTTCGTGGGTGCAGCATGGCCACCAGTCGAATCTGACCGTGGCACAGGAGCACGTTCATTCGGTGGTGCGCTGCAGTGCTGGGGGCTGGGTGGCGTAGCCAGGTTCGTCAGCAACGCTCTGGCGACGCTGCCAGCAGCACGACCTAACGCGGAACGCGACAGTCGGCCCTGGCTGCGGCGGTGGCCGCGTAAGGCGGCCGCACCAGGACCGTCCTCGGGAATCCGTCCGAAGACGGGCACATCGAGCTCGCGGGAGACCTCGGCTGCTGAGTAGCCCTCGCCGACCAACAGCAGCGCGGGACGTGGTGACCACCGACTCACGGCCGCCAAGCGGCTGGCCAGATGTGCCAGATCGTCGGCGTGTGCCCTGCTCAACAGCAGCATGATGTCCGCCGAGTGCACGAGGCGCAGCACCGCGGAGGTTGGGTCTGCGCGGCCACAGTCAGCGATCACCGTCGTGTCGGTTGCCCTGGCCGCCATGCGCAGCACACTTCCGCTGGCGGAACTCTCAGGTGCTAACGCGACCAACGCGGCCAGCGCGTGGTCCGCGCCTGGTGGCGCAACCACCACCGGCAGCCCGCCCGGTAACTCCTGGGTGTGCTGCCACAGCATTTCCGGTTCGCTGCCGCGTCGTGCTGCGGCTGCCAAGCTCACCAGACCCGGTGACGATGCCAGCGACAAGCGAGTGGCGATGTCACCACCGGACGGGTCGCACTCCAGCAGCAGACACCGGGCTTGCGCCGGCCAGTGCGCGGCCAGCGCCACGCAGAACGTGGTAACCCCGGGGGAGCCCTTCAGACTGCAGACCGCGACCAACATCATCGACCACTTCCCGACAGCATCACCAGAGACAGCTGTCCGGCAGACATCGCCGCGACTTGGCGGGCGGCGGCCTCGAGGAGCTGCAGCGACACAACCGTGACCTGTTCATCGGCCCGCGCCGCCACGCCGGTCACCGTCGCCTGCCACATCGAGGTCACAGTCGGTAACGCAAACGCACTCGATGGCCCTGTCGCCGAGTTGGGCACGAAGACCACGGCCACGTGGGCGCCGGGGGTCAATTCAGGTGGGAACATTCCCGGCTTCAGGGCCAGCGCGGTGATGGCCTGCCCCTCACCGGGAATCAGGGCAGTGCCCAGCATGTCGCGGGTCAACAATGACCCGGGGGGCAAGCTGGTCGCCATGGTGCGGCCGACCACGGTCGACGCCTGGGAAGCCGCCACCGTGGACATTGCCGGGTCGACGGTGATGCTCACCTCGCGCAGATCGGCCGGAGAAAGCATTTGTCCGACCGACACCGGGCGCGCCAGGGCCAATACCCGCTGTTGGTCACCTGCAGCTAATGACCACAGCACACTACCCACAGCGCACGCGAGCACCAGTAATACGCCGACCAGCAGGTGTGGTGTGCTGTGTCGCTGACCGCCGTGCAATCGTGAGGTGGTATCCGGCTTGGTCCACGATCGTTCCGCGGTCACGCTTGATGTGTTCACCGGGTGCCTCCAAAACTACGGGTAGACGGGCCGCGCAGCAGGAAATCCAGCCGTCAAATCAGCGGGTTTGAGTTGCCTATGGTTATTTGATTCCAGCGCTTGAGGACTGCCTAGAGTCAGCGCGTACCGGTGCCCAGGGCCTGGGCTTCAGCCACTCGGAATTGGGTGCTCGCCGAGGTCGTCAGATCCGGAAACGTTCCACGTTGACCGGCCCCCCACCAGGTAACCGACCAATGCACCGTCGCAGTCACCGGAAATGCCTGGCCGCTCTGGCTTGCCGAGGAAATGTGGTAGGTGTGACCGCAGTCCGGCGACGCCGCACTCGGATTGCCACCGGGTGGGAACGGGGTGCCTTGCCCGCGGCAAACCACCGACGTGCCGTCACCCATCGACCACGATACCGAGGTCGGCCTAGCCACTGCCGTTACCGACACTCCGGGAACCAGCGCGGTCGCCGACCGCGGCCACCAGCTTGCCGAATCCAGCCACAACCAGGTCGGCAGGTTGACCAGCTGCTCTCCTACCGGGTTGGCCTCGATTCGGGGAGAGGGCAGGAGCAGCTGGCTGCGGGCCTGCTCAGCCAACTGCGCCGGTGAGGCTAGCGCGCCGGGCTGTCCGTCCGGGATCCACACCGGCGCTCGGTACAGCGCGTCGATGAGACCAGCCTGGTCGCACTTGTACACGTACCAAGCACCGGGCTGACCCGGTGCGGGATCAGCAATCTGCACCGCTGGGTCGGCCAGTTGTGGATAGAACACGGCCGGCCGCGCTGTGACTGTGCTGTCCCCACCACGCGCCTGGTACGCGATAGTGGCCACGCCGATTCCCGGAGGCTGGTAGTCGCTACGAAGATAAAAGCAGTGCACAGCCGCGTTATCACCGACCACGCGATCGCCTTCATCAGCTCCCCCAGAGTGATGACCCTGAACGCCCGGACGCGGCCTCGGATCAGCACCTTGGCCATACCGGTGTGTTTCACCTTTACCCGCGCCAAGCTCGCAAGCTGGCGTTGGACTTTGACTGCAATCCACGCTTCCCCAAGGGTCCGCGAAAGCCGGCAACGCGGTCATCAAAAATAAGAGTGCTGTACCGCCCATCGTGGTGACCGCTCGGTCTAACATGTTCCGACTGCCTGAATACCAAAGTCCGTAACCTTCCAGGAGCCATCCACGGCCTTCTTCACGATCGCATTGATCTGCCGCCTCCCGCCGGGCCCGTCATCGGCTGGCTGTCCGTTGTCGGCGCGGTATTTCTTCCATGTTGTTGAGTCACCGCAATCCGCGATTACGACTGTGGTCGGGGAAACCACCGGATCGACGGACGATACTTGAGGGTTGCTGACTGGCCGTCCACGAGACACCAGCCCGTTGTAGTGATCGGCATACAGGCCACGAGACAGCGTGGACAGTGCGGCGCCGGTAGCATTCCGCGCCAATGCGGGAGACCGCCAATCCGACGTCACGGCGGCATCAGCAAAATCCCGCCACATACCCAGGTAAGCAGCAATGGCCTGTTGCCGCGCGACGTCAGCTGGCGAGGACGCTGGCGTGATTGGTGCCGAGGCCGGTGGTTGCGCTGCGGCGTGAGTTGCCGCTGGCGCCGACCCAGATACACCTGCACCGCAGGCTGTCAGAGCTAAAGCCGCGATGGTCACCGCACCTGGCCAAACAGCACGCGATTGACCCCCCAGGGATCCTGCACCGCGCTCGGCGTGGCCGACGACATCGACGGTTGCCCACGGATCACCGCCTCGGCGACCAGTTAGCGGTGGCGATGGATGCAGGGGTCGACGAGGCGATTCCGGGTGCGGTGGCCGCCGTGACCACCCTCGGGTCCGTCGACATGAGAGCATCCATCTCATCCTCTGGCCTCCTGCCCCCAGCGCACCACCTAGCTTGCTGCGCCATGTAAGCATCTGTTGACGCACGGTGGCGCAGATGTAAGCAGAGGTGCCGCGTGCTGTCAACATTTGTACACGAATGGTAAGTATGACGGATGCCGGTGTTGACATGGCTCCGTGGGCCAAGAGGCGCGAGTGACCGAACCTCAGCAGGGCAAACGGTCCCATGCAGTCGCCTATGCCGGCGCTGGGGTGTGCTGTCAATCCAGCACACGGCCGCCAGCCCCGCCGGACTCTTCCGGACCATCTGCGGACGAGCGACGACGGACAGGCAAGTGGCTCCTGCCGAGAGATCCCGGTCATGCAGCTCGTGGACACGGCCGTGAACCCGTGGTGGGCGATACCCCTGTGGGGATTGCTCGGTGCCGTCATCGGCGTGGCGCTGTGTCAGCCGACTCAAGCCTTGCTGATCGTCCGCCGCCAGGATCATCGGCTGATCAATGCTGTGGCTCTTGGCCTCATCACGGCAGTTCTGTTTGGACTACTGGCTTGGCGGGTCGGTGTCCGGCCCGAACTGGTCGCCTACAGTGGCCTCGCGACAGCCTGTGTGCCGTTGTCCGCAATCGATGTCATCGAAAAACGCATGCCTTGCAGGCTGTTAGTTCCCGCCTACCCGGGCCTTATCGTGCTATTCGGAGTTGCCGCAGCGGTGGAGCACAATGCTGCCGCGATGCTGCGCTCGCTTGCTGGCATGGCCATCTTGTTTACGTTTTACCTGATCATCGGCCTGGCCAGTCACGGCGCGCTGGGCGCGGCGGACATCCGACTCGCCGGGCTTTTGGGGCTTGCCCTCGCCTGGCCAGGCTGGAACACATTCGTCTCAGGCGCTGCGCTCGGCCTGCTCTACGGTGGCCTCACCGGCGCGGCGCTGATCGTCCTGCGGCGGGCTTCAAGGCACACCCTGATCCCCTTGGGCCCTGCTCTGATCGCGGGAGCCTTCACCGCCCTACTGGTTCCTATCGCGTGATCGACCACGAGCCAGTTGGCTCAACCGCCAGCCAACCGCGGTGACCTTTTGATCTCGGGTCGGGTGTGGTTGGCACAGTTCGATTCGAGCATGCCGGCTCTTGATGCCTGATCATGCCTGGGCCGCCGGTGGATTCGCCCGGTGTGCACTGCTGGTACACAAGCAACTGCCGGTCAGGCCAGATCATCCCGGCCATGCCGGATGGATCACGCCCCGTACCCGTGCGGCGCTCGCTGGCCGAGCTATCCCCCTCTGGTCTGCGCGAGTGGCTGCCCGGCGTGTTCGCGGCGCGGCTGCTGGCCGGGGTGAGGCTGTCCAGCGGTCGGATCGCGGGCGAGACCGACCGGGTGGTGCACCTGTTCCCGATCCCTTCCGGACGGGTGGTCCCCGAGCGGTTGCGTGCTTTTTGCGGTCTGGAGATCCACCCGGGCGATGCCGAGCTGGTCACTGTGGGCACCGGGATGCCCTGCGTGGCGTGTGTCCTGGCGGCGCCGGACCCACCTGACACCGCGCGGTGACAATCCGGCGCAGTGGCGGGTGGGTGGTACCCGCGGGTGGCGGTGTCCGCAGCAGACGCGCAGCGCGAAGGGCGGTCAGTACCGTGAGAAGCAGACACACGGGCGCGCGTCAAGGGAGGGAAGGTGGATGAGGGCAAGGCGTTGGGCCGGCGGCTGCGTGAGCTGCGCTGCTGGCGTCGGCTGACGCTGCGGGAGGCCGCAGGCCTAGCTGGGCTGTCCTTCTCATTCTGGGCTCAGGTAGAACGCGGCGAGAAGCCAGTGGCGAGCCGAAAGACGCTGGAGGCGATGGCGGGTGCCCTGCGGGTACACCCCAGCGAGCTGACCACGCAGCCGTGG
>DATFDO010000322.1:0-3251 GCA_035252045.1 Pseudonocardiaceae bacterium
TCGCCGCTCACATCCAACTTCCAGATCACCCACAGCGCGTGTTCACACTCCTGTGGCTAACTCTCGTTCGTTGTTGCTGGGCGGCCTAGACCCGGCGGGGCTGTGAAGGGTGTCTGGTGAAGCTGGTGATCGCGATACGCCGGACGCTGAGCAAGCGATGGCTGATCGTATGCGCGGCTGTGGTGGCTACTTGTGTCGCGATCGCCGGATGGGCCTGGGCGGGATCGTCATCGGAGACTGCTCCCCGGTTGGGCACCGCCAGTCTGGGCATGATCCGCCAGACGGTATCGGCGACCGGCACGATCGCTGCGGCTCAGCAAGCCAACCTCAACTTCGGGGTCGCAGGCCAAGTCACTGCGGTACCGGTGGCTGTCGGCCAGCAGGTCAAAGCGGGCCAGGTCCTGGCAACGGTAGACGCGGCGTCGCTGCCCAGCCAGGTGGCCCAAGCCCGCGCGGCAGTAGCAGCCAGCCAAGCCAAAGTCGCCTCCGACGAGGCATCCGGTGCCTCTGCCGCTCAGATCAACGCCGACAACGCCGCGCTGACCTCATCGAACGCTCAATTGACCGTCGCGCAGCAGAACCTGGCCCGATCTTCCCTGGTCGCACCGTTTGACGGCACCGTCGCCGCGATCACCCTGACAGCCGGCCAGCAGGTGTCGGGCGCCTCCTCGACGGGTGCGGGCGCCAGTACGAGTGCATCCGGCGGACCAAGCGCGGCAGCGGCGTCGAGCACCACGTCAGCGCAGACCACCTCGGCGGCGAATGCCCAGATCGTGGTGATCAGCACGGGGACCTACATCGTCAACGCCAACGTCGATGACACCCAGGTCAGTCAGCTGCGTTCCGGCGAGCAGGCCGTTATCGTGCCGAACGGATCGACCGGCCCGATCTTCGGCACCGTGGCATCGGTAGGCATGATCGGCAGCCAGAGTTCGGGCGTCACCAACTACCCGGTCACTATCAACGTCACCGGTAGTTCAGGCAACCTGCCCATCGGGGCGACCGCCCAGGTCTCGATCATCGTCAAGCAGCTTAGCGACGTCATCGTGGTGCCTCGGGCAGCCGTGCACTTCGAGGGTGGACAGTCCGTGGTTTACCAGCTGTCCGGGGGCCAGCAGGTGGCTCATCCGGTGACCGTAGGGCTGAGCGCGGGTGGCCAGACACAGATCACCGGTGGTTTGGCGGCCGGCAGTCGCATCGTGCTGCCCGCCGCTCCCGCCGGATCTGGTACCGGACGGACTGGCGGCCTTGGTGGCGGTTTCGGCGGCGCAGGCGGCGGTTTCGGGGGCGCGGGTGGCGGGGGCCGCGGTCCGGGCGGCAGGACGGGCTGAGCGATGACTACCGATGTGTTGCCCGCCATGGAGTACCCGCTGCTGGAGCTGCGCGACGTGAGCAAGACCTACCGCAGCGGATCGCTGGAGGTGGAGGCGCTGCGCGGAGCCTGCATCGCGATCCGGGCAGGCGAATTCGTCGCCATCACGGGGCCTTCCGGATCCGGCAAGTCGACCCTGATGCATCTCCTGGGCTGCCTGGACACCCCGACATCGGGGACGTACCGGCTGGCCGGCCAGAACGTCAGCACGATGTCGGAGGAAGAGCTGGCGGATGTCCGCAACCGGCGGATCGGCTTCGTGTTCCAGCAGTTCAACCTGCTGCCGTCGTTGACAGCGGGACGCAATGTGGAGCTACCGCTGTGCTACGCCGGCATCCGGCGAACCGAGCGCAGCGCCATGGCGGTGGAAGCGCTGGCCCGGGTGGGTCTGGCACACCGGGTGGAGCACCGTCCCGGGGAGCTGTCCGGTGGCCAGCAGCAGCGGGTCGCCATCGCCCGCGCATTGGTGAGCGATCCGACCCTGATCCTGGCCGACGAGCCGACCGGCAACCTGGACTCCGCTTCCACCACTGACGTGCTGGGCCTGCTTGCTGAGCTCCACGCTGCCGGGCGGACCATCGTGCTCATCACCCATGAGGCCGATGTCGCGGCGGCGGCGGCCCGAACCGTGCACATCCTGGACGGCGCCATCTGCGGTGACAGCGCCATCCGCGGTGAGAGCGGTGTGCATCAGGGGCGGCACGCCGTGCGTGAGGGAACGACACACCGGGCAGGAGGGCGCGACACACGGAACACCAGGGCGCGACACGCCGGAGACGGGGTCACGGGATGAACTGGTGGGAGACGATCCGTACCGGGTTGGAGGCGGTGCGGTCGCACCGGCTGCGTTCCGGGCTGACCGTGCTCGGCATTTTGATCGGCATCGCCGCCGTCATCCTGACTGTCGGGCTCGGCCTCGGCGCCCAGCAGCAGATTACCCAGCAGATCAACTCGCTGGGCAGCAACCTGCTTATCGTCGCGCCGGGGAGTGTGACCGGCAGCAACGGCGTACGAAGTGGTTTCGGCTCCGCGTCCACCCTGACTGAAGCCGACGCCACCGACTTGACCTCGAAGATCGTCGCGCCGGACATCGCAGCGGTCGCCCCGGCCGTACAACGGTCGGAGTCGCTGACCGCAGGAGCCTCGAACTGGACCACCACCGTGGTCGGCACCACGCCTGACTGGGTCACCGTCCGGGCCCGCACGGTGGCCAGCGGCCGCTTCCTCACCACCCAGGATGTGACCGACCACGCGGCGGTGGTGGTGCTCGCCGCCACCACCGCCCAGCAGCTGTTCGGCGCCCGGGACGCGATCGGCCAAACCGTCACGGTCACCGGCGTACCGCTGAGCGTGGTCGGGGTGCTGAGCCCGGCGGGCTCAACGGCTGTGGCGAACGAGGATGACCAGGCGATCGTCCCGCTGTCGACCGCCTCCCAGCGGCTCTTCGGCGGCGCGATCCGTACCGCCGTGCAGACCATCTACCTGCAAGCCCAGTCGGCGGACACGCTGTCGGCCGCTTACCAGGAAGCCGACTCCGAGCTATCGAACCTGCACCACGTGATGACCCCGGCCAGCGCGGACTTCACCATCACGAGCCAGCAGTCGATCTTGAATACTGCCACCTCGGTCACCCAGACACTGACGATCCTGCTCGGCGGTATCGCGGCGATCTCGTTGCTGGTCGGCGGGGTGGGCGTGATGAACATCATGCTGGTGTCGGTGACCGAGCGGGTCCGGGAGATCGGGCTGCGTAAAGCGCTGGGCGCCACGCCGCGAGTGATCCGGCGCCAGTTCCTGGTGGAGGCGTCGGTCCTCGGGCTCAGCGGCGGCATGCTCGGAGTGCTGCTCGGGGTCGTCGCCGGGATCGGCCTATCCAAGC
>DATFDO010000323.1:0-7510 GCA_035252045.1 Pseudonocardiaceae bacterium
GCACCCAGACGGCTTGGCGGTTGCCGCTGACGGTGCTCATTGTCGGCATGTTCATGTCGATCCTGGACATCAGCATCGTCACGGTCGCTCTGCCCACCATCCAGAACGAGTTCGGCGTGTCCACCAGCGACTCCCAGTGGGTCGTCACCGCCTATGCGCTGACCGAGGGGGTGGTGGTGCCGACCACCGCATGGCTGGGGGATCGCCTCGGGTTGAGCCGGGTCTACAACCTGGCGCTGCTGGGATTCGCCGGCGGGTCGGCGCTGTGCGGGCTGGCGTGGAGCCTGGACGCCCTGGTGGCGGCCCGGATCGTCCAGGCGCTGCTTGGCGGGATCCTGCCGACGATCACGATGGCGATCCTGCTGCGGATCGTGCCGCGGGACCGGCTCGGCGCCGCGTTGGGCATGTACGGGCTGGGTGTGGTGGCCGCCCCGGCGGTCGGGCCGGCGCTGGGCGGTTACCTGGTCGAGTACGTGAACTGGCGGCTGATCTTTTTCATCAACGTGCCGGTCGCGATCCTCGGTACGGTGGCCGCGCTCCTGGTGTTGCCGGCGTTTCCGGGGCGCACCGGCCGGCGGTTCGACGTGCTGGGCTTCGTCACCATCGCGGCTGGGCTGTTCGCGCTGCTGCTGGCGCTGTCCAAGGGCGCGGACTGGGACTGGACGTCTTACCGGATCCTGGGCCTGTTCACCTTCAGCGCGCTGAGCCTGGCGCTGTTCGTGGTGATCGAGCTGGAGGTCGATGATCCGCTGCTCGATGTGCGAGTATTCCGTTACGGGGCGTTCACCCTGTCGCTGGTGCTGGTCACGTTGGTGATCGTGGCGCTGTTCGTGGCGGCGTTCTACATCCCGCAGTTCCTGCAACTGGGCCAGGGCTGGGGAGCGCTGGATGCGGGCCTTGTCGTGCTACCGCCTGCGTTGGTGATGGGATTCTTGATGCCTGTCGCGGGGCAGGTCTATGACCGCATCGGGCCCCGCTGGCCGGTGGCCGTCGGCTTGACCATCGCCGCCGTCGCCACCTACTTCATGCACACGATCACCCTCGACACCAGTCGCGGGCACCTGATGTGGTTGCTGATGCTCCAGTACGCCGGTTTCGGCATCGGGATGATGCCGCTGTTCAGCGCGGGTCTCGCGGTCCTGCCCGCCGCGTACAACAACACGGCCAGCGCGTTCAACAACGTCGTGCAGCGCACTGCGGCCGCACTCGGGGTGGCCGTATTCACCGCGATCCTGACCCTCCAGCAGGCCCAACTGATGGCGGGGCGCGCCGCGTTGCTGCCGCAGACGACCCCGGTTCCCCATGTCGGTCCCCCGGGCACCCCGCACTGGACGGGTCTGTACGCCACCTATCACCAGGCCGAACTGCGGGTGTTCGCCGGTGGGGTCAGCAACCTGTTCCTGGTCATGGCCGCGCTGTGCGCGGTGGGCGCGCTGGGCGCGCTGCTGCTGCGCTCCGGGCCTACTCGCACGGCCCCGGTCGTTGCGCCGGTGCCCCCCCTTTCCCGGCCGACCGCGGTCAATGGTCAGATGAATGGCACGCGCAAGCCCGTGACCCTGGTGACCACGACCAACCACTCAAGGCGCGGACGCCGGAAGCAGTGACTGCCTGGGGCCGTGCGGCGGCCTCGGGCGCGCGCGGTAACATGCCGCGTGATGATCTCCACGCGGCGGTTGGTCGCCGTCGCCATGCTCTGTCCCGCCATCGCGGTAGCCGGCTGCTCGTCCGGCACTGGTGGCCCATCCGGTAACAGCGCGGCGTCCACTACATCGGTGAGTCCGGCGTTGCCCCCCGCCACCGACGCCGCCGGTCTCGCGGCGTTGCTGCGCCGCGGGATCTCGTCGGTGAGTTCGGTGCATCTCGTCCTCAACGTGACGAATCCGAATCAGACGATCAGCAGCAACGGTGATGCGAAGCTCGCTGGCGGCACGCTGCAGGCCCTGGACATCACCGAAGAACTCGGAGCCGTCGGCAAGCGGCGGTTACTTATCGTCGATCAGGCGACGTACGCGCAGCTGGGCGGGGCAGCCAATCCAGCCGGCAAGCCCTGGCTGCTGATCACCCCGGACAGCACCAACCCGACAGTCCGCAATCTGGCAGCGTCGCTGGAGGCAGTGCGCCGGTCGGCCTCGCTTGACCATTTCACCGCGTTCGCCTCGGCCGCGCGCAGTGTCACACTCGCCGGCAAGGAGTCAGTCAACGGCACCCCGGTCGATCATTACTCGATTCAGGTCGACGTCGCCAAGCTCCCGGCGGGTACGCCGGGCCGGGAGCCGCTGCTCGCCACCGGGATCACGACCTTGCCCATCGAGTTGTATGTCGACGACCAGGGCCGGCCGGTTAAGGCCACCCAGGACTTGACGGTGCAAGGCCAGCACACCTCCACGGTCATCACGTTCAGCAAGTTCAACGAACCCGTCTCGATCACCCCACCCCCGGCCGACCAGGTGAGCACGTCCTGATCCGGGGCTCGGGCGCAGTAACGACGTGAGGCGCGCGGCACCGGACCGCCGGTGCCGCCCAACGCCCGTCTTCCAGCAGGCCGCCTGCCGGCTCGCCCAGCGCCTCAACGTGCCGGTCTCATGGACGCCCGGTACCCACACGCCCTACCTGGATCACCCGGTTGAGCTGGTCCGGGTGATCCGGCCGTGGCTACGCCAGATGTCGCGCCCCGAACTCGACAAAATCGATGTGGAGAGGCCCTAAAAACGTCCGTAGCGTCGAGTTCACGGACCCCCGCCGGCCGTTACCGGCGCGCAAGGAGGTCGTGTTGTGTCAGTAGATCTTGGCAAGATCACCGAACGGCAGCAGAAGATGTGGTCCACGGGGGATTTCCACCGGATCGGCGTGACCCAGGTGGTGGTGGGCGAGTTGCTGGTCCGCTCGCTGCACGTGCACGCCGGGGAACGGGTGCTCGATGTCGCCGGTGGGGCGGGTAACACCGCGCTCGCCGCGGCTCGCCGCGGCGCTGATGTGATCTGTGCTGATTACGTTCCGGAGCTGCTGCAGCGCGCGCAGCAGCGCGCCGCGGCCGACGGGCTGCCATTGCGCACTCAGGTCGCTGATGCCCAGCAGCTGCCTTTCGAGGACGGCACATTCGATGTGGTGACGTCGACGTTCGGTGCGATGTTCGCGCCGGACCAGGTGCAGACAGCCTCCGAACTGCTGCGCGTACTGCGTGATGGCGGCCGGCTCGGGATGGCCAACTGGACGCCGCAGGGTTGGGCCGGTGGGCAGTTCGCTCTGACAGCGCAGTTCCTGCCGCCGCCACCGGGACTGGTGCCGCCCAGCGCGTGGGGCACCGAGGAGCGGTTGCGGGAACTGTTCGGTGACCGCATCTGCACACTGGAGACTCGCCTCGAGCAGGTGGAGATGTGCCACCACGACGCACTCAGCATGTTCGAGTTGTTCCGCGACTGGTTCGGACCGGTCTCCGCGCTCTGGCAGGCGCTGGACAAGCCACAGCAGGAAAAGTTCCGTGACGCGTGGATTGCGCACAGCGAGAGATTCAATGCCGCCCACGACGGAACATGCGAGATCCATTCCGAGTACCTGGAAGTCGTCGCGGTGAAGGCGCACCTTTGACCGGCGCGAGCCAGCCTAGGCGATTCGGATATTGCGATTTGAGCAGAACAGGTTGTTCCGATCGTAGCTCTTTTTGATCTCGACCAGGCGGTCGAAGTTGGGGCCGTAACTCGCCCGCACGCGGTCGAAGTCCTCGTCCGCGGTCTGGAAGTTGACATAGGTGCGGCCGGTTCCGAGCGGATGCAGCTGGTTTGATGCATCGCGGATCCACTCCCGGTACTGCGCCGCCTGGGGCTCGCCCGGTGCCCACTTGCCGTTGGCGCCGATCACGTATCGGGCGTTGCGGTTCCCGACGGCGCCGTCGTCCTCGTCGTGCTCGTTGATGGCTCCACCGACATGCAGGAAGCCGCATTCGATACCCGGGATGGGACAGTCGGCGAACAGCTTCTCGGTGAGCTCGAGCAATTCGTCGCTGAGCTCGGCGGCGTAGTCGGTCTTCCAGTAGTAGTGCATGCCCTTGGGTTCGCCGTCGTCGAGGTAGGACTGCACCCGGGTGTAGGGCTGCTCGGCCAGCAGGTCGACGATCGGGTCGCCGATCGCCCGGATCGGTGCGACCACGTCGTTGGTGTGGGCCGGGTCGCCGGTGTAGCACACGGCCATGGCGCAGATCTTCTTGCCGTGCCACTGCCGGGGTACGAACGGTGCCGGTGGTGCGTTCATCAGGACCAGCCAGACGGCCAGCTCCCTGGGGGCCCGGCTGGTGATCGTCCGGTAGGCCCGCAGGATCTCGTGCACCCGATCGCCCGGCCAGGCGATCAGCCCGCCGTAGACGGTCGGCCCCACCTCGTGCAACCGGAAGGTGAACGAGGTGACGACGCCGACGTTGGCACCCGCGCCGCGGATCGCCCAGAACAGGTCCGGGTGCTCGTCGCGGCTGGCACGGCGGACCCGGCCGTCCGCAGTGACGATCTCGACGGTGAGCAGGTTGTCCACTGTCCAGCCGAACCGGCGGGTCAGGTACCCCAGCCCGCCGCCGAGGGTCAGGCCTGCCACGCCGACCTCGGAGATGAACCCGAGCGGGGTGGCCAGGCCGTGCTCCTGGGTGGCCCGGTCCACCTCGCCGAGCAGGCACCCGGCCTGCACCGTCGCGGTCCGCGCGTCGCGGTTCACCGTGATCCCGCGCAACCCGGACATGTCGATGGTCAGACCGTTATCGGCCAGCGCGGTGCCGGCAATGTTGTGGCCGCCGCCCCGCACCGATAGTGCGAGCCCGTGCTCGCGGGCGAAGTTCACTGCCTCGACGACGTCGGCGGTGCCGGCTGCGGTGACGACGAGGGCCGGCGCTTTAGTGACTATGCCGTTCCACAGCTGCGTCGCCTCCGCGAATCCCGTGTCCCGGGGGGTGCGCAGCGGACCGTAGACCTCCCGGCAGGCGTCGATCACGCCGCAGTAGATCAGCCCGGTGAACAACGGGGAGGCCAGCTCGCCGGCGATCACCGCCACCATGGCCTCGTCCAGCAGTGCCGCGCCTTCCGCGACGCGCCCCTGCCGGATCCGGGCCCGCCCCTGCGCGTGCAGCGCGAAGGTGACCAGGTCGGCGTCGTGGCACCGGTCACCGACCTCCGCGACGGCGGCCGCGGTCTGGAAGGCCGCCTCGGCGTCGTCGTCGAGGTGCTGGATGACGTCGGGAACGAGCAGGTAGCCGCGCTCGGCGCAGTCCCGGCCGGTGCGGTCGAGCAGCCGGGCCGCCCGGCCGAACCACCCGAACGCCTGAGCCGGCTCGCCGAAGTCGAGCAGCCCGAAACCGGTCCAGATGGCGCACCGGGCGGCACCCACCAGGTCCGATGCCTGCAGGTAGACGTGATGGGTCCGCTCCAGCACGCGGACGGCGTCGTGGTCCTGGCCGATGAGGAACCCTGCCATCGCCAGCAGCTCGAGGTCCGGCGCCTCTAACCCGCCTGCCTCGTCGGCATGGGACAAGGCCGTGTGGGCGTCGAGCCAGGCCCGTTGCCGGTAACAGGCACGGCCACGGTCCCGCTCCTCGAGGGCGTCCACGCAGCCCAGATCTACCGGCCGGCTGGTCGTGGTGGCAACCCTGTTGAGCTTCCCGGCGTAGACAGCCGTCTTGCGGCCGGACACGTCAGATCTACCGTGGAGTCATCGCCGTTCGAGTACGCCGGTCCACCGCGCGTCCGGGTCGTCATCGCGCCACGTCTGTAGCCGTACTTCGATCTCCTGGGCCACCTTTCGGTCATGGTGATCGTGTTGCATGAGCCAGGTGGTGGCGCACAGTTCCCACAGCCGGCGGTAGGTCTGGTATCCACCCCAGGTCCGCACATCGAAGCCGTAGGCGTCAGCGAAGTCCCGGTAGCGCCGTTCGGGCCGGCCGAAACGGGTGACCACGGCAGCGGTGTGCACCAGGTCCCATTCCCGTGGCCCGATGGACACCTGCTCGAAGTCGATGAGCACCGGTTGGCCGGCACGAAACAGGACGTTTCCCACCTCAGCCTGGCCATGGATGACCCCGGCTGGCAACGCTGGCTGCACCTGATCCAACTCGCGGGCAATCCGCCGGGACCACTGGGTGAGCATTCGGACATCGTTGGCTGCATAGTGCTCACGCTGCCGCGCCAATCGGTGGTCGGATGCGGCGAGCTGGCGCCACGGCTGCAGCGGCACCCGCAGGTCAATGGTGCGCTGGTGAAAGGTGCGCACCAGGTGCCCGAGAGCGTTGTGAACGTTGTCTTGATCGGGTTCCGCGAGCCGTTCCCACACTGTTCCCAGGCAGTCCAGCGACTTGAGCGGCTGCGCCGCAACGTCGCCGGCGAAGCGCACGGTGGGCACATCCAGCCGGTCGAGCTCCCGGACCAGCTCGATCTCCCGCTGCACGTCAGCGTCGCTGGTGCCAGGACGCATCACCCGCAGCACGTGCGCCTCGTCGACGCCGAACACGGCGTTGCTCCCGAAGCGCAGCAGCTCCAGCCGGGACACCGGCAGCCCTGCCTGTTGGCACATCGCCGCCGCCGCCTGCCAGGCGTCCCCCATCCTCCAGCCCATGAGTCAGCATGCCTGAGGCGCACATCGCGCTGCTCGTGATCGTCGAATTGGAAGATATAGCCGTGATTAGCGCGGTTTTCGCTTCCGAAACGACGATCACAAGAGATGATCATTTTAGTGTAACGGGACGCGGGTGCGGAGGTACTGAGGCGGTGTGACGGAGAACGGCTGGCACAAGGTGGACCCCGCCGATGTCCCGGACGACGGGCGGGTGCGCAGTGTCGTGGTGGACGGCCGCACGGTCGCGCTGTCCCGGTGCGGGGCCCAGCTGGGTGCGCTGGACAACCGCTGCCCACATCAGGGCGGGCCGCTGGGGGAGGGTTCGATCGAGAAGGGGCTGCTGCGCTGCCCGTGGCACGGTTACGACTACGACCCGCTCACGGGCCGGCCACCCGCAGGGTTCTCCGACGGCGTCACGGCCTATCCGGTGCAGGAGCGGACCGACGGGGTGTACGTCCAGCTGCCGCCCATCAAAGCGCAGGTCCGCACGGTCGCCGACGTCATGGTCGAGACGTTGGTCACGCACGGGGTGACTCATGTGTTCGGCATGGTCGGGCACTCCAACCTGGGTTTCGCGGATGCGCTGCGGCGAGCCGAGCAGCGCGGCGAGCTGACCTACATCGGGATCCGGCACGAGGGCGCGGCGGCGTTCGCGGCCAGCGCCTACGGGAAGCTGACTGGGCGCCCGGCGGCCTGCTTCGCCATCGCCGGCCCGGGCTCGACGAACCTGCTTACCGGGCTGTACGACGCCAAGCTCGACCAGTCCCCGGTGGTGGCCATCTCCGGGCAGGTGCCGTCGAAAGTCCTCGGTCGCGGCGCCTTCCAAGACGTCGACCTGTCCGCCGTATTCAGGGACGTCTCGGTCTCGACGACCACCGTGCTCTCCGGCAGCGACCACGCCGAGCTGGCCGCGCTGGCGGTCAAGCAC
>DATFDO010000324.1:0-13438 GCA_035252045.1 Pseudonocardiaceae bacterium
CGACGCATCCCCGCTGTCGTCTCCGGAGATCGTCGAGTGGCACGCGCTCGTATCGGACTCCGTCCTCACGACCGACGAATCCGACGCATGCCTGCGTGAGTTCGACCCGGTGAACCTTCCCGACCCGGCACGTTTCGCGGACATGGTGGCGAGCGAGGCGGCCGCGGCCGCCGCGGACCATCGCCTCCACCAGCAGCGGTCCCATCCTGCAGCCGCCGCTGTGCAGCGACTGCCCCTCGACGTGCGGGACGCCCTGCGCGCCCGTCTGCACGAACTCGTTCGCGAGTTCGACTACCTTGGCAGCCGTCGTGAGCAGTGGATGGCCGCCGCGCTGGCTGATGTGCGCAGAAGCCGAGCAGAGATATGGCGTTCCCGCCATCAAACGATCCTTACGCTGATAGACCAGGCGATGCCGCTCGTGCAGAACCTAGGCACAGTCACCCAGGTGGAGCTGCGCAGCGCCGACGTCGCAGTCGTGTTCCCATTGGCCCGGACGTTACAGCGGCATCTCGCAGCGGGAGGGACGCTCAAGGTGAGTCCCGACGGCCGTCCCAAGATCGGTACCTTCGCGCCTAAGCCGGTTAAGCAAGCGGCACCGTTGTTCGACGGAGTCCTCGTCGACGGACTCCCGCCAACGACGATAGACCAACTGAACGCCTTTTTGACCTGGGTCGAGGCGACGAAGACGCTCAATGCTCTCGACCGCGCATGGCCTGCGGACGTAGTTATCCCACGAGAGGACACGCTGCACGAGCGGCTGCAATGGCACCACACCGAGGTGAGTCAGCTCGGACGTGTGTTAGAGCTCGCGACCGAGCTGGACCGCGAGGAGCAACGGCTCAGGCAACTGGAGCTTCCGATCCCGGATTGGACCGAAAGTGCCGAGATCCGCGCCTACGCCGGGTTGGTTGACGCCGCGGCCGCCGCTGATGCGCTTGAGGCAGCCCGCAGGCCTCTGGAGGACGTGCAGCGGCGGCTTTCCGATGAGGTGCGCTGGGCGGAGGCTGTCCCGGCCGTGCGGTCGATGCTTGAGGCAGTGTGCGCACGCGATCATGAGCGCTACGCCGCAGAACACAGCAGGCTCGCACGGCTCGTCGAGGTCCGGCGTCTTCTCGCCCGCCGCGATGAGCTGGGTGCGCGACTGCTTGCCGGCGCCCCACGGCTGCACGCGGTGATCTGCGAGGATCCGAGGCGGACCGACTGGCCCGACCTGCTAGCCGAGTTCTCGGCAGCCTGGGCCTGGGCGGCGGCGAGCACCTTCGTCCGCAACCACGAGACGCTCGACGTCAACATGGTGCAGGCCGAGCTTTCCCGGATTGAGGGCGAAATCCGTTCGCAGGTCGAGGAACTCGCGGCCACGCGCGCCTGGAGTCACGCCGTCGCCCCTCATCGCCTCACTCGTACCGCGCGCGCGAGCCTTGAGCACTACGCCTATCTGGTGCGGCGGCTGGGCAAGGGCACGGGGAAATACGAAGCGCAGCGGAAGGCCGAAATTCGCCAGGCGATGGACCGCTGCCGGGACGCCGTCCCGGTCTGGATCCTGCCGATTTACCGAATCGCCGATCAGCTGCGGATCCAGCCCGACATGTTCGACGTGGTCGTCGTGGACGAGGCGTCGCAAGCGGGCTTGGAGGCAACGTTCCTGCAGTACCTTGCGCCGCGCATCGTCGTGATCGGCGACGACAAGCAGGTCTCGCCGTCGGCGGTAGGGGTGGACCAGCAGCAGCTGCGCGATCTCGCCAGCCAGTACCTGTACGACGACCCGTTCCGCTCCTCGTGGCAGGACCCGCAGCGCAGTCTGTTCGACGAGGCCAAGATGCGCTTCACGGGGATGCTGACTCTGGTCGAGCACCGCCGGTGCATGCCGGAAATCATCGAGTTCTCGAACCGGATCGCGTACGAGCCCGACGGCGTCCGGCTTGTGCCGGTCCGGCAGTTCGGTACTGACCGTCTGGACCCGATTAAGCCAGTGTTCTTGGAGAATGGCCGCCAGCGCGGCACGACAAACCCTGTCAACCCGGTCGAGGCAAATGCGATCATTGAGCAAATCGAGACATGCTGTATCGACCCCCGCTACGACGGACTCTCGTTCGGAGTTGTCTCGCTGCTCGGCGCGGCGCAGGCGAAGCTGATCGAAAAGACGCTGCAGGAGCGGCTCACCGCGGAAGAGTGGGTGGCGCGCGACCTGCGCTGCGGCGATGCTGCCGACTTCCAGGGCTCGGAGCGTGACGTCATGTTCGTATCGATGGTAGCCGCGCCGGAGACCGGTCGACGCCACGCGGCACTGACGAGAGACCTGTACGTACAGCGCTACAACGTCGCCGCATCACGGGCCAAAGATCAGATGTGGCTGTTCCACTCGATCCGCCTTGAGGATCTCAACAACAGCGAGGACATGCGCTTCCGGCTGCTCGAGTACTGCTACGGCGTCGAGCGCTCCGCAGGCTCTGACGATGACAAGGTCACCGAGCCGCTCCCGGAACACGCCCGAGTGACGCCCTTCAAATCTGTGTTTCAGCAGCAAGTCTGCAACCGCCTTGTCGAACGGGGATTCACTGTTGTACCCCAACTCAACGCGTTGGGTTACCGTCTCGATTTGGTGATCATAGGCGCCACAACGCGACTCGCGGTCGAATGCGACGGCGACATGTGGGAGGGCCCGGCGGCCTACTTGCGGGACATGACCGCCCAGCGCCAGCTCGAAAGGTGCGGCTGGACCATCGTTCGGGTCCGGGAGTCGCAGTTCATCATTGAGCCCACCCGCGCGCTCCGGTCGGTGTGGGAGGCGCTCGAAAGACTCGGCATCCACCCCCGGAATGGGTCCACGGAGCTGGATGCACCGTCAGGCGTGGGGAGTCCCCACGCGGAGAATGACCCGATCAATGAAGCTTCTGTCAACGACGACACTGTCGAGGATGATTCTTTCGAGGATAATGACCCCGCCGACTTGGAGACGACCGCCGACGAGGTTTCGCATGTCGTCTACCGACATCCCGCCGATTTGGGGGACGTGTCCGTAGCGGAGCTGGAGCCTGCCTTCACGGCGATTTCGGAGGAACCGCTGGCGCAGTACGAAGCCTTCCGCGGATCACTCACACCGGTTGGTATGGCCTTGCCCGCGGACCTGATCGAGGGATTAGTCACGATCGTGGCCGTAGAGGGCCCCGTTCTCGGGCACCGGCTGCACAGCGTCTACGTGCGCGCGTCGGAGGGCACGCGCGTGGGACACCAGATCGCCAAGGTGCTCAACTCCGCGGTCACCACGGCTGTACGGCAGGGTCGTCTTGTACTGGACAATCCGCTGCTCGAGTCCGGTGTCCGTCCGTGCACATTCCGGCTCCCCGCACAGCCGCCGGTCATCGTGCGAGAGCTCGGCCCTCGCGCATTCGAACACGTGCCTCCGGCGGAGCTCGCGACGGTCATGCACGCGGTCGCGGAGGTGGCGGGCTGGGACGACATCGACAAGTTGTTCAGGGCGACGTTGGCGCGGTATGGAGTGCGCCGGATGGGGGCCAACGTTCGCGCTCGGTTGACCGCGGTCGCGCCCCTAGCCCAGCGGCTGCGGGACACGAAGGAGTCGTGACGGCGTGCCCGTTCTCGACGTCCGCACGATCGAACGACTCGCCGAGCTCATCTGTGACCTCGATGGACCCAACGCGCGCAGCGTCCGACAGCTGCAGCGGTTTCTCGAAGGCGCTGGATGGAAGGCGCCGTACCAGGGTCCACAGGGTCGTGTGTCGTGGCTAATCGAGATGATCAAGGCGCACAACGACGATCCCGAGGCGATCGGTGCGCTGCTGCGTCGCGTCGTCGATCCGCGAGAATACGAGGGCAGCGTGGCCGACGCGGAGACGCTCGTTGGGCCCATGAACGAGTTGCTCGCCACGGACGGATTCGAGGTCGGATTGGAACGGGGGCGGCCACTCGTACGCCGCACATACGGCGACCGCGAACAAGCCTCCCTCCAGCAGGTCGCCGAGGCCCTCGCATCACCTCAGCTGCGCGCGACAGTCCGAAGTCTGGTTAGCAACCCAACGCTCGCGGACATCCTGATTTCGCGCCTGGACGAGGTAGAGGCCGCCCGCAACGCGGGTGCTTTCGTGCTAGCGATCGTCGGGACAGGATCGTTCATCGAGGGACTGTTGGACGACGTAATGAAGCTCCGTGACCCTGAGATCAGGAAGGCGGAAACGGTCACCCTCGACCTGCTCCTCAAAACCGCACACAGGCGTGGCTGGATACAACCCGACGCGTTCGACTTCAGCGACATCGTTCGCCAATACCGCAACTTCGTGCACCCGCGCGCTCAACAGAAGAGAGGAATCACACCCGACGCCGACACGGTTCTCATGTGCTGGCCGCCCGTGCTCGCCGTAGTCAACGACCTCGATAAGCGCCTGCCAGACCGTCGGTGAGCGCTTCTAAGATCACAACGGCCAGCGCCTGGTAGGTGCAGCACAATACCCCTTGTCGCACTTCAAACCGCACCACCATGATCCGCAGATGCAACCAGCGACCACCACTCGGATCGTGATCAGCTGACCGTCACAGATTTTGAAACTTTTGACTAGTTACCTGCGCGTCTGCCGGTTCGGACTAGCACGTGCGGAAGCGATCAGACTAGATGCGGGACCTTCTGTCGGTTCGATGCGCTCGGTGTGATGGCGGTGCAGTGATCACCGGACCCGGCGAGGGAACCTTATGGCAGGACGACACAGCAAGCGCCCGGGCGTGAAGGTTGGGATACCTGGGCAGCGCGGAATGCGCCCCCTCGGGGTGATCGACGCGCGGACCCATCTTGAACACCTGGTGTCGGAGCAATCAGCTGCGGCGCATCGCCATGCGGGCTGTTATGTCGCGCACTGCGGTGCCATGGTGCTGGCGGCAAGTCTGACCGAACCGGGGCTTGGCCGCTGCCCGGAGTGTGTTCGGTGAGCCGGGCAGATCGGCTTGCGGTGGGGGATGCCGCGCAGGAGATTGAGGCGCTCGCGGTGCTGCTGGCTGAGGTGGTCCAGTTAGCCGAAGACCATGCGGTGTTTCCTGGCCGCTGGGCCCATATCGCTGAGCTCGCCAGGGAACATCAAGTTGTGCGGCGTGCCCTGGTGGCGGCAAGGAGCAAGCCGTGAGCGGCTGCGCCGACGGTGCTAGTCAACCCGGATCGCCGAACTCGCGGCTGCAAAAGCAGGCTGTGGTAACCAGCCACGGAACCACCCAACTGCGGGTGCATGTCGATGGCCAGAATCAGACGATCAGTAGTCGGCAACCCCGGGTGTGGGCTCGGCCGCGGTTGCTCAGTGTCGAGCAGGTGATCCAGCGTATCGAAGACCTGCGGAACTTGATCCCTGAGCAGGTGCTCGGAGATGGCTGACAGCCCGGATGTGGCCGCGGCCAAGCGGCTGCTGGATGCGGCCAAAGACGCCGGATTTTCTTTCCAGCGGATTGCGCCGGGTGAGGATGCTCCCTTGCTCGGGGTACGGCAGAGCACCGACTGGCTTGATGAAATTCACCTTGGTGGGTTGTGGGCACCGCAGTCGTGCACCGCAATCCGGCGGCGTCGCTCATCCCTGGTGGTGCCTGGCGGGCTGCCGGTTGCCCAGCGAGTGTGTGGCGATGCGCTGACGGTCTTGCACACCGTGGTAACCGACTGGCCCGCGTGATCAGTGCCGGTCAGCTGGCCGTAGTGCTGACCTCACCACGCACGGGAGGAGCTGGAAGCGGTATCCCGTCGCGTCGGCGAGCTTTCCTCGAAGCAGACCAGGGGTGGGAATCCAGGTGGAGCACCGCATGCGCTGAACGACCTGGATTCCCACCCCTGGTCTGCTACGCCTGTGGCGCCGATGCGACTGGATACCTGCGCTAGTCCGGGGCCATCCCGGAGCCAAGGCCCGCCGGAGGCGCCGGGATCATTTGCCCCGTCTCAGTTCGTTGACAGTGTCTTGAGCGCATCGAGCAGCTCGGCCAGCGAGTCGAGTTCGAGGTCTGCGCTGCCGGGCTGGTAGATGATGTAGCCCCACGGGCCGCGCTTGACAAACACGGTGCGCAGGCCGGCGTCGGCGGCGGGGCCTAGGTCGTTGTCGAGGCGGTCGCCGACGTAGGCGATCTCGTGGGGCTGGTGGCCGCTGACCGCGATGAGCTTGTGGAAAAACGCTGGGTCGGGTTTGGTGACGCCCCAGTCGTCGGAGGTAGCGAGAACATCACAGGGCAGATTGAGTTCGCGCAGGAACCGGCCAGCGCGAGTGGTTTGGTTGCCCGCGATGCCAACGAAGTACCCGGCGTCTTTGAGTGCGTGTAGGCAGGGCCGAACGTCGGGGTAGAGGTCGATGCCGTTGAGATATTCGCCCAGACCGGCGTCCAGACGAGCTTGGCGTTGGGCGTCGAGGTCGAAGCCGGGGCGGAAGTACTGGAATACCCGGCGGTAATCCTCACCGCGGGCGATGACCGCGCCGAACATCGCCGAGAAGGTGTGTCGCGGGATGCCGAGCCAGTCGGCCCAGGTGCCGTACTCCCGGGTTTCGTTGATAAGGACCTCTCCGACGTCGAACCAGACGGCGCGGATCGGCGACATAAGCGGCGTGTCCTTCCTATCGGGGTTAATTCAGGGCAGCGAGCTGCTCGTCGAGCACGCGGACGGGGGTAGTGGTGCTCCACGGTTCGATCGCGGCGCGGAAATCACGCAGCCGCCCAGCACCCGTGGCATATCCGGCCTGGTGGAGCTGATACGCGGCGTCGGACGCGAGCTGGCAGGCGTGGTCGAGATTGCCGTCGTGCAGCTCGACGGTGGCCAAATCGGCCAAAAACACCGCACGCTGCTTCACGGCAGAACGCGACAGCTTGCCCAGCGCGGTGCTCAGCTCGGTACGCGCCTCGTCGTACCGGTCGGCGCGCAACATGGAGTATCCGGCGAAGCCATGCAGCCGGGTGACGTCGTAGTAGTCAAACCACGGCAGCTCGGCAGCCAGACCGGGGGCGGCGAGCGTGTCGCGGGCGCGATCGATGGCATGCAGGGCAGCGGTGTGGTTTCCGGCGTTGGTGTGCATCTCCGATTCCACCGCAGCCAACCACGAGGCAACCGGAGCACACGGGTGGGACCTGAGGTGGCCACTGGCGCCATGCAGGTAGTCCAGTGCGGCGGTGAAACCGTGCTCTGCGGCGGGAATGAAGGCCACATGAGCGAGCGCGGCGGCGGCCTGTAAGTGATCGTCAGCCTCGCGGGCAGCTTCCAGCGCGACGCTGTAGTAGGCGCGGGCCGCCATCGGGTCTTGCAAGTCGAAAAATGACAACCGACCGGCCAGCGTGCCCACCCGAGCGCGGTTAGCCAGCAGCCGGCGCCGTTCAGCCGGCGCGGGGCCCTCGCGCAAGAGATCCCCGAGCGTGGACAGGTGCGCCACCACCGGCATCATCAGGGTGGCGGGGGCAGTCGAGTGGTACAGCGCCTGGTAACGGTCGGCCAGATAGTCCAGGTCACGGACGTTGTCCGGGGTGGGCTTACCGGAGCGCGAGCGTCGCGCGGACTCGGCGATCGAGGGCAACACCGTGACTGCGGGCATGATGCCCATCAGCTTGAGCAGGGCTCGGCGTTGCATCACATCGTCCTTCCACGCATCGAACATCCGCGGCCGCAAGATGCCGCCCGCGGCACCGAGCTGATCGAGGAGGGCGGCAGCTCCGCCGAGGGCATCCACCAGCCCGCGCTCCGTGCCCGCGGGAGCCTCGCCGTGCTGCGGCGCGCGGGTCTTGCCGCGGCTGGTTCGGGCGATGCCGAGGTATTCGGGTGTCGCCCCGTACAGCAGGCAGAGCAGTTCGCGATAGCGGGGGCTGATGCCCTTATCCCCACGTTCCCACTTTGCGATCATGTCGGCGTTGACGCCGACCCGTTCACCGCGGCGCATCCACGCCAGGCGGGCGAGCTGGTCAGCGGTCTCCTCCTGGGTCCAGCCGCGGTCTTGGCGTGCTTGTTGCAATCCCGACCGTCTGGGCTCGTCCATCCAGCTGCGCTCCCCTCATTCGCTGCCCACCCAACATAACCAGTGGCGCCGACATCTCCGTACGGGACTAGTAACGGGACTAGTTGCGGACTAGTTCGCGGACCCGTTCAAAACCGGCATCTTGCCGTTCTATAAGAGCGAGGGCCAAACGGCCCCGCTAACAAAGGAGAACAGCCAGATGCAGTTGGAAATCAAGACTGAGGGCGTGGAGTTCGTGGTCTCCCGCGCACCACACCCCAAAAACGACAACGACGGGCGGCAAAAGACCGACCGGGAAACCGGCGAATTGCTCCACGTCACCGAGCTGGTAGCGATGGACGAAACCGGCGCCGAGGTGATCAAGGTCACCACCGCCGGACAGCCACATGTCACCAAGCGGCAGCCGGTCACGGTGGTCAAGCTGGTCGCCACCCCGTGGACCATCGACGGCCGCGGTGGGGTGGCCTTCCGGGCCGACGCCATCGTCCCGGTGCCGACCACGCCAGGCAGTGCGGCGAGAGCAGCCACCAGTGCTGGGTCAGTGGGTGGGTCATGACCACATCAACGATGAGCCCCGATATGGCGCATCTGAAAGAGATGCACGAGCGCGCAGAGCAGCTCCGCGAGGAGGCGGCCGAGGCCGAGCGGGCCGCGTTCGTGGCCTGGCAGGAGGCCTACGGCGCCTACGAGGTCGCCCGTGATGAGGCCTCGGCTGCGTGGACGGCTTGGTTAGCGGCCGTGACCCCTTAGTGCGGCGCCCGGCCGGTCGGGCCTGGAAACCAAGGCCGGCCGGGCGCCCCGCTCCACCCATCACCTTCATGACAGAGGAGCTCTTTATGAGCCTACGACGAGACGAGCACGCCCAAAAATGTTCGCCCCGACAACGGATCAGCGGCGAGGGCACACCGGCTGCGAGTAGTTATCGGTGCGGCGGTGGTCGCTGATGGACGGCTACCTCATCGCCGGATTGATCGCCGGTGGCGCCGCGCTGGGTGTGGTCGTGTGGGTGCTGGCCAAAATCGGTCACGCACTGATCAAAATTGCAGAAGCGCTGGCCGCTGCTGCCGTGGTGTTTTTCGCGCTCTGGCTGATGATCAAAGCGCTGGCGTGGGCGTTGCGCCAGACAGTCGTCTACTGGCGCACCAGCCTGACTGTGGTGGGGGTGCTGGTCTGGTGCCAGTGGTGGGGCTGGGCATCGCTGGCCATCACGGCGAGCGTGGCGGCTGCGCTGTTGATCGGGTGGCGCCTGGCCGACTTGAGGTCGTTTGATGCGTGGGCGGGTCGGCACCTGCGGGCCTGGTGGCTGCGCTGGACGGTGTATGCGCCCAAGCTGCCCGACTGGCTCCATGCCTGCGGCCTAGGCATCAGGCAAGACGCGGCGCCGGTGGTGGTCACGCTGATGCCGTGGGGTCGGGGTTTGGGTCGTCGTCGGCGAACGGCGCGGGCGCAGCTGCCCAGGGTGCTGGGAGTGCGTTCCGGTGGGTCCTGGGATCTGGTGCGGGTGCAGCTGGTGCCCGGCCAAAAACCCGAAGATTTCGATATCGCTGCACGTGCGTTGGCCTCGGCCCGCGGGGTGGCGCGCTGCCAGGTCCGCGAGCTGTCCCCCAACGTGGTGTCGATCGATTTCCAGCGCCGCAACCTGCTCGCCCACCCGGTGGCCTGTCCGGATCTCGCCGCGCTGGCCGGGATCCCCGGTGAGGCTGTGGATCTGCGGCGGGTGTGGGCCGGGCGCACCGAATACGGCCAAGACTGGCACATCTCCCTGGCCGGTCCCGCCAGCCACCAGCTGGCCGCCGGTGAGTCGGGAGCGGGCAAAAACTCGCTGACCTGGCGGCCCCTGGTGTCCATCGCGCCCGCTATCCGCGATGGCCTGGTCCGGGTCTCGGGAATCGACCCCAAGGGCATGGAACTGGCCTACGGGCGGCGGATCTTTGCCCGTTACGCGGTCACCGGGACCGACGCGCTTGAACTCCTGGATGACCTGGTTGAGGCTATGGCCGCCCGCAAGGCCGCCTTCGCCGGCCGGGTGCGGGTGGTGCCTATCACCCGAGAGCATCCGCTGGAGCTAGTCGAGTTTGACGAGCTGGGCGCGCTGACCAAATACACCGACCGGCGCACCCGCGACGCGATCACCGAACGGCTGGCGCTGCTGACCACCCAGGGCCGGGCACTGGGATTCACCGTCCGAGGCTATGTCCAGGAACCCACCAAGGACACCGTGCCGGTCCGGGAGCTGTTTCCCCGGCGGATCTGCCTGCGGGTCGCGGCCAAATCGCATGTGGGGATGGTGCTCGGCGACCAGGCCTACGAACGCGGCGCCTGGGCCAACCGCATCACCGATGCCGAAGCCGGCGTGGGCTACATCTTCGGCGAAGGCATCCGCGAACCCCTGCGGGTCCGCGCCGGCTGGGTCCCCGACCAGACGATCAAGCAGCTTGAAGCCTTCGTCACCGCTCCCGCCCGGCAGGGCAGTGCGGTGCTGGCTTTGTCCACCACCGGCGGTGGATCGACGCCCGGAGGCCTGGCGTGAATCCCCCGTCCGTCGCTTTTCCGGCCCGCACGGTAGACGACATTGTCAACCGGGCCGCTCGGCCGGACTTCGACCGGTGGTCTGACCAAGTCACCCGGTGTGGCCACTGCTCGCACCCGGTGCGGCTGCGCGGGCGCGTCGAACACCACACCGCTACCGGTCGGCGGGTGGCCTACTCGACCGATGGCGAGCCGGATCGGGTGCTGCTGATCCGCTGCGGCAACCGGCGCGCGGCGGTCTGCCCGTCGTGCTCGTGGGAATACGCGGGCGACATGTGGCAGCTGCTCTACGCCGGTGCGGCTGGTGGCCGCAAAGGCGTTCCCGAGACGATCCGATCGCACCCCTTGGTGTTTGCCACCCTGACCGCGCCGGGATTCGGACCGGTACACACCACTCGCGCCGACCGATCCGGGCCTGCCCGGTGCCGACCTGCCCAGGGCAAACCGCGACTGTGCCCGCACGGGCGGACCACCTGGTGCACCGCAATTCATCGGGGAGATGACCCGCGACTCGGGCAGCCGATCTGCCCGGACTGCTACGACTACTCCGGGCATATCGCGTTCAACTGGCACGCTCCCGAACTGTGGCGCCGGTTCACCATCACCCTGCGCCGCACTCTGGCCCGGCATGCGGGGCTGACCGCGGCGCAGTTCGCTCGGCGCTGCCGGGTGTCGTTTGTCAAGGTCGCGGAGTTCCAACGCCGTGGCGTTGTGCATTTCCACACGCTGATCCGGCTCGACGGTCCCGGCGACGATTACCAGCCGCCACAAATCAACATCGACGCAGCCGGGTTGGCCGAAGCGATCCGCCAGGCCGCCGCCCACGTGCGACTCACCGTGGAAATGCCCGACGGGCCTGACGTAGTCCTGCGCTTCGGAACGCAACTGGACACCCAAACCGTCAACGGTGGCCCCGCTGGTGAGCTGACTCCCGAACACGCCGCGCGCTACATCGCCAAATACGCCACCAAAAGCGCCGAAGACTTCGGCCTCGGCGAGCGACGCACCACCCCTGAAGCGGTGGCGCTGCTCGAGGTCCCCGACCACGTCGGCCGACTGGTGCGTACCGCTTGGCGGCTCGGCGAACACCCGGCCTATGAGGGGTTGCGCCAGTGGGTGCATATGCTCGGCTTTCGCGGGCATTTCGCGTCAAAAAGTCACCACTATTCCACCACCCTCGGAGCCATCCGCGCCGAACGCCGCATTTATCGTCAACGCCAAGCCGTCGAAGACGTCCGCGAGCTGATCGACGAAGACACCACCCTTGTGGTCTCGCACTGGCAATTTGCCGGAGTCGGCTACCTGACTGCCGGAGACAGCGTTCTTGCATTGTCTGCCGCCGCCCGAGCACGCGAACAACGGAAAGCCGCCCGTGACGCTGCCTAAAGCCAAAACGTCGAAAGGAACCTTACCTCAAATGAGTAACCTGATTGCGTTCGGTTCCCGGGCAAGAAATCACGAGTCCGCGCCAGGAAAGCAGCTCACCGAGCGGGCGGTGTACACCGTGGTCGAGGTGGCACAGCTGCTGTCGCTGTCGCGCGGAACTGCCTATGCGCTGGTGCGTGACGGCACCATTCCGGCGCTTCGGCTGGGCGGTCGGTGGGTGGTTCCGCGAGCCCGATTTCACGCCTGGCTAGACAGCCTCGAAGACGAAAACAACGGAGGGCGGTACTGATGGGGCACATTGTGCCAACACCGGCTGGCGGTTATCGCGCGAATTGGCGTGATGCCGCCGGACGGCAACGGGCCAAGACCTTTTCCACGAAACGCGAGGCAAAGGCATATCTCGCGGAGGTCGAAAGCGCGGTCAGTCGCGGCCTGTACGTCGACCCGCACGCCGGCAGGATGCGCTTCGGTGCCTACGCGGCCCGGTGGCTCGCCGCCAGAAACGATGAGATCACCACCGCAGCACGCGATGCGTCGATCATGCGCAACCACGTCCTGGCGCGCTGGGGCACCACACCCCTGGCCAAGATCGATCACCTGGCCGTCCAGCAATGGGTCACCGAACTCGGTGATCGACTGTCTCCCGCCACGGTCGCCGAATGCTACCGACTCACCGCCACCGTGCTGCGCACCGCAGTCCGCGACCGACTCATCGGACACAACCCCTGCGAAGGAGTGCGCCTAACCCGTCGGCGACGCAAAGACACCGACGACCAGGTGATCACCCAACAGGAGCTGGTTACCCAACTTCTCCCCGCCGTCCCGCAGCGCTACCGGGCGCTCGTCGGGCTAGCCGGCGGAACCGGCCTGCGCTGGGGAGAATGCGCCGGCCTGCGCTGGGATGCCCTCGACCTGGCCGCAGGCACCGTGCGCGTAGTCCGCGTCGCAGTCGAAGTCTCCGGACACGTCACCGACAAGGCCTACCCGAAATCGCGGGCAGGCCGCCGGATCGTACCGCTGCCCGGATTCGTGATCGACCTGCTCACCGAACACCAACGCCGCTACCCGCCCGGCGCCGGCGGTCTGGTCTTCACCTCCCGCAGCGGTGCCGCGGTGCGCCGAACCACCTTCCGCGCCAAAGTCTGGCGACCATCGCTGGTGCGCGCCGGCCTACTGGGCAAGATCATCGAAATCGGCCCGCGCAAGATCATGGCACACTGGCACGACGGCGAAGACCGCGAGTGTTCCCAGCAGTTCCCCACTGCCCGCGAAGCGGCGGAACATCTGGTCAAGCACGCTCACGGCGGGCTCAGATTTCACGATCTTCGCCACTCCTATGCCACCTGGCTCGTCTCGGCCGGCGTGCCAATCAATGACGTATCCGCGGTCATGTGCCATCAACAAACCTCGACCACCCTCGACCGCTACACCCACCCATCCCAGGACCGAGACCAGCGGGTCAAAGCTGTATTTGCTGACTTTCTGCTGACTCCGGCCCCAGAGCTGGAGCCTGAAACAGAACAGGAGCCCACCGATGAGGGCTCCTGACCAGGCATTTC
>DATFDO010000325.1:0-4246 GCA_035252045.1 Pseudonocardiaceae bacterium
GAGCCGGTCGAGCGCTACCTGGCCTACCTGACCGATATTGAGCGGTCACCGAACACGGTCAAGGCGTACGCGCACGATTTGAAGGACTGGTTCACGTTCCTCGCCAGCCGGTGCCTGGACTGGCGAGAGGTCCGGTTGGAGGACGTCGGTGAGTTCGTGGCGTGGCTGCGGCTGCCGCCGGAGGGCCGGGACGGGCGGGTGGCCGTGCTGCCGTCGGTGGAGCACCACTGCGTCGAGACCACGGTGAACCGGAAGCTCTCGGCCGTGAGCGCGTTCTACCAGCATGCCGCCCGGCACGGCGTGGACCTCGGCGAGTTGTTGACCACCTGGCAGCCGGCCGGTCGCCGGGGGACATCGTGGCGGCCGTTCCTGCACCACATCAGCAAAGGCAAGCCGCAGCCGCGCCGGGCGATCCGGCTCAAGGCGCCGCGCAAGCATCCCCGGATCCTCACCGTCCGGGAGACCCAGGCGATCCTGGACGCCTGCGACCGCCTGCGGGATCGCGTGCTGTTCGCTGTTCTGCACGAGAGCGGCTGTCGAATCGGCGAGGCCCTCGGCCTGCGGCATGAGGATATCGCCGCAGCCGAGCGGGAAATCACCATACGGCCACGGGACAACGACAACGGCGCACGCACCAAGTCGCGGGAACCCCGGACAATCCCGGTCGACGCGGGGCTGATCCGGTTGTACGCCGACTATCTGCACGGGGAGGTCGGCGACCTGGACTCCGACTACGTGTTCGTCAACCTCTGGGGCCAGCCACACGGGCAACCGCTGACCTACGCGGCCGTCTACGACCTGGTGAAACGCCTGCGCCGGCGAACCGGGGTCGAGTTCGACCCCCACTGGTGGCGCCACTCCTACGCGACCCGCCTCCTTCGCGCCGGCACTCCGGTGGAGGTGGTGAGCAAGCTACTCGGACACGTGTGCGTCACCACCACGGCCGACACGTACGGCCACCTCACCGCCGAGGACGCGCGCCAGGTCCTGGAGGCCGCCGGGTTCCTCACCGGCCGGGAGGTGCGCCTGTGACTGCCTCGCCAGACAACGCGCCCGCCCAGCATCCTGGACTGCTGGCCAAGCTCATGGCCGCCGTCCGGCCGGAGTTCCGCGCCGACGTGATCGACATCGACCCCGCCGACCCGGTGTTCGGAGGCCCGCCATGCCGCGTGCCCGACTGCCGGCGCATCGCCCGCACCAGGGGATTGTGCATCGGCCACTACAACCGGTGGCAGGACGCCGGACAGCCGGACCTGGAGCAGTTCAGCGACAGCACCAGCCCACTGCTGCGCGGCCACGCGCCCGTGGCGGCGTGCCAGGTGCCCGACTGCCGGTTCGGGCAACGCAGTGGCGGACTGTGTCCCCGGCATTGGTGGGTCTGGGACCGTGCCGGCAAGCCCGAGCTGGCGTCGTGGCTGGCCGAGTTGCCGGACACGGTCCGAGCGCCGGCAGCACCACCACGGGAGTGTCTGGTGTCCTACTGCGACCTGTGGGCGAGGCCCAACCCGCCGCGGTTGTGCGAGTCGCACGCCCGGCGGTGGGTCGCCAACGGCCGGCCCGACCTGGCCGAGTACGTCCGCGGCTACGACGAGGCCACCCCCAGTCATGAGCAGCTCAACTTCCAGGGCCTGGGCGGCCAGCTGAAGCTGGAGATGCAGTACGCCCTGCAATGCCGCCACGACGACGGCGAGATCAAGACGCCCCCCAGCCGGGTCCGACACGTCGTGCTGTTCGTCGCCCGCTCTGGGGCGCAGTCGCTGCTGGACTGGACGGAGGAGGCGTGGAAGGAACGCTTCCCCCGCACCTCGGCCGGCGCCAGCAACTCATCGCGGGCATTGCTTGTCTACGCACGCCGCCGAGTCGAGGAGCTCCAGCACGGCCGGGGCTGGGACGTCGAGTACCCGCGGGACCTCTGGCGGTTGCGCCACCTCGGCGTCGACTCGCCACACGCCCACCTACGCTTCGCCGGCATCCCGCAGTCCTGGCTGAAAGAGCTGGTCAAACGGTGGGTGCGGTGGCGATTGGGCGCCGGGATCTGCGGCGGGCAGGCCAACAAGTGCGTCACCGTGCTGACCCGCTTCGCCCAGTTCCTCGCCTCGCCAGCCGGTGGTGTCGCCACGTTGGCCGAGATCGACCGAGCGGTGTTGGAGCGCTACCTGGCCGACCTGCGCACGCTCGGCCACAGCGTCAAGAGCCACAGCGAGCACATCGGGCTGGTCAATGCGTTCTTCCAAGCCATCCGCCAGCACCGGTGGGACGACTCCCTGCACTCCACCGCGGTCTTCTTCGCCGAGGACTACCCCAAGCGCCCGACGCAGCTGCCCCGCGCGCTCGCCGAGCACGTGATGGCCCAGGTCGAGCGGCCGGACAACCTCGACCGCTGGCCCGACCCCGCCGGCCGGCTGGCCACGGTGATCTTGATGCGCTGTGGACTGCGGGTCAGCGACGCGCTCAAGCTGCCGTTCGACTGCGTCGTCCGCGACGCCGACGCCGCGCCCTACCTGCGGTACTTCAACCACAAGATGAAGCGGGAAGCCTTGGTCCCCATCGACGAGGAGGTCGAGCGGGCGATCGGCGAGCAGCAGCGCCGAGTCCTGGAGCGCTGGCCGCACGGCGCTCCGATACTGTTCCCGCAGCCGACGGCCAACCCCGAGGGACGCAAACCCCTGTCCACCTCGACCTACCGGATCGCGCTACGCCGCTGGCTGGACGACTGCGACGTCCGCGACCAGCATGGCCAGCCGGTGCGCCTGACACCGCACCAATGGCGGCACACATTCGGAACCAGACTGATCAACCGCGACGTCCCACAGGAAGTCGTCAGAGTCCTACTTGATCACGATTCGCACATGATGACGGCGCATTACGCCCGGCTGAACGAGAAAACCGTGCGCAAGCACTGGGAACAAGCCCGCAAGGTCAACATCAAGGGCGAGACCGTCACCCTCGATCCCGAGGGGCAGCTGGCCGAGGCGGCCTGGGCCAAGCAACGGCTCGGCCGCGTCACCCAAGCCCTGCCCAACGGCTACTGCGGCCTGCCGCTGCAAAAGACCTGCCCGCACGCCAATGCTTGCCTGACATGTCCGATGTTCGCAACGACGGCGGAGTTCCTGCCGCAGCACCGCGCGCAACGCCAGCAGCTCCTCCAGATCATCTCCGCCGCCGAGGCCCGTGGCCAAGCACGCCTAGCCGAGATGAACCAGCAAGTCCTCGGCAACCTCGACAAGGTCATCACCGCCCTGGAGGCCGACGAGGGTCAAGCCGCCGAGGAGGTGGCCGATGCGGGCTGACAACTCCCGCCACGTCATCGCCGCCGCCCGGCAGCGATCAGAATCCACACGCCGACGGGCCGTTGCGGCGCTGAGGCATCTCGACAACACGGGAACGCCGGTCACTTTCGACGCCGTCGCCAGGCAAGCCCGTGTTTCCCGGTCGTGGCTCTATAACCAGCCGGACCTCCGCACAGAGATCGAGCGCCTCCGGCACCGGCAGCAGCCCGCCCCACAACGGCTGGTCCCTGACCGGCAGCGCGCGTCCGAAGCCTCCCTGCGCCAACGGCTGGAGGTCGCCACCGCCCGCATCCGCCAGCTCGAAGTCGACAACAAGCGGCTGCGTGACGCGCTCGCGCAGGCCCTCGGCGAACGGCGAACCGCCGAGATCCTCGGCAGCCGCCGCGACACGCCGAGACAACGAGTTTCCCCGATCATCGGACCGTGCTGAGCACCCGCGTCATCGACACCGTCCGCATCACAGAACAGCAGGTCACAGCCATGATCATATATGGAACTCAAGATAAACTCCGCGACCAATATCGGGATCAAACGCATCGCCGCGGCGGGCACCCACGGGGAGACCGAGGCCACGCTACGCACCACGCGGCGGCTGTACATCAACCGCGACAACCTGCGCCGGGCGCTTCAGGTGCTGCTGCAGGCGACCCTGGATGCCCGCGACGTGCGCTGGTGGGGTGAAGGCACCGCCTGCGCCAGCGATTCCAAAAAGTTCGGCTCGTGGTCGTCGAATTTCATGACCGAATACCATATGCGGTATTCAGGCAACGGTGTCATGATCTACTGGCATGTGGAGAAAAAGTCGCTGTGCGTGTACTCGCAACTGAAATCGTGCTCCGCGTCCGAGGTCGCCGCAATGATCCAAGGAGTGTTGCGCCACTGCACCAGCATCGAGATCGACCGCCAGTACACCGATACTCATGGCCAGTCCTTAGTCGGGTTCGCGTTCGCGCACC
>DATFDO010000326.1:0-4680 GCA_035252045.1 Pseudonocardiaceae bacterium
CGCAGCCGGAGAAAATCACGTCATCACTCGTCCCCGAAAGATCGCTGCCACTGTGATCTCGGGGCTTCGGGTGAGTGCGCCCTGGTCTTGATTCATCACTCACCCGTCGCCTTGGCGATAATCTCCTTGGACACGTTGGCCGGGACTTCGGCGTACGAATCGAACTGCATCGTGTAGTTCGCTCGCCCCTGCGTCCGCGACCGCAAGTCACCGACGTATCCGAACATTTCCGACAACGGCACCAACGCCTTGACGACGCGGGAACCGCTGCGTTCCTCCACATGCTGGATCTGACCTCGCCGGGAGTTGAGGTCGCCGATGACGTCGCCCAAGTAATCCTCAGGAGTGGTCACTTCGACAGACATCATCGGTTCCAGGATCACCGGGCCGGCCTTGCGCGCTGCCTCCTTGAGCGCCATTGATCCGGCGATCTTGAAGGCCATCTCGGAGGAGTCCACTTCGTGGTACGCACCGTCGAGCAGGGTGACCTTCAGCCCGACCAGCGGATAGCCCGCCAGCACGCCGTACTGCATGGCGTCCTGCGCACCGGCATCCACCGATGGGATGTATTCCTTCGGGATCCGCCCGCCACTGACCTTGTTGTCGAACTCGTACAGCGCGCCGTCGGTGCTCGGCAGTGGCTCCAGCCGGATGAGCACGCGGGCGAACTGGCCCGAACCACCGGTCTGCTTGCGGTGGGTGTACTCGTACTTGTCCACCGTCTTGCGGATCGTCTCGCGGTAGGCCACCTGTGGCTTGCCGATGTTCGCCTCGACCTTGAAGTCGCTGCGCATCCGGTTCACCAGCACTTCCAGGTGCAGCTCCCCCATCCCGGCGATGATCGTCTGACCGGTCTCGTCATCCAGCTTGACCTGGAAGGTGGGGTCCTCCTCGGCAAGCTTCTGGATGGCCGTACCCAGCTTCTCCTGGTCACTCTTGGTCTTGGGTTCGATGGCGACCTGGATGACCGGCTCGGGGAAGGTCATCGACTCCAGGATGATCGGCGCCTGCGGATCGCACAGGGTGTCCCCGGTGGTGGTCTCCTTCAGCCCGATCATCGCGTAGATGTGACCGGCCCGGGCCTCGTCAACCGGGTTCTCCTTGTTGGAGTGCATCTGGAACAGCTTGCCGATGCGCTCTTTGCGTTCCTTGGTCGAGTTGATCACCTGCGAACCGGCAGCGATCCGCCCGGAGTAGACCCGAACGTAGGTCAGCTTGCCGAAGAACGGGTGCGCGGCGATCTTGAAAGCCAGCGCGGAGAACGGCTCGGAGATCGAGGGCTCGCGGGTGGCCGGCGTCCCGTCGGGCAGCACACCCACGACCGGTGGCACATCCAGCGGCGAAGGCAGGTAGTCGATCACCGCGTCCAGCATCGGCTGCACGCCTTTGTTCTTGAACGCCGACCCGCACAGCACCGGGTAAACCTGGCTGCTCACGGTGAGCTTGCGGATGCCGGCTTTGATCTGCTCGGTGGTGAGCTGTTGGCCGCCGAGGTAGAGCTCCATGAGCTCGTCGTCGGCCTCCGCAACGGCCTCCACGAGCTTTTCCCGGTACTCGTTCGCCGCCTCGATCAGGTTGGTCGGGATCGCCTCGACGGTGTAGTCCTCGCCCTTCTGCACTTCACCGCGCCAGGTCAAGGCCCGCATGCCGACCAGGTCGACAACACCTTGGAAGTCGGACTCGGCGCCGATGGGCAGCTGGATGATCAGTGGGGTGGCACCGAGGCGCTCCCGGATGGTGCGCACCGTGAAATAGAAATCCGCACCGATCTTGTCCATCTTGTTGACCAAACAGATCCGCGGCACGCCGTACTTGTCGGCCTGCCGCCACACCGTCTCGGACTGCGGCTCGACGCCCTCCTTGCCGTCGAACACCGCAACTGCGCCGTCGAGCACCCGCAGTGAGCGCTCGACTTCGACGGTGAAGTCGACGTGGCCCGGCGTGTCGATGATGTTGATCTGGTGGTCGTTCCAGAAAGTCGTGGTGGCGGCGGAGGTGATGGTGATGCCGCGCCTTTGCTCCTCCTCCATCCAGTCCATCGTGGCGGCGCCGTCGTGCACCTCACCGATCTTGTAGTTGATCCCGGTGTAGAACAGGACCCGCTCGGTGGTGGTGGTTTTGCCCGCGTCGATGTGCGCCATGATCCCGATGTTGCGGACCCTGGCGAGGTCGGTTAGCACTTCACGTGCCACGAGAGTTCATCCTCAGCTATCTCGACTGTGTCTGTCCCAACCGCGGTTCGTTACCAGCGGTAGTGTGCGAAGGCCTTATTTGATTCGGCCATTTTGTGCGTGTCCTCGCGGCGCTTCACACTCGCCCCGAGGCCGTTGCTGGCGTCGAGCAGTTCGTTCATCAGGCGGTCCACCATGGTCTTCTCCCGCCGCTGCCGGGAGAACGTGATCAACCAGCGAAGCGCGAGCGTGGTGGAACGCACCGGGCGCACTTCGACCGGGACCTGGTAGGTGGCGCCACCGACGCGGCGACTCTTGACCTCGATGGCCGGTTTGACGTTGTCCAGCGCACGCTTGAGGGTGACCACGGGATCGGTGCCGGTCTTGTCCCGGCAGCCCTCCAACGCTTGGTACACGATCCTTTCGGCCACCGAGCGCTTGCCCCGCACGAGCACCTTGTTGACGAGCTGGGTGACCACCGGCGATCCGTAGACCGGGTCGGAGTGCAGCGGCCGCTTCGGGGCGGGACCCTTGCGAGGCATCAGCCTTTCTCCTTCTTCGCGCCGTAGCGGCTGCGCGCCTGCTTACGGCCCTTCACACCTTGAGTATCCAGCGATCCGCGAATGATTTTGTAACGGACGCCGGGGAGGTCTTTCACCCGGCCACCACGGACCAGGACGATGGAGTGCTCCTGGAGGTTGTGGCCCTCACCCGGGATGTACGCCGTCACCTCGACCTGGCTGGTCAGGCGAACCCGGGCGACCTTGCGCAGCGCCGAGTTCGGCTTCTTCGGGGTCGTCGTGTAGACGCGGGTGCACACTCCGCGTCGCTGCGGGCTTCCCTTCAGCGCGGCAGTCTTGGTCTTCGCGAGCTTGTCCTCGCGGCCCTTGCGGACCAGCTGCTGGATGGTAGGCATGGACCAGCTTTCTTGGAGTCTTGACGCGTTTGCCTGTGGTCTGTCGGTGCTGCGTTTACGTCGTGCTGCGTTACCTCATCTGGCCGAGCTGCCGAGGCGCTGCGCGGCCGGTCACTCCGTATCCCGCGGTCGGGCGTGTCGCGTTGAACCCAGCCGCTTGGTCGGGCAAAACCCGACGGGAGCTGGGCGGCGCCGACGCAATGCCGGATGTGCGAGTCCTGCAGAACCCACACTGCCGGTGGCGCGCCACCAACAGGCATACAGAGCGGCCCGACCGGGGTCGGGACCGGACGCCAGGATACCTGGACGACTTACTCAGGGTCAAAACGGGGTCAGAACACCGCCGCCCCGAGGGGTTTCATGGATGCGCAAGAACCTTTCAGCCGGGTTGTCCAGAGGTCATGGATGCTTGTGCACCCACCCACACGGGCATATCACACAACGCCTGCCCAAGCTGTGGCATTCCGGGTGGTGGCTGCACCGTTGAGGAGGTTGGCGGATATGCCGGGTCCGTTGGTTGGATTGCGGGTCGTGGAGCTGGCGGGGATCGGGCCGGCGCCGCATGCTGCGATGCTGCTGGCGGATCTCGGCGCCGACGTGGTGCGGGTGGAGCGGCCGGCAGGTGGCCTGCAGCTGGCCCCGACCGCGCAGGACCAGATGCTTCGGGGCCGGCGCTCGATCGCGCTTGATCTCAAGAACTCCGCTGATCGGGAGACCCTGCTGGCACTGGTTCATCGGGCCGACGTGTTGATCGAAGGCCTGCGCCCCGGCGTCGCCGAGCGACTGGGTGTCGGCCCGGCCGACTGCCGGGCCCATAATCCGAGGCTGGTGTACGCGCGGATGACCGGATGGGGCCAGCACGGCCCGCTGGCCCACCGCGCCGGGCACGACATCAACTACATCGCGGTGTCGGGCGTGCTGGGCGCCATCGGCTCCGCGGGGGGCAAGCCGGTACCGCCGCTGAACCTGGTCGCCGACTTCGGTGGTGGCTCGATGTTCCTGGTGATGGGCGTGCTGGCCGCGCTGTGGGAACGGGAGCGCTCCGGTGCCGGCCAGGTCGTCGACGCCGCCATGGTGGACGGGGTCAGTGCGCTGGCCCAGATGTTCTGGTCATTGCGCGCCTGCGGGCTGTGGAACGATCGGCGCGGGACCAACCTGCTCGACTCGGGCGTTCCGTACTACGACACCTACGCCTGTGCCGACGGCCGGTATGTGGCTGTCGGAGCGTTGGAACCGCAGTTCTACGCGGCGTTGCTGGACGGCCTGGGGCTCACCGACGCGGGCCTGCCCGACCGGTCGGACCCGGCGGGGTGGCCGGTGTTGCGCCAACGGTTTGCCGAGACGTTCGCCAGCCGCAGCCGCGACGAGTGGGTAGCCCTGTTCGACGGTACGGATGCCTGCGTGGCACCGGTGCTGTCGTTCGCCGAGGTCCCCGCCCACCCGCACATCGCGGCCCGGGGCACCATCATCACCGTGGGCGGGATCCCCCAGGCCGCCCCGGCACCCCGCTTCTCTCGCACCACGCCGGATATCCCCACACCACCACCCCAGCCCGGCGCCGACGCCGCTGCCGTACTCGCCGACTGGGACGTT
>DATFDO010000327.1:0-3362 GCA_035252045.1 Pseudonocardiaceae bacterium
TTCGCCGAGTGCAGGTGCACCACGTCGGGCTGCACTGCGCTGATCAGCCGACGCAGCCGCCGGGTCTCGGGCACGGTGTGCAGGCCGGGCGAACGGGTTGCGGGCCAGTGCACGCGCGTTACCCCGCGCTCGGCCAGGGCGGCGGCGAGCTGCCCGCCGGCAGGGCAGGCGACGGTGACCCGCCATCCTCGGGCCAGCTGGTCTGCGGCCACCCCCGCGACGTACCCGGCGACCCCCGCCTCGGTGGGCTGGACCGCGTGCAACACGTTCAGCGAAATCATCGGCGGTGACAACGCTGCCGGTACCACTTGGCACGCAACCGCAGCGCACCGTCGCGGTCGCCGATATAGGTGCGCGGCAGGGCATGCAGACCGGTCAGCGCGCAGCGCCAGATTGCGCAGCCGTAGTGGTAGCCGGCGGCGCGCACGGCGTCCACGGCCAGCGCGTTGAGGTGCCCGTAGGGGTAACAGAAGCCGGTGACCTGCTCTCCGGTCAGGTCCTCCAGGATCGTGCGGCTCTCGGACACCTCACCGATGAGGTCGCATGGCGACGTCAGCGACACATGCCGCCGGGAGTGCGAGCCGATCTCCATTCCTAGCCGGGCCACCTGACGGATCTGATCAATCGTCATCAGGGGCTTGCGAGGACCTGCCATGTCCCACGTGTTGGACCCGCCAAGCAGATCACTGATCACGAACACGGTCGCGGTGAAGCCGAAGCGGGCCAGCGCGGGCAGCACATGCTCACCGAAGTCGGCGTAGCCGTCGTCGAAGGTCAACCCGACCAGGCCCCGGTCGGTGCCGGCTCGCCGCGCTGCCAGCAGCTCGCGCATCGAGGTGCCCCGCAGCCCGCGCCGGTGCAGCCAGGCCAGCTGCTGCTCGAACCGGGCGGGGTGCACGGTCACCAGGTACGGGTCCTGCTCGTAGGGCGCCACCGAGTGGTACATCAACACTGGCGGCAGGCGGCGGTTCCCGTGCGGACCGGGCAACTCTGGTGACCGGATGTCGTGGATCGCTTCACTCATGGTGTGAGCCGACGCTACGACCCGGCGCGCAAGAGAGGCTCCTGCGCCGGGATGACGATAGGTACGCCGGATTCATGAGGTGTGCCCGGCGGGTAGTGGCGCGCCTGGCGCAGCGCCTCGCGCGCCAGGGTGACGGCCTCGAGCCGGCTGTGCACGCCCAATTTCGCGAAGATCTTGTTTGTGTGCGTGCGCACGGTGTGTGCCGAGACCCCGAGCTCATCGGCGATCTCGGCCGGCCCGCGGCCCTGTGCCAAGCACATCAGCACGTCGCGTTCCCGCGGGGTCAGCACCTCCAGCGGTCCGTCCCGGCGCTGCGCCCGCCCGACATCGGCCCGCAACTGTGTTAGCACGTGACCCAGGTGTTCGGGAGGAAAGCAGGCGTGTCCCTGGCTGGCGCAGCGCAACGCGGAGGTGAGCACGTCGATGGAGGACTCTTTCGACACCCAACCGTCGGCCCCCGCCCGCGCGGCTTGAACCGCCTGATCAGGGTCACGGCTCGCGGTGAGCACCACGAATCGGGCGGCGGGCCACGCGGTGCGGAACATCGCGAGCAGCGCGGCGGCATCGCGGGCCTGCGCCACCTCGATGGTGATGACATCCGGGCGCGCCACCGCGGCCAGCCCGCCAGGGTCCGGATCGCGCGTCGTGCAGTGTCCGACCACCACGATGTCGGGTTCCGTCGACAACTTGGCCGCAAGCGCCTCGATCAGCAACTGCTGGTCGTCGACCAGCAGCACCCGGACCGGGATCACCGGCAGCACACTGTGAACCGTGCGCGACGGTGTGGTGCCCGTCATGGCTAGCCCGTCCTCGTGCGGCTCTCCGCGCCACGCTGGTCATGATCGACGAGGTCGTAGCGCACCGCGAAGGTGGCGGCCTCAAGCCGGGAGTGCACTCCGAGTTTGGTCAGCAGCGCCTGCACATGGCTTCGTACCGTGGTGGTCGACACGCCGAGCCGAAGCGTCATGGCCGGGGTGTCGAGGCCTTCGACGAGCAGCGCGAGACACTCTCGTTCCCGAGCGGTCAGGTGAGCCGCCAGCCGGCGGGCCTCGGAGACGTCGGATCGAGCCGTACTCGCTCGAGGTGCATCCAGCACCACTGCGCCATCGATCACCCGCTCCAGTGCATTGACCAGCTTGCGGACACCGCTGGTCTTGTGCAGGTATCCGGCGGCACCTAATCGGACGGCCTGGCGCATCGCTTCGGCATCACGGTCTGCTGCGAGAATGAGGATCCGCGTGGCCGGGCTCACCGTATTGATCAGGCCGATCGAGCTGACCCCGTCGCCATCGGAAAAACGACGGGCCAGCAGGCAGATGTCGGGCTGGTGATGACGGATCGCCTCAATCGTCCCGGCGAGGCTGCGGGCCACCGCCGGTACTCGGAATCCCTGGCTAGTCAGCACCGATACCAGCGACTCCACGAATACTGCATGATCGTCGCCAAGCACAATGCTTTTCGTCTCGGATCGACCGGATTGTCCGAATCCGCCCGCCCCCCCAGCGGCCGTCAATATCCCCACCCCACAGTTAAAGTATTTCTGGTCGGATAATCATACGTCACGAAATAAGCCGATATAATCGATTAGCCGAATTCAGCATACAACGCGCCATAGCTCTACGATTACCAATATCGCCCGCCCCCGGCACGTAACCTGCTCTTCAAGGACTACCAACCCCGCCCGGTGTGGCCGCTAACCGCTACCAGCCCTGGGTGATCGGACGAGGAGGCCGGTCGGTATCGTGGTGTGCACGACCCCCGTGCGCTCGGTCGGCGTGCTGGTAGGGGCCTGTTCTGCGTCGAGGACATCTGTGCCTGAAAGGTCCACCACGGTGCCTGTAGCGACCACGCTACCAACCACATCAGCTCATCTGTCCGGCCTGCTCGAGGCCGTACTTCCGGAACCGTCACTGCGCGAGCTGCTCGCCCGGGCCACTGATCCCGAGCTGGAGCTGGAGGGCCCCACGGCCACCCGCCCGTTGGCGGTGGCTGCGCTGGCCAACGCCGGGCATCCGGTGCTGGCCGTCACCGCCACCGACCGGGAGGCCGGCGAGCTGACCTCTGAACTGGCCGACGTGCTGGGCGCCGGGGTGGTCGCCGAGCTGCCCTCCTGGGAGACGCTGCCGCACGAGCGGCTGTCTCCCCGGGCCGACACGGTGGGCCGGCGGCTCGCGGTGCTGCGCCGGCTGGCCCACCCCCAAGAAGACGCCGCCCCGTTGCAGGTAGTGGTCACCGGAGTGCGCTCGCTGATCCAGCCGATGCTCGCCGGTCTGGGCGAGATCGCCCCGGTGCGGCTTCGCGTCGGTCAGGAGCAGGACTTCGACGGTGTGCCGGCCCG
>DATFDO010000328.1:0-4597 GCA_035252045.1 Pseudonocardiaceae bacterium
GGGTCGGCCTGGCGGTCTCCGTCCTCGGCGTACTGCTCGCCCTGACCGCTCGCCAGCGGCACCGCTGAGACCCGGGTACGGCGTTGCTCGTTCAGCTGGCCGGCCTACCGGGTACTGGTAAAAGCTCGCTGGCCGCCGAACTCGCCCGCCGGCTGGGTAACCATGCGCTGTTGCTGGACAAGGATCGGATCAGGCACGCCCTGTTCGGTCCCGACCACACCCTTTATACCCGCGAACAGGACGATTTTTGCGTGGTCATGATGTTGCGTACCGCGGCATGGCAGCTTCGCCACACGCCCGGCTGCGTCGTCATCCTCGACGGCCGGACCTGCTCGCGCGGGTACCAGATCACCCAGGTGCGGCGGTTCGCGGCTCGCACCCGGCAACCGTTGCGGCTGATCGAGTGCGTGTGCGCGGACGCCACCGTCGAGCAGCGCCTGCGGGCGGGCGGCGGCCGCAGCGCGCACCTGGCTGCCAACCGCGATATCGGGTTGTACCGGTGGCTGCGAGTCACCTCCGATCCGATCCCGGAACCGAAACTGCGCCTGGATACCGGCCGGCCGCTGCCCGACTGCGCTGACCGCGCGCTGAATTACCTCACCCATCCCCTGCCCACCGATCCCGACGAGGGCGAGCACATCGGAATCGATACATGACCGAACGGATACTCATCACCGGAGCAGCCGGCAGTATCGGCACGATGCTGCGGCCCCGGATGGCCAGGCCGCACCGTGTTCTGCGGCTGCTCGATATCGCGCCGATACCCCACCCGCAACCCGGCGAGCGGATCGAGACGGTCATAGCAGACATCACCGATCTCGACGCGATACAGCACGCCGCCCAGGACGTCGATGCGGTCATCCATCTCGGCGGGATCGCCTCGGAGGCCGAGTGGGACCGGATCCTGCACGCCAATATCCACGGCACCTACACGGTGCTGGAAGCGGCTCGGCGAGCCGGCAGCCCGCGGGTGATCCTGGCCAGCAGTAACCACGCGGTCGGCTTCCATCCGTACTCCGAGGGGCTCGTGCCGGACTACGTGTTTCCCCGCCCGGATACCTTCTACGGCGTCAGCAAAGCAACGAACGAAGCGCTGGGCAGCTTGTACCACGACCGGCACGGCATGAACGTGCTGTGCGTCCGGATCGGCGCCTGCATCGACCGACCGCGCAATCACCGGATGCTGTCGATGTGGCTGTCACCCGACGATTGCGCCAGGCTGATGGAAGCATTGCTGAGCGCGCCTGATCCCGGATTCCGGGTGCTGTGGGGGGTCTCTGCGAATACCCGTAATCGATTCTCGTTGGCCGAAGCGCACGCATTGGGATATCGGCCGCAAGACGATGCCGAACGCTACACAGATAAGCTACCTCCCCCGTCGGTCACCGACGTGGATCGATTCGTCGGAGGCCCGTTCTGCGAGTAATCGAATCCCTCGGTGTCGTCGAGGTAGGCGCGGGCTTGCAGCGTGAACAGCTCCGCGTACCCTCCGCCGCGGACCATCAGCTCCTCGTGAGTGCCCTGCTCGATGACCCGGCCGTGGTGCAGCACGACGATCTGGTCGGCGTGGCGGACATTGGCCAGCCGGTGCGTGATCAGCACCGTTGTCCTGGCCGGTCCAGCGCGGCTGCCGTTGCCTTCATGAGCGCGGCGCAGCGACTGCAGGGACTGGAACACCGCATGCTCGGCTCGGGCGTCCATGGCCGCGGTGGGCTCGTCCGCGATCAGCAACGGCGCATCCCGGTACAGGCCACGGGCCACGCTGAAACGCTGCCACTGGCCACCGGACAGGTCGCATCCGTTCTGGAACTCCCGGGACAGCACGCTATTCCACCCATCAGGAAGCTCCGCGATCACCGCATCGGTGCCCGAGTCCGCGGCGGCGGCACTGAGCACGGCACCGTCGGGATCAGGGCGTTCCAGGCGGCCGATGCGGACATTGTTCTCGGCGGTCATCGGCCACTCGATGGGGTCCTGCAGGACGACCGCGACCTGGGAGTGCAAGGCCCGCTGATCGACACCGGCGATGTCGACTCCGTCCCAGCTCACCATGCCCTGATCGGGCAGGTACAACCCGGTTATCACTTTCGCCAACGTGGTCTTACCGGAGCCGTTCTCCCCGACCAGCGCGATGACCTGTCCGCGCCGGATCTTCAGGCTCACTCCGTGCAAGGCGGGCTCCTTGGCCCCGGGGTAGCTGAACGACACCTCACGTAATTCGATGAGCTGCGGCTCCGGCGGCAGTTGCTGCACGGCCACCGGCCGGTGATAACCGCGAGCCTGGGTCAGGCAGCTGGTCAGCATGTCGAGGTAGAAGCTGTGCTCGAACAGCCGGTTGGCGGAGAACACCGTCCTCGACACCGCGGTGGACGCGGTGCGCATGGCCACTGCGGCCGCGCCGGCCAGTGCCAGCGGCATGACGCCGGCGTAGAGCAATCCGCCGAGCACGGTGCCCGAGCTGGCCACCGTCTCGGCAGCCTGCGCCCACCATGGGGTCTTGAGGTCGTCGACGCCGATCAAGGCCGGCGCGCTGGCGTCCGGGGAGCCAGCGGTGGTGGTACGCCGAAGTCGCATGATGGCCTCCCGGCAGCAAGCATGCCTGCCGCGCTAGCGTGGCGTCTCGTGAGTAACGTGCGCGCGGGCCTTGTGATCACCGGAACCGAGCTGCTCAGCGGTCTGATCACGGACCGCAACGGGCCGTGGCTGGCGCAGCGGCTGGGTGAGCTGGGCGTCGAGGTGGCGCACCTGATCTGCGTCGGTGACCGGCCGGCCGATCTGGCCGCAGCGTTGCATTTTCTGGCTGATCAGCGGGTGGATTTGATCGTCACCAGCGGTGGCCTGGGACCGACCGCGGATGATATGACGGCGGAGGTGGTTGCCGCCTTCGCCGGGGTGGCGCTGGAGCTCGACGAGGCGATGGAGCAGCAGATCGCCGCCATCCTGGCCCGGTTTCGCCACTTATCGGTTTTCGATGCCGAGGGGCTGCGGGCGGCCAATCGCAAGCAGGCGATGGTGCCCCGGACAGCCACGCCGCTAGACCCGGTGGGCACGGCTCCCGGGTTGGTGGTGCCGGTCGACGGCGGGCCGCTGGTGGTCGTGTTGCCCGGACCTCCGCGCGAGCTGCAGCAGATGTGGCGCGCGGCGCTGGCCACCCCGCCCGTTCGGAAGGTGCTGTCGCGCACCAAGCCGTTCGAGTTCGCGCAGCTGCGGTTGTTCGGTCTACCCGAATCGCAGATCGCGGTGACGTTGCGGGAGGTAGGCGAGGAGCTTGACCTGACACCGCTGGAGATCACCACCTGCCTGCGGCGTGCCGAGCTGGTGATCGACATCAGGCATCGGCCCGGTGCCGATGCGACCCGCGACGCGTTGGTCGAGGCGATCCGCACCCGGCACGCCCGATACCTGTTCTCCACCGACGGGACGTCGCTGGACGAGCAGGTTGCCCGCCTGCTGCAGAGTCGGCGGATCGGGCTGGCGGAGTCGTGCACCGGCGGGTTGCTGGCCGCCCGGCTCACCGACCTGCCGGGGTCGTCGGAGTACGTCGCCGGCGGCGTGGTGGCCTACTCCAACGAGGCCAAGACGCAACTGCTCGGGGTGCCAGCGACGCTGATCGATCAGTATGGAGCGGTGTCACCGCAGGTGGCGCGGGCGATGGCGGACGGAGCGTGGGCTCGCTTCGCAGCCGGGGTCGGAGTGGGGATCACCGGCGTCGCCGGCCCGGATGGCGGCACCGACGCCAAACCCGTCGGCTATGTATGCCTGTGCGTAACCACCAGCGACGGCGCGGCACTCGCCGGCGACCCGGTATTGCCCGGCGATCGCGCCGAGATCCGCAACCGGGCGGTGACCAGCGCGATGCACCTGCTGCGCCGGTTACTGCTGGCTGAACCCGAGATCACTTAACGCAGGGCCTTGCGGTCCTGCTTTCCCTTCAGTGCGCTGTACGCAGCCGAGCCGATCAGAACCACGACGCCGATCACCAGTGCCCACTTCAGCAGCCAGAATGCCAAACCCAGCACCCAGCCCAGCACCGTGAACCCGATCCAGATCAACGCAACGATGCCGAGCACCTTGATCAGGGTCTGCATACCGGTCTCCTCATCTGTGACGCACCTGCCTCCCAGTACACACCTTGCTCCAGGGCGGGCGTATCGGGGAAAAACCCCGTCACCACCCTGTTGTCCTCAGGGAGTCTGGCGCACGTCCGGGCGGGATGCGACCACGGTGGAGGGGCGGCGCTGGGCGGGGATGTCGGGCACCTGGCGGATGACTGCTGCCCAGGCGGTGAGGAACAGCAGGAACCGGGAGACGAAGTAGGCGAACACCATCAAGCCGATCACCGGGCCGAACAACTTGCCGGTGGGGCTGGCCGTGACGCTGTCGAGGTAGACGGCGAAGGCCTGCTTGAGGATCTCGAAACCGATCGCCCCGACCCAGGCAGCGCGAATCGCCCTGCGCAGCGGTACCGGCTGGCGCGGCAGCCGGGCGATCACCCAGAGGAACACCAGCCACATGCCGGTGATCGACGCTGTTACCGCCACGGCAGTCCATACCAGCCGGGCGCCGGGGATGTCCCCGAAGCCGGTGGCGTTGAGCA